>JBQCHA010000088.1:0-19112 GCA_051955175.1 Sphingomonas sp.
CGCGCCGGGGCCGGTGCGGTTCAGCCCGTTGTTCCTCCATTCGGGGACCGGGCAGGGCAAGACCCACCTGATGCACGCGATCGCGCATGAGTTCCTTGCCGCGCAGCCCGATGCGCGGGTGATGTTCATGTCGGCCGAGCGGTTCATGTTCGAGTTCGTCCAGGCGCTGCGGTCGAAGGACACCTTCGCGTTCAAGCAGCGGCTGCGTGCCGCCGATCTGCTGTTGATCGACGACCTGCAGTTCATCGCCGGCAAGGATTCGACGCAGGAAGAGTTCTTCCACACCGTCAACGAGCTGATGGTCGCCGGCAAGCGTCTGGTGATCACCGCCGACCGTGCCCCGCAGGCACTGGACGGCGTGGAGGCGCGGATCGTCTCGCGGCTGTCGGGTGGCCTGGTCGCCGACATCAAGCCGCCCGAGGCGGCGCTGCGCCGCGCGATCCTGGAGCGCCGCCGGTCGGAGCTGGTCGAGACGCCGGTGCCCGATGAGGTAGTCGAGCTGCTTGCCAACCGCATCACCGGCAATATCCGTGAGCTGGAAGGCGCGTTCAACCGCGTCGTCGCCTATGCGCAGCTGACCGGCGACACGATCGACCTCGATTTCACCGTCGCGACGCTGGGCGACGTGCTGCGCGGGGCGCAGCGGCGCGTCACCATCGACGAAATCCAGCGCGTGGTCTCGGCGCATTTCGAACTGAAGCCGCTCGATCTCGTCTCCGCACGCCGCGCACGCGTCGTCGCCCGGCCGCGCCAGATCGCGATGTACCTAGCCAAGCGCCTGACCACCCGCTCGCTGCCGGAGATCGGCCGCAAGTTCGGCGGCCGCGACCATTCGACCGTGATCCACGCCGTGCGCCGCATCGAGGAACTGCGCGACGCCGACCGTGAGATCGACGGTGCCGTGCGCCTGCTGCTCGGCCAGCTCGAAGGCTGATCCGCTCTACTTTCCACAAAGAAAACCCCGGCACATGGCCGGGGTCATCATCGCGCCAAAACAAATCGGGGGCCGAAGCCCCCGATCGTCAACGCCGCTCGGGCTGCACGGTGATCTTCACTGTCTCGCCGCTGTTGCCGGGGAAGCCGGTGAACATCGCCTCGATCAGATCGGGGACCAGCTTGGTCAGCGCGTCGGTGGTCGAATGCGCCTGGGCGTGACCTTCGAACACCTGCTTGCCGTCCGACGTGCGATCGATGTCGAGATCGAGCTGGCTGGTATAGACGGTGTAGCTGTGCACGTCCGGGCCCGGGCCATAGAGGAACGGATCGTTCCAGCCCCAGCCCCAGCCGCGATAGCCCCAATAACCGCCGCCCCACGGCCCCCACGGGCCCGGGCCCCAGGGATCGGGCGTGGTCACCACGCGCTCACGGCCGTTATCGACCATGTAGTGCATGTCGACGATCAGATCGGCGCTGGCCGGGTCGCTGGCGCGGCGATAGCCGACCTGCTCCATGTGCGCGGCGACGACGTCGGCATAATGCTGGAACTCCAGGCTGCCGTTGAGGCGCGGATCCTTGCTCTCGACGACGAACGTCTGCCCCGACGGCGGCGGCAGCTGCTGGAAGCGCGACACGCGCGCGCTGAACGGGGTGGCGCAACCCGACAGGGCCAGCGCGGCGGCTGCGGTTGCGAGGATCAGCGACTTTTTCATGACTTTTGGCCCTCCGGGAGGCGAAAACACGGGAACTCAAGCAGTTGCTATTATGTTCTTGACGACCTGAATAGCAGTTGAACGCACGGAGGCAACGGATCGTCTCACACCTGCAGCCCGACCGCGCGCTGCGCCTCCGTCAATATAGGGGCTGCACGCGCATTCGCACGGGCAGCGCCGTCGACCAGCGCGGCGGCCACCGCGTCGCGGTCGCCGAGCAGCGCGGTGAGGCGATCGCGAATCGGCCCCAGCACGGCGATCGCCAGATCGGCCAGCGCCGGCTTGAACGCGCCGAAGCCTTGGCCCGCAAAGTCGGCGACCACCGCATCGGGGGTGCTGTCGGCCAGCGCGGCGTAGATCGTCACCAGGTTCTTCGCCTCCGCGCGGTCGCCCAGCGCGGCGAAGCTGTCGGGCAGGGGGTCGGGATCGGTCCGCGCCTTGCGGAACTTCTGGGCGATCGCGTCGTCGCTGTCGGTCAGGTGGATGCGACTCATTTCCGACGGGTCGGACTTCGACATCTTCGCTGATCCGTCGCGCAAGCTCATGATCCTCGGTGCCGCGGTCGACACCAAAGGTTCGGGCAACGGAAACAGATCGACGCCGAAATCCTGGTTGAACTTGGTCGCGATGTCGCGGGCGAGCTCCAGGTGCTGCTTCTGGTCATGACCGACCGGCACGTGCGTCGCCTTGTAGACCAGCACGTCGGCGGCCATCAGCACCGGATAGGTGAACAGCCCGACCGATTGGCCTTCGCGATCCTTGCCGGCCTTGTCCTTCCACTGCGTCATGCGGTTGAGCCAGCCGACCCGAGCGGTGCCGCCGAGCAGCCAGGCAAGCTCGGCATGCGCCGGGACGCGGGCCTGGTTGAACAGCACCGACTTGGCCGGATCGATACCGCAGGCGATCAGCGTCGCGGCCATCTCGATCGTATTGGCGGCAAGCTCCGCCGGCACCACCGGCTGCGTCAGCGCGTGGAGGTCCGCCAGGAAGAACAGGCACTCGCCGCCCTCGGCCGCGACCTCGTCCTGCATCGCCACCCACTGCTTGATGGCGCCAAGATAGTTGCCGAGATGAAGGTTGCCGGTGGGCTGGATTCCGGAGACGACACGCTTGCTCATGGGGTTGGCGTGTCGCCGAGCACGCGCGTCAGGTCAAGCGGCGCCTGAGCAGCACGGCCTTCAGCTCGGGCCAGCGGAACGCGCCGAACAGGAAGGCCGCGCCGAAATAGCAGATGGCGCCCGGCACAATCAGCGCGGCAAGCCAGCCGACGCGGCTGACGATGCCGTTGCCGATGTGCGGCAGGATGCGCGGTTCGAGGAACAGGAGCAGCGCCGCCATCGCCGCTGCCGCCAGTAGCAGCCGCAGCGCGCGATGGCGCAGCTGCGCGTCGATCGCGAACTGGCCGCGCCGGCGCAGCACCAGGAACAATAGGCCGGCGTTGATCCAGGCGCACGAGGCCCCGGAGATTGCCAGTCCGACGTAGGACAGATTGGTGAAGAAGACGAAGAACAGGTTGAGCGACATGTTGCATGCCATCTCGATCAGCGCGATGCGCACCGGTGTCTTGGTGTCGGTGCGGGCGTAGAAGCCGGGGGTCAGCAGCTTGATCAGGATGTAGGCCGGCAGGCCGCACGCGAACACGCGCAGCACAGAGGCCGAGGCGATCGTGTCGGCGGCCGAGAAATGGCCCGACTGAAAGGCGCCGCGGATCAGCGCCGTCGCAGCGGTGATGAGGCCGACCGCGGCCGGCAGCGCCAGCAGCAGCGACAGCTCGATCGCGCGGTTCTGCGTGTGGATTGCCGCCTGTTCCTGGCCGCTGGCGATCTGGCGCGAGATCACCGGCAGGATTGCGGTGCCGACGCCGATCCCGACCAGTGCCAGCGGCAGCTGGTTCAGCCGGTCGGCATAATAGATGTACGACACCGAACCTTCGGGCAGGAAGCCCGCCGCCAGCAGCGTAATGATGAACAGGTTGAACTGGATCGCCCCCTGGCCCAACGCAGCGGGCCAGATCATCTGCAGCAGCTTCTTGACCTGAGGGTCGAGCGTCGGCCGCTTGAGCCGCAGCGCTACGCCCGCCTTGCGCGCGGCGAACACCAGCCAGGCGAGCTGCATCACGCCGGATACGGTGATGGCGATCGCCTGATTGCGCGCGGTGACGATCGGCTCGGGCGAGGCGAAGAACACCAGCCCCGCGATCATGCAGATGTTGAGCATGATCGGCGCCGCCGCATTGACCCAGAAGCGGTTGAGCGAGTTCATGATCCCGCCCATCAGCGAGACCAGGCTGATCAGCGCCAGGTAGGGGAAGGTGATGCGGGTCAGCTCGGTCGCCAGCAGGAATTCGGCGTGGCCACCGGCATTCTTGAAGCCGAAGGTGATCAGCCACACGATCGGCTTCGGGAAGACCATGATCAGCGTGGTGAACACCACCAGGAACGGCAGCAGGATCGACAGCACGTCCTCCGCGAAGCGCAGGCCGACCGGCAACCCTTCGCGCCCATCCACCTCCGCCTGGCCGACGACGCGATTGAACATCGGCACGAAGGCGGCCGAGAACGCCCCTTCCGCGAACAGCGCGCGGAACAGGTTGGGCAGCCGCCAGGCGACGTTGAACACGTCGTTGGCCAATCCCGCGCCGAGATAATGCGCGCCGAGCACGTCGCGCACGAATCCCAGCACGCGACTGGCCAGCGTGAACACGCCGATCGTCGCGCTGTTCTTGACGAGGCTCATGCCGCGTCCGCCCCCGATGTGCCGAGCCGGAAGGCTCAGGCCTGGCCGACGCCCTCGATGCTCTCGGGGCCCTCGCCGCCCTGAGCGCGCTGCGCGGCCTGCTGGATATACAGGCCGTTGAAATCGATCGGCTCGAGCAACAGCGGCGGGAAGCCGCCGTCACGCACCGCGTCGGCCAGCACGCGGCGGGCGAACGGGAAGAGCAGGCGCGGCGCCTCGCCGAGAATGAACGGCTGGACATGCTCGGCCGGCACGTTGCGCATGCCGAACAGGCCGGCGAACGACAGGTCGACTACGAACGCGACGGTGTCGCCCGACTTGGCGTTGACGTCGATCTTCAGCACGACCTCATGCACGTCCTCGCCGACCTGGTTGGCGCCGATGTTGAACTGCACGTCGATCTGCGGCTGCTGCGCGGTCTGGTAGATCGCCGGCGCATTGGGATTCTCGAACGACAGATCCTTGACGTACTGCGAGATCATGCCGACCGCGGGCAGGGTGTCCGCACCGTTCGGCTGCGGGCCGGCATTGGCCTGGGTCTCGCCGGCGGCGGTCGCGCCGTTGTCCTGTTCGTCCATCGTAAAAAAGTCCTCGGTTCTGCGGATATGGCGCGGCCTTTGCCGCGTTGTCCTGGGTATCGCGCCCGCGCCTAGCAGGGGGTCGGGCGGGTTTCAACGCCCGGCATGGCGCGGCCGATTTGAATCGCCGGCAGCGACGGCCTATGTTACGCGTTACGGCAAGTGGAGGCGAAGTGTTCTACGTCATTTTGTTAGCGATGGTCGCCGCGTTCCTGGCGCTCCGGCTTTATACGGTGCTCGGCAAGCGCACCGGCCATGAACAGCCGCTGCCCAAGCCGGCCGAGGAGCGCGTGGCGCCGCAGGCCGTCCCGCGCACCATCGACCTTGCCGCCGAGAAGCGCGAGATCGCCAATCGTAACGTCGCGCCGCAGGCCGAGCGCGGGCTGCGGGCGATCATCGCCGCCGATCCCGCGTTCGACGTCAGCCAGTTCGTCGACGGCGCGCGCAGCGCCTATCGCATGGTGCTCGAAGCGTTCTGGAAAGGCGACGACGAGGCGCTGGCCTATCTGGCCGAGGATGAGGTCTGCCAGGCCTTCACGCAGGCGATCGCCGAGCGCAAGGCGGCCGGCCACACGCTGGACAACCGCCTGGTCGCGATTGAGCGCGCACAGATCCAGGACGCGTCGGTCGACGGCCGCGTGGGCCGTATCCTGGTGCGGTTCGACGCCGACATCGCCGCGGTTACGCGCGACGCCGACGGTACCGTCATCGCCGGCTCGATGAGCGACGCGGTGCAGACGCATGACCTTTGGACCTTTGCCCGCGCGCTACGCAGCGACGATCCGAACTGGAAGCTCGCCGAAACCGACGAGGCCTGACGCCGATGAAGAAGTGGGGGGCGGCCGCGCTGGCCTTGTTGCTGGGCGCGTGTTCCAACGCGATCGTGCCACCCGCGGTCGAGCGACATCCCAATTACCGCACACCCTATCGGCAGCCGTCGCGCCCGACGCCGACGGGGCTGCCGCCGGTACGCCAGCCGACGCCGGCCACGCCGATTTCCCCGGTGACGCCGGGCAGCGGCGGCGCGGGCGCGCCGACCGCGGCGCTCGCCGGCCTCGCGGCCGGGCCGGCGGTGGCCAGTCTGCCGATCGACCAGGCGCAGGCCGCGCGCGCGCTCGATGCCTTTCGCACCTCCTGCCCCTCGCTGGTCAGCCGCACTGACACCTCGGGATTGACGACCGGTGCCGACTGGCAGCCCGCCTGCAATGCCGCCGCATCTGTCTCCGACCGCGATGCCCGCGCTTTCTTCGCTCGCTGGTTCGACGCGGTGCAGGTCGGCGACGGCAGCGCGTTCGCCACCGGCTATTTCATCCCCGAAGTGCGCGCCTCGCGAGAGCATGTCCGCGGCTATGACGTGCCGATCTACGGCCGGCCCGGCGACCTGATCGACGTCGATCTGGGCCAGTTTGCCGATTCCCTGAAGGGCAAGACGATCCGTGGCCGCGTCAACGGCCATGCCTTGGTTCCCTATTACGATCGCGCGCAGATCGATCAGGGGGCGATCGCCGGTGATACGCCGGTGCTGGCCTGGGCCGCCGATCCCGCCGAGGTGTTCTTCCTGCAGATCCAGGGTTCGGGCGTGCTGCGCCTGCGCGACGGTTCGACCATGCGCGTCGGCTATGCCGATCAGAACGGGCGCGATTATACCGGCATCGGCAAGCTGATGCTCGATCGCGGACTGATCGGTCGCGGCCAGGCCTCGATGCAGGGGATGGTCGCCTGGCTGCGCGCGCATCCCGATCAAGGTGAGCAGATCATGCAGGAAAACCGCAGCTTCGTGTTCTTCCGCCCGCTGGAGGGCGGCGTGGTCGGCGCGCTCGGCCTGCCGCTCACCGCCGACGCCAGTGCCGCGGTCGATCCCAAGTTCGTGCCGCTCGGCGCGCCGGTGTTCCTGTCGGCCGATCGCACCGATGCCACCGGCCTGTGGGTCGCGCAGGATACCGGCGGCGCGATCCGCGGCGCCAACCGCTTCGACACTTTCTGGGGAGAGGGTGACCAGGCGGCGGCGATCGCCGGGGGCATGGCGGCGCACGGCACGGCGTTCGTGCTGCTGCCGCGCGGCGCGCTGGCGCGGCTGGGCGTGGAGGACGGTGATGGCGGAGCGCCCGCTCGGCGCTGACGAGGCGGCGTTGTGGGCGCGGGTGCTCGCCACCGTGCGTCCGCTGCCCGGCCGCAAGGCGCCGCCGGTGCCCGCTGGCCAACCCGCCAAGCCTGCGGCTCCTGTCGTGCCCACGCCACGCGCCGAGCCGCGCCCCGCGGTCAAGCCGTCGCCCGCACGCGTGGTCGGCACGACGCTGGACGCGAGTTGGGACCGGCGCCTGTCGCGCGGTCTCGCCGCGCCCGATTTCACCGTCGATCTGCACGGGCATACGTTGGCAACCGCATATGCGCGGCTCGACGGGGCGCTGGAGCAGGCGATCGCCAGCGGTGCGCGCGTGGTGCTGCTGGTGACCGGCAAGCCGCCGCGGCCCGAGAGCGAACGCCCGCACGCCCGCGGCGCGATCCGTGATGCGGTCGGTGACTGGATCGCCGCGTCGCGCCACGCCGGCGCCATCGCCGCGGTGCGCAACGCCCATCCCCGCCATGGCGGCAGCGGCGCGCTCTACATCGTGCTGCGTCGGCCCCGCGCGCCGGCTTGAGGATTCCTAAAGGCTTCTCTGGCATCAGCGCGGTCGGCCCGGTGGTGGGTCGCGCGCGGCGAGGAGGCATCAGACACGATGGAGGAGGTGACTCTCAAGAGCCGCGCCGTCGTGTTCGCGCTGTGCGTCGGCCTGATCGCGTTCGTCCTGTCGCTGCTGGCGACCTCGCATGGCCTCATCCATGGCCTGAGCCCGGCCAGCGCCATCATTCCGGCGATCGTCTGCGGCGTGATGTCCTGGGCTTCGGCGGAGCGGGCCATTGCCTCGACCGCCGGCGCCATCGACGCCGCTATCGCGCGGCTGGCGAGCGCGGCGGCCGGCGATCTCGATAGCGAGATACCGCCCGAGATTGGCCGCGACGTGCCGCAGCTCGGCGCGGCGATGGAGATGCTGTTCAGTCAGCTGGGCGCCACACTCGACCAGGTACAGCATCTGGCGATGTACGATCCCGTCACCCGCCTGCCAAATCGCGCCAGTTTCCGTGCCGCGGCCCAAGCTGCGCTGGCCGATCTGCCGGCCGGCGCAGGGGCGGCGCTGTTCTTCCTCGATCTCGATCGCTTCAAGCTGGTCAACGATACGATGGGCCATGCCCATGGCGACGCGCTGCTCGCCGCCGTCGCCGAGCGGCTGCGCGGGCTTGCCGATCACAATGCGGTGGAGGGGGCAGGCTCGCCGCTGATCGGGCGGCTGGCCGGCGACGAGTTCACCATCCTGCTGCCCGGCATCGCCGATAGTGTATCCGCGATGCGGGTCGGGCGCGCGATGCTGCAGGTGCTGGTCGAGCCGTTCCGGCTGGAGGGGCAGCTGGTCGACATCTCCGCCTCGATCGGCGTGTCGCTCTGCCCGCGCCACGGTACCGGGCTTTCGGAGCTGATGCGGCTGGCGGACGCGGCGATGTACCATGCCAAGGGGCAGGGGCGCGGCTGCGTCGAGCTGTTCAGCGATAGCCTGGCCGCCGCGCAGGACGCGCGCGCCACGCTCGACCGCGAATTGCGCAGCGCCATCGAGGAACAGCAATTCCTGCTGGTGTTCCAGCCGCAGGTCGCGGCGGCGAGCGGCGAACCGGTGGTCGTCGAGGCTCTGCTGCGCTGGCGCCACCCGCGCGATGGCATGCGGTCACCGGCCAGCTTCATCCAGCGGGCGGAGGAAAGCGGCCTGATCGTGGAGATCGGCGAGTGGATCGTCGGCATGGTCGCCGAGACGCTGGCGCGCTGGGGACGCAACGGCGTGACACAGCGGCTGGCGGTGAACGTCAGCCAGCGCCAGCTCGACCATGTCGGCTTCTTCCGTCGCCTGCGCGCGGCGATGAAGGCGGCGGGCGCACCGGCCGCGTTGCTCGAGCTCGAGATCAGCGAGACCTTCGCCATGGCATGCAGTCGGGAGGCGCTGGATGCGCTGGCGGCGTTGCGTGCCGACGGGGCGACCATCGCGATCGACGATTTCGGTACCGGCTATTCGAACATTGCGCGCCTGCGCGAGCTGCCGGTCGACCGGGTGAAACTGGATCCGAGCGTGATCGAGCAGGTCGCGAGCCGTGCCGAGGCGCGCACCATCGCCCACGCCTTGATCGGGTTGATCCACGGCCTCGGCTGCGAAGCGGTGGCGGAGGGGGTGGAGAGCCAGGCGCAGGCCGACGTACTGCGGGTGATCGGGTGCGATGCGCTGCAGGGCTACGCGATCGCACCGCCCATGGACGAGGCGGCGCTGATCGCCTGGTCGCGCGAACGTGACCGGCGGCTGGTCAGCTGAGCGCGCGTATCAGGATATCGGCGTAAACGTCTGTCAGCGCGTGGAGATCGGCGACGGCGACGGCTTCGTCGAGCTTGTGCATCGTGGCGTTCAACAGGCCGAACTCGACCACCGGGCAGACCTGCGACAGGAAGCGGGCATCGGACGTGCCGCCGCTGGTCGACAGCGCGGGGCGCGTGCCCGTCTTCGCCTCGATCGCGTCGCTGACGAGTTCCGACAGCAGGCCGGGCTCGGTCAGGAAGGCCTCGCCCGAGATCTTCGCCTCCACCGTCGCCTCGGGCGCGTGCGCCAGCGCCACCGCCTCTATCCGAGCGGCGAGATCGGCACCGCGATGGAGGTCGTTGAAGCGGATCGACAGCCGCGCCTCGGCGCGCGCCGGGATCACGTTATGGGCATGGTTGCCGACGGCGATGTCGGTCACCTCGATGTTGGACGGCTGGAACCAGTCTGTGCCGTGGTCGAGCGTGATGCCGTCAATCTCGTGCAGGATGGCGACCAGCTTCGGGATCGGATTGTCGGCAAGGTGGGGATAGGCGACATGGCCCTGTCTGCCCGGCACCCGGATCCAGATGTTGACCGATCCGCGCCGGCCGATCTTGATCGTGTCGCCCAGTCGATCGACCGAGGTCGGTTCGCCGACCAGGCACAGGTCGGGACGCAGCGCGCGCGCTGCCATCCGCTCGATCAGCGCGCGCGTGCCGAAGATTGCCGGCCCTTCCTCGTCGCCGGTGATGATCAGGCTGACGGTGCCGGTATCGGCGGGGACGCGCGCCGCGGCCGCCACGAACGCCGCCACCGCGCCCTTCATGTCCACCGCGCCGCGCCCGTAGAGCAGCCCGCCGCGCTCGTCGGCGACGAACGGATCGCCCGTCCAGCCGGCGCCCGGCGGCACCACGTCCAGATGCCCGGCGAAGGCGAAATGGCGCCCGCCGCTGCCGCGCACGGCCAGCAGGTTTTCGACCGGACCGTCGGGGGCGTCGCCGGCGGTGAACCGTTCGACCGCAAAGCCGAGTGGCGCCAGCATCGTCGCCAGCGCGTCGAACACTTCGGGCGCGGCCGGGGTGATGCTTTCGCAGGCGATCAACTGCTTGGCCAGTTCGACCGGATCGGGCAGGGTGTCGGCAGGCGCGGCGGAAGACATGGGAGGCTCCATTGCCCAAGCTCGATCTCGACACAATCCCGCAATCCAACGCCACGGGCTATCCGCCGCCGTTCGACGAGCCGATGGCCGGCCGCTGGTACCGGCGGCTCGCGCCGGCGAGTGGGCTGACCCAATTCGGCGTCAGCCACGTCGTGCTGAAGCCGGGCGGCTGGTCGGCGCAGCGCCACTGGCACGAGGGCGAGGACGAGTTCCTGGTGATGCTGTCGGGCGAGGCGGTGCTGGTCGACGACGATGGCGAGCAGGTGCTGCGTGCGGGCGACTGCGCGGCCTTTCCCGCGGGCGAACGCAACGGCCACCATCTGCAGAACCGCAGCGACGCGGATTGCTTATTCGTGGTCGTCGGCGCCGGGGAGGAGAAGGGCGGCAGCTATTCCGATATCGACATGATGTTCACCGCCGACGGCCGCTACGTCCACAAGGACGGTACGCCCTACGAGGCGAAGCGGGCGCGGTAGGGGGCGGGAGTAGCACGCTACGCCTTCACGATGGAGCGACAACGACCGGGCGTCGCTGGTCGCCTACGCCGTCGCCGGCGGCTCGAACCGTTCGATAACCCAGTCCTCTTCCTGCGCAGCAGCGATCCAGTCCTGCATGAAGGGGTGGTTGAGCACCGCCTCGACGTACGGCGCGGCAAAGCGCGCGATCGGCAGCGAATAGGTGACGATGCGCGTGCAGACCGGCGCGTACATGATGTCGGCCGCGCCGAAATCGCCAAACAGGAAGGCGCCGCCGCCGCCGTAGCGTGCACGGGCCTGCGCCCAAAGCTCCATGATCCGCTGCAGATCGCCCAGCACGTCCTCGTCCGGCTGCTTCGGCGGAAAACCCTGGCGGATGTTCATCGAATGCTTGCGGCGCAGCGCGGGGAAGCTGGAATGCATCTCCGCCGCCATCGATCGCGCCATCGCGCGGGCGCCGTCGTCGGCGGGCCAGAAGCGGTCGCGGCCGACCTTGTCGACCAGATATTCGATGATCGCCAGACTGTCCCACACGACGATGTCATCGTCCCACAGGAGCGGCACCTTGCCCGATGAGGGCGCGAATTCCTCGCCCTCGCGCCGCCGCTCCCATTCGGCATTGTACAGCGGCACCACCACTTCCTCGAAGGGCAGTCCCGATTGCTTGCACGCCAGCCAGCCGCGCAGCGACCAGGAGGAATAGGCCTTGTTGCCGATGATGAGCTTGAGCATGGGCAATCGCTTAGTTTTGCATGGGCGGTGTGTCGATAGTCAGCTGGTCGAAACGTCCTGCGGATGATGCGGGACCAGCACCAGGGTGCGGTTCTCGACGCGCCACGACGCGAGCATCGACAGGAAGTTCATGCCCAGCACGTTGGTCGATCCGAACGCGGGCGACACGACCACCGGCAGGTCTCGCGCGACGATGTCGCCCAATCTCAGTTCCGGCACGCTCGACGTCCGCGCGGTGATCGCGCCGTTGGCGGTGTTGAGCACCACCGGGAACAGCTGCGCGTCGGTCTTCAGGCCCGCCGCCTCGGCGGTATCGGTGGAGAGCGCGGTCAGCGTGGCGCCGCTGTCGATCAGCATCCGGCGCTTGATGCCGTTGACCGTGACGGTCGCCCAGAAATGGCCGTCGGGCGCCATGCGGATGCGCACTTCCTTGCCGACCACCTCCTGCCCGCCGAGGTGCAACGCGGAAACGATCCGCGAGAAATAGGGATCGAACTGTCCACGCTGCAGCACCACGACGATCAGCAGTCCGATCAGTCCGACGGTGACAACGAAGTTCAGGATGCTGCGCAACAGCCGCACGCGCAGCAGCACCGCGACCACCACCGCCACCAGGGCGATAAGCAGGTAGAGGTGGGTATCGGGGCTGATATGCGGCGTCATTGGCGGGGCGGGGGCTCATCGGTGGTGTCTTGCGCAGATAATGCGCCCCGCCCCCTTTACCAATGCTGACGCAAGGGAGCGCGCTATTGCGCGTCCTGATCCTGGTTCTTGACGACGCCGCCGGTGCCGGCGGGGCCGTCCGCCAGGCCGGGGGCGGTGAAGGTATCCGGCTCCTCGCCGCCTTCGCCGCGCTCGACGGCGTCGGAACGCGCCTCGACCACCTGCTCGATGTCCGAGCGTTCGTCATTGTCGTGTTCGGGCGGACTGTCGGGATGCGGATCGCGGTCACGGTCGGTCATGATGGGCTCCTGGAGCTGGGATTGGCGGGCGGTGTCGTGGGCGGCGCCCCGGGATCGGGAATGTCGACATCGGGCGCCGGCGGGACGATCTCCGGCGGCGGTGTCGGTGGGCTGATCGGCGGGGGAGCCGGGGCCGGGGTCGGGGGCGGCGTTGCCATGGCGATCTCCTCGCCTGTGCCAACGAAGGACGGCAGGGGCGGTTGCCTCACCCTTTGAAATATGACCGGGTTGCGACTCGACTTGCCCTGAGCCCGTGCGCTGCTATAGACGCCGCCGACCTCGCTGTCCCACGCGGGCGTGGCGGAACTGGTAGACGCGCTGGATTTAGGTTCCAGTATCGAAAGATGTGGGGGTTCGAGTCCCTTCGCCCGCACCAGGCCCGCCCCCAAAATGGGGCGGTGCCGTTTTTTCCGAATTCGAGATGAAGGCCCAGAAGCGAATGCAGACTGTCGAGACGTTGAACGAAGGCCTGAAGCGCGCCTACACGCTCACCATCACCGCCAAGGACATCGACAAGAAGGTCGAGGCCGAGGTGAAGCGGGTCGCCCCGCAGGTCCGCATGCCGGGCTTCCGGCCGGGCAAGGTGCCGACCAACCTGATCCGCAAGATGCATGGCGAGGCGCTTGCCGCCGACGCGCTGAACAGCTCGATCCAGGAAGGCGTGCAGCAGGTCATCGCCGACAACAAGCTGCGTCCCGCGATGCAGCCGTCGGTCGAACTCGACGAGGGTTATGAGGCGGGCAAGGACGCCGAGGTCAAGATCGAGCTCGAGGTGCTGCCCGACGTCCCGACCCCGGCGATCGACGCGCTCAAGCTGGAGCGGCTGACCGTGCCGGTGGCCGACGAGGCGGTCGACGAGCAGCTCACCAAGTTCGCCGAGCAGCAGAAGAATTGGGAAGACGCGCCCAAGACGCGCAAGGCCAAGGAAGGCGACCTGGTCGTCATGGACTTCGTCGGCAAGGTCGACGGCGTTGCGTTCGAGGGCGGCACCGGCGAGGACATGTCGGTCGAGATCGGCTCGGGCCGCCTGATCCCGGGCTTCGAGGACCAGCTGGTCGGCGTGAAGACCGGCGACGAGAAGACCATCGAGGTCACCTTCCCCGAGGACTACAACGCCGAGAATCTGAAGGGCAAGCCGGCCACGTTCGATCTCACCATCAAGGCGGTGAAGGTCGCCGGCGAGACCAAGATCGACGACGAGATGGCCAAGTCGCTCGGCCTCGAGAGCCTGGAGCAGCTCAAGGGCCTGCTCAAGGGACAGATCGAGCAGGAGCACAATCAGCTCACCCGCACCCACATGAAGCGCAAGCTGCTCGACCAGCTGGCCGAGGGGCATGACTTCCCGGTGCCGCCGTCGATGGTCGAGGCCGAGTTCAACCAGATCTGGCAGCAGCTTCAGCACGAAGCGACGCACGAGGAAGATCCCGAGGCGGCGCTGAAGGAAATGGAAGCGGAGCGCGAGGATTACCGTGCGATCGCCGAGCGCCGCGTGCGGCTGGGCCTGCTGCTGTCCGAGATCGGCCAGGCCAATGGCGTCGAGGTCAGCCAGCAGGAGATGAACCGCCTGATCGCGCAGGCCGCGCAGCAGTACGGCCCCGAGGATCGCCAGCGCTTCATCCAGTACGTGCAGCAGGAGCCGATGGCTGCCGCCCAGCTGCGCGCGCCGCTCTATGAGGACAAGGTCGTCGACTTCCTGTTCGAGAAGGCCGAGATCAGCGACCGCGAAGTGACGCGAGAGGAGTTGGAAGCCGCGATCGAATCGGAAGACGGCTTCGCCACCGGCACGCACAGCCATGATCACGACCATGATCATGATCACAAGCCGAAGAAGAAGGCTGCCGCCAAGAAGCCGGCCGCCAAGAAGGCGGACGACCAGGCCAAGGCCGAGGAGCCGGCGAAGAAGGCCGCGACCAAGAAGGCGCCCGCCAAGGCGGAAGAGAAGCTGGAAGCGTCCGACGACGCCAAGGCCGCGGAACCCGCCAAGGACGCCGCGCCCAAGAAGGCTGCGGCCAAGAAGCCGGCTGCGAAGAAGGCCGACACCGACGAGGGCGAGGCCAAGCCCGCCAAGAAGCCTGCCGCGAAGAAGGCGCCGGCGAAGAAGTAATCGTCATGCCGGACTCGGGCACCCGTCAAAGTGGTACTTTGACGGGACCCTTGTACCGGCATCCACACCACGGCAGGAGTGGCGATCGCGGCTCCTGCCGCCCGGTGGACCCCGGAACAAGTCCGGGGTGACGAGGAGCGGGGAATGCTGAGCGCGCCAAGAATCGCAGTCCTGCTGCCCTGCTACAACGAAGAAGCCGCCATCGCGCAGACGGTCGCCGGCTTCCGCGACGTGCTGCCCACCGCGGACATCTACGTCTACGACAACAACAGCCGCGACCGCACTGTCGAGGTTGCACAGGCGGCGGGCGCCATCGTCCGGCGCGAGCGGATGCAGGGCAAGGGCCATGTCGTCCGCCGCATGTTCGCCGACGTCGACGCCGACATCTACGTAATGGCCGACGGCGACGCGACCTATGACGCGGCTTCCGCACCGGCGCTGATCGCGCAGCTCCTCGACGAGCAACTCGACATGGTGGTCGGCAGCCGCGTCGGGGAGGCGGTCGAGGCGTATCGGCGCGGCCATCGCTTCGGCAACCGCCTGCTGACCGGCATGCTGGCCCAGTTGTTCGGGCGCAGCTTCTCCGACATCCTGTCGGGCTACCGCGTGTTCTCGCGGCGGTTCGTCAAGAGCTTCCCGGCGCTCTCCCAGGGGTTCGAGATCGAAACCGAGATCAGCGTCCACGCGCTCGAGCTCAAGATGCCGGTGGCGGAGGTCGAGACGCCCTATTTCGCCCGGCCTGAAGGCTCGGCGTCGAAACTCAGCACCTATTCCGACGGTTTTCGCATCCTCAACACGATCCTTACGCTCTATCGCATCGAGCGACCGCTGCTGTTCTTCGGCGTGATCGGCGGGTTGTTCGCGGCGCTGGCGGTGATCTTGGCGGTGCCGCTGGTCATCACCTATATGCACACGCACCTGGTGCCGCGCTTCCCGACCGCGGTGCTGGCCACCGGGCTGATGATCCTGGCCTTCCTCAACGTCTTCGCCGGCCTCATCCTCGACACGGTGGTTCGCGGCCGCCGCGAAGTCCGCCGCCTCGCCTACCTCGCGCATCCTGCGCCCGGCGGGTGATCGCCGCCGCGATCCGCACCACCAACTCTCCTCCCGCGAACAGCAGCAGCGGGTAAACGAGATAGGCGTATCGCGGAATGGGCTGGACCAGCGAATAGGGTATTCCAGCAAGCAGCACATAGGCGAGAAGCGTCGGGTAGAAGCGCCGCCGCTCCAGGCAGCCCATCACAAGCGCGATGAGCCCGAGCAGGTTGATCGCGCCGGTCAAAGCAGCGCGCGATCGGGTCGCCATGGGCCATTCGGAAAACGCCAGCTGCCAGGGCGCCGGTACGAAAAACTGGCGGTAGTGGCGCGCGATGATTCGCCCGAATGGGACGGGGTGATGCTTGATCCACTGCCACGTGGAGCGCTGTAGCTGCCTTGAATAAGCAAGTTCGCCGCCGCCCGAAACCACCGCGTTGGTGTCGGCAGGCTGCCAATAGGGGTGGAGCGCCTCCAGCCGGTGCCGGAATCGCGCCGCAGGATCGACGGCGATAGCCTGCCCAGGATCGGTTCCCAAGGCGAGCTCCAGGCCGAAGTCGCTTCGCAGCAGCACGGCTTCGCCCAAGGCTGCCCGGTTCCGCAAGGCCCAGGGTGCGATCAGCGCCGCCAGCGCCAGAGCGCAGGCGAACGCCAGGCCGGCCGCCTCGCCGAGGCGCCGCCGCCGCAGGATGTGGAACGCCCAGCATCCGTCGATCGCGAGCCCAGCCGGCGGACTGACGAAGAAGCACGCGGCCGACAGCAGGGCGATTGCCGCCTTGTCGCTACGGCGCCAATCATCGCAGCGCGAGAGGCGGAGCATGAGTAGCAGGTTGGCGAGCGCCAACGCGGCTGCGAGCCCGTTTTCCCAGTAGCGGAAGTCGATCATTTCTTCGGGAACGAAGACAGGCATCAACGCCGCGCTGCCGACGATGGCTTCGATGATCGTCAGCCGCGTGCCAAGGCGGCGGAACAGCAACGCGGCCAAGCCGACCACAGTTGTCGTTTGGACAAGGCACCAAAGCGTCAGGATCATGCTGGCGCCGCCTGGATCGCCTCCCGCCAATCTTATCAGCGCTGCACTGATCAGCGGCGCCGTCGGCAACAGATGCGCGGTGGCTCCCTGGCCGGTGAAGAAGGCATCCGCGAACGTGCCCTGTCGCGCCAGCGACCATGCGACGTTGGTCGCCTCGCCAGCGTTGGTGAAGGTCCCGAGCCCTCTCGCGGAACTGAGCCACACCAGCCGCATCGCCGCGCCGGCGACCAGCCACAAGACGATCCGCCCGCCCGGCGAGCGTCTTCCTGCCGTGCGGCCGGTATCCGGATCGGTCACCCCCATGCCTCCCAAAGGCGATCAGCGCGCCGACCGCTCCCGCGTATTGCGGCCTTGAACTCGTTCACGCCAGCGCCGATGTAGGCAAGCGCTCACAAGAGGACCTGAGACTTCATGCAAAATCCGTTCGAGACCGGTGACTTCATTTCGCCGCTGACCAACGGCCTCGTGCCGATCGTCATCGAGCAGTCGAATCGCGGCGAGCGCAGCTTCGACATCTTCTCGCGCCTGCTGCGCGAGCGGATCGTGTTCGTCACCGGCCAGGTCGAGGACCAGATGGCCTCGCTGATCACCGCACAGTTGCTCTTCCTGGAGTCGGAAAACCCCAAGAAGGACATCTACATGTACATCAACTCGCCGGGCGGTGTCGTCACGGCGGGCATGGCGATCCACGATACGATGCAGTATATCCGGCCGCGCGTCGGCACGGTGTGCATCGGTCAGGCGGCGTCGATGGGCAGCTTCCTGCTCGCAGCCGGTGAGCCGGGCATGCGTGTCGCGCTGACCAATGCGCGGATCATGATCCACCAGCCGTCGGGCGGCGCGCAGGGCATGGCGTCCGACATCGAGATCCAGGCGCGCGAAATTCTGCGCATCCGGCATCGGATGAACGAGCTGTACGCCAAGTATACCGGCAAGCCGATCGAGGAAATCGAGCGTGCGATGGATCGCGACAAGTTCCTGTCGGCCGAGGAATCCAAGGAGTTCGGGCTGATCGACGAGGTGTTCGACAAGCGCCCGGCACCGACCGACGAGGCGTCCGACGTGGCGAAGCTTCCGAGCGACAAGTCGTAACAGGCGATTTAGGTGATTGTGGTAAGGAGCGTTGCCGGTTTAGGATGCCGGCCGCTCGAACGCGCCGTGTTGTATATGGCGCAAGGATGGATTGAATGACGAAACTCTCCGGCGGCGACTCCAAGAGCACGCTTTATTGCTCGTTCTGCGGCAAGTCGCAGCACGAGGTGCGCAAGCTGATCGCCGGGCCGACGGTGTTCATCTGCGATGAATGCGTCGAGCTGTGCAACGACATCATCCGCGAGGAAACGAAGTCCGCGCTGGTCTCCAAGAAGGACGGCGGGGTGCCGACGCCCAAGGAAATCTGCGACGTGCTCGATGATTATGTAATCGGGCAGAAGCAGGCCAAGCGCGTCCTCTCGGTGGCGGTGCACAACCACTACAAGCGCCTCGCGCACGGGGCGAAGGGCGCCGATGTCGAGCTTGCCAAGTCCAACATCCTGCTGGTCGGTCCCACCGGCTGCGGCAAGACGTTGCTCGCCCAGACGCTGGCGCGCATCCTCGACGTGCCGTTCACGATGGCCGATGCGACGACGCTGACCGAAGCCGGGTATGTCGGCGAGGATGTCGAGAACATCATCCTCAAGCTGCTCCAGGCGTCGGACTATAATGTCGAGCGGGCGCAGCGCGGCATCGTTTACATCGACGAGATCGACAAGATCAGCCGCAAGGCGGAGAATCCGTCGATCACCCGCGACGTGTCCGGCGAGGGCGTGCAGCAGGCGCTGCTCAAGATGATGGAGGGCACGGTTGCCAGCGTTCCGCCGCAGGGTGGTCGCAAGCATCCGCAGCAGGAATTCCTGCAGGTCGACACCACCAACATCCTGTTCATCTGCGGTGGTGCCTTCTCGGGCCTCGAAAAGATCATCGGCGACCGCCTGCAGGGCAAGTCGATCGGTTTCGGCGCCTATGTCGCCGCGCCCGAAGAAAAGCGCACCGGCGAGGTGCTGCGCCAGGTCGAGCCGGAGGATCTGCTCAAGTTCGGCCTGATCCCGGAATTCGTCGGCCGTTTGCCGGTGATCGCGACGCTTGAGGACCTCGATATCGACGCGCTGGTCGCCGTGTCGAAGAAGGCGATCGATCGCAAGACTGGCGCCCGCGGGCTGCGTTCGATCCTCGAGGGCATCCTGCTCGACACCATGTTCGACCTGCCGGGCATGGACGGCGTCGACGAGGTGATGATCGA
>JBQCHA010000089.1:0-3952 GCA_051955175.1 Sphingomonas sp.
CACTTCCTGGAGCATCCCGGCTGGGTGTTCTCGCGCGAGCGGCTGCTCGATGCGGTGTGGGGCCATGATGCCGACATTGAATCGCGCACCGTCGACGTGCACATCCGTCGCTTGCGCAAGGCAATCAACCAGGGCGGCCGCGCCGATGTGATCCGCACGGTCCGCTCGGCGGGCTACGCCCTCGATTCGGGGACCTGACAAAAGCTGAATCGGCTGCGCAACGAAGCCGCCGGACGAGCGTTTCCTGATCCGCGCGCCGAAAGTTGCGTCGCGAGGATTTGACAGGAGATTGGCATGAAGCTCGTCCTTATGGCCGCTGCCGTTGCGTTCGCCGCGCCTGCACTGGCGCAGACGACCACCGACAGCACGCAGACGGATCAGACGCAGGATCAGGCTACAGATCAGACGCAGGACCAGGCGACCGATCAGACGCAGGGCCAGACGATGGACCAGACGTCGGGTCAAAGCATGGACCAGACCCAGGGGCAGGCTCAGGCGCCGATGACGACGCAGGGCTCCTCGCCGACGGCCGGCGGCTATCAGCCCGCTCAGCCGCCGATGCCGGCCACCGTCCCGCCCGGCGCCAATGTGGTGTTCCAGCCGTCGCAGTCGCCCGAGCAGGCATTCCCGCCGCCGGCCCCCAAGGCCAGCTATCCCTATTGCAAGCCCGGGCAGACCGACGGCTGCAGGGAGCGCGAGAACGCGCGTGGTCAGGGGCTGCATCACCAGCATCGTCGCCGCTGACCGGCGCACCTGATTTGCATCGGGCTCTGGCCCGACTAGAAGGGTGCTCCCACGATCGGGAGCACCCTTTTTCATGTCCATCCGCTTCGACGACAAGGTCGCCATCGTCACCGGCGCTGGCGGCGGGCTGGGCCGCGTCTATGCGCTCGAACTGGCGAGGCGCGGCGCCAAGGTAGTCGTCAATGATCTCGGCGGCAGCCGCGATGGCACTGGCCGCTCCGATGCCGCCGCCAAAGTGGTCGAGGAGATCGAGGCGGCCGGCGGCGTGGCGATGGCCGATGACGGCAACGTCACCGATGCCGAGCAGATGGCGGCGATGGTCGCGCACGCCAGGGCGGCCTGGGGCGGCGTCCACATCCTGATCAACAACGCCGGTGTGCTGCGCGACAAGACCTTCGCCAAGATGGGCGCGGAGGATTTCGACTTCGTCGTGCGGGTCCACCTGATCGGATCGGCCAACGCCACGCGCGCGGTGTGGCAGACGATGCGGGAGCAGAACTACGGCCGCATCCTGATGACCGCCTCGTCGAGCGGGCTCTACGGCAATTTCGGGCAGGCCAATTACGGCGCGGCCAAGCTGGGGCTCGTGGGCCTTGCCAAGACGTTGCACCTGGAAGGCGCCAAATACGGCATCCGCGTCAACACCATCGCGCCGGTCGCCGGCACGCGGATGACGGCGGACCTGTTCCCGGAAGCGGCATTCGACGCCTTCGCGCCCGAACAGGTCGCGCCCGCCGCGCTGTACCTGGTGTCGGAGGATGCGCCGACCAACGCGATCGTCGGCGCCGGCGCCGGTGTGTTCCAGAGCGCCTATGTCACGCTGACGCGCGGCCTCGCGCTAACCGGGGACGATTGCACGCCGGAGGGCGTTGCCGCGCACTGGGCGGCGATCACCGACCGGCAGGGGGAAATCGTGCCGCAGTCGGGCGCCGAACAGTCGATGCTGATCATGCGCGCGCTGCAGGGCGGCTGAGCCGGCGCCACTTGCCTGCCGCGGCACGGCGGCTTAGGCGCGGGGAAGAGGATCGAGGGGGAGACGGCGATGAAGTGGCTGGCGATTTTGGCGCTGACGGCAGCGCCCGTGATGGCGCAGCAGGCGACGACGCAGCAGACGACGCAGACCGTGCCGGTGACGCTGGGTGCGGCGTTCAACGCCCCGCAATCGGGCCGCATTATCGTCTTCGCGAAGAAGCTCGATGCCGGCGAAAAGACGCCGGAGGAGGTCGACACCTCGCCGTTCGATCCGACCGGCACCGCGATCGCCGCGCGTGACACGTGGTCGCTGCGCCCGGGCCAGGTCGCGACGATCGACGGCGACACCGACAGCTTCCCCACCGCCTGGTCGAAGCTGCCGCCCGGCACCTACGCGCTGCAGGCGGTGCTCGATCGCAATCACGACTATAACTACGGCGGCCGTGGCCCCGGCGACGTCGTCTCGCCGGTGGTCGAGGCCAGGCTGCCCGGCCCGGTGCCCGCGCTGACGCTGGCCGAGACGCTGCCCGACACGCCGATCGAGGAGCGGATGAAGCGGCTGCCCCCGGCCGAGCAGCAGGCGATGACCGCCGCGCTGCAAGCGGTGAGGCCGGTCGACTTCACCAGCCCGGTCCTGACGACATTCTGGGGTCGGCCGATGCACATTCGCGGCTGGGTGGCGCTGCCGCCCGGCTATGGCGCGAAGGGCAAGACCTTTCCCACGGTCTATTCGACCGGCGGCTTCGGCTCGACCCTCGCCTATGCCAAGCTGTCCGCGGCGCGGATGACGCGGGCGATGGCCGACGGATCGATGCCGGCGATGATCTGGGTCTATCTCGACGAAAGCAGCCCGCGCGGCACGCATGAATTCGCCGATTCGGTCAACAACGGCCCGTGGGGCGCCGCGCTCACCTCCGAGTTCATCCCGTGGATCGAGCGGCAGTATGCGATGGACGCCCGACCCGGCTCGCGCTTCCTGACCGGCCATTCGTCGGGCGGCTGGGCGACCTTGTGGCTGCAGGTGCGCTATCCCAAGGTGTTCGGCGGCTCCTGGCCAACCTCGCCCGATCCCAGCGACTTCCACGATTTCACCAACATCGACATCTACGCGCCGCACGCCAACGCTTATCGCGAGCCCGACGGCACGGCGACGCCGCTGGTGCGCGACCATGGCAAGCAGATCGCGACCTTCGAGCAGTTTGCCAAGATCGAGCGCGTACTGGGCCCCGTCGGCGGACAGCTCGCATCGTTCAACTGGGTGTTCTCGCCCAAGGGGCCCGACGGGCGCCCGGAGCCGATGTTCGACTTCGCGACCGGCGACGTCGACCCGGCGGTCGCGACCTATTGGCGTGACCATTACGACATCGCCTATCGCATCCGCCACGACTGGCCGGCGCTGAAGCCCGATCTCGACGGCAAGATCCACCTCTATGTCGGCACCGCCGACACATTCTACCTGAATGGTGCCGCCCGGTTGCTGAAGCAGGCATTCGACAGCGTCGGTGCGCATGAGGACATTACCTTCGTGCCCGACAAAACGCATTTCGACCTGTTCGCGCGGGGCGGCGATCCCCAGGCGCTGATGAAGGACATCGCCTGGTCAATGTACCAGCACGCGCGGCCCGGCGCGAAGCGGCCCGACGCCAAGTAAACGCCGCGGCCGGCACGACAGCCGGCCGCACCCCCTTTTCGACAGCAGAGACCGGCGGCTCCTGGCTGCGCCGAAAGAGGCGTCGTTGCGCGGCCTCCCGTCCCGCCGCGTGGCATTTACGACACGATCAGGCCAATTTGTAAGGACCGTCTTGATCGTTACGCCAATTGTCCATACAAGCACCTCATGTGAGCGCTATCAAAGCATAAGGATGCAGGTGGCCCTCGGGCCCGCTCACACGGACTAGGGCGAACGCTTGGCCAGGCCAATCCAAGGCACCGGCGCTGCGTTCCGGGAGAGGATGAAGGAGGGCATCATGGCCAATTTCGATTCGCGCGGCCGTACGTTGCGCTGTGCGCTGCTCGGCGCAAGCATGCTCGCGGGCTGCACCATCGCCACCGCCGCTGCGGCACAGGCGACCCCCAGCGGGCAAGACATGTCGGCGACGACGCCGGCCGGCGCCAACAATCCGCAGGACACAAACGACGTCGGCAGCGCGCCCCCCGCGGCAGCAGCGAGCAACGACATCGTCGTCACCGGCTATCGCCGGAGCCTCGCCAAGTCGAGCGAGGCGAAGCGCAACTC
>JBQCHA010000090.1:0-5964 GCA_051955175.1 Sphingomonas sp.
GTCTTCTGGAGCAAGGCGAGCGGCGAGCCGCTTGGCCCGGCGATCGTCTGGCAGGATCGCCGCACCGCCGTCGAATGCCGCGCCATGCGCGACAAGGGGCTCGAGCCGGCGTTGCAGCACAAGACGGGGCTGCTGCTCGATCCCTATTTCTCTGCGAGCAAGATCGCCTGGGCGATGGCCCATTGGCCGGCGGTCCGCGAGGCCGGGGCGGATCTGGCGATCGGCACGATCGATTCATGGCTGATCTGGAAATTGACCGGCGGCCTGCACATTACCGATGCGACCAATGCCAGCCGCACCGCGCTGATGGCACTGGCGAGCGGCCGCTGGGACGACGACCTGCTGGCACTGTTCGACGTGCCCCGCGCCGCGCTGCCCGAGATCGTCGATTGCGCCGGCCGCATCGGCGCGACCGGCCTGTTCGGCGGCTCGTTCCCGATCACCGGCGTCGCCGGCGACCAGCAGGCGGCGGCGATCGGCCAATGCTGCCTGGCGCGCGGCGAGACCAAGGGCACCTTCGGCACCGGCGCGTTCGTCCTCACCCATGCCGGAGCGACGCCGCCGGCCTCCGACCACCGCCTGCTCTCCACCGTCGCCTGGCAGTTGGGCGGCGAGCGTGCCTATGCGCTGGAGGGATCGGTGTTCGTCGCCGGCAGCCTGATGCAATGGCTGCGCGATACCCTGGGCCTGATCGATACCGCACCGCAGAGCGAGGATCTGGCGCGCAGTGTCGCCGATAGCGGCGGCGTGTTCCTGGTGCCGGCGCTGACCGGGCTCGGCGCGCCGTGGTGGCAGCCCGAGGCGCGCGGCGCGATCACCGGCCTCTCCTTCGCCACCGGCCGCGCGCACATCGTCCGCGCCGCGTTGGAGGCGATGGCGCATCAGGCGCACGACCTGAAGACCGCATTCGCCGCCGACGGCGCCGATTGGGACTGCCTGCGGATCGACGGCGGCATGGTCGCCAACGACTGGATGGCGCAGGATATGGCCGACATGCTGGACCTCACCGTCGAGCGGCCGGGCTTCGCCGAAACGACATCGTTGGGCGCCGCGATGCTCGCCGGCGTCGGCTGCGGCCTGTTCGCCGATCTGCACGAGGCAACGGGCATGCGCGGCGCGGTGGAGACTTTCACGCCGGCCATGGACGACGCCATCCGCCAGGCACGGCTCGCCGGCTGGGCACGCGCCGTCGTCGCAGTCGCGGAGGGTGACTGAACAGCGTATTACTTCAGCAAAACGCCTTTGACGCTCGCCCCCGCTCCACCTACAGCACCACGCCACCGGCACCTGCCGGATGAACGAGGATTGTCATGATGGACCAAACGCCGCCGACCCGCCCCCGATCGAGGATCGCCCGGCTGTTCGTCGGCGACGACGGTCTGCGCGCCGGCTGGAGCCTGGTCTTGTTCTTCCTGGTGGTCACCGCCCTCTCCTTCGGCATGTTGTACCTGATGCGGGTGCTGCGGCCGGCGGCGATGCACGCTGCCGCAGGGGCAACGCCTACCGGCACGATCTTCCAGGAGGCGCTTACCGCGTTGCTGGTGCTGGCCGCGGCGGCGATCATGTCGCTGATCGAGCGGCGGCGCTTCTCGCGCTACGGCCTGCGCGGCGTCGGCGTCGTGCCCGATTTCCTGAAGGGGCTCGCCTGGGGCCTAATCATGCTCTCGGTGCTGGTCGGGCTGCTGTGGGTATTCGGCGGCATCGCCTTCACTGGCGTGGCGCTGCACGGCGGCGCGATCATCGGCTACGGCGCGGCGTGGCTGCTCGCCTTCCTGCTGGTCGGGCTGTTCGAGGAATTCGCCTTCCGCGGCTACCTGCAATTCACGCTCGCCCGCGGCGTCGCCGGCCTCGTCCGGGCGATCAGCCCCGGCAGCCGCGCCGCGCCTTCGATCGGCTTCTGGGTCTCCGCGATCGTCTTTTCGGTCATCCTGTTTGCTGTCGCCCACACCACCAACGGCGGCGAGACGCCGATGGGCATCCTCGCCGTCAGCCTGGCCGGCATCACCTTCGTCTTCGCCTTGTGGTGGACCGGATCGCTGTGGTGGGCGATCGGCTTTCATACTGCCTGGGACTGGGCGCAGAGCTATCTCTACGGCGTCGCCGATTCCGGCATGGTGTCGCAGGGCCGCCTGCTCGCGACGCATGCCGTCGGCCCCACCCTGTTGTCGGGCGGCGCCACCGGGCCGGAGGGCAGCATTCTGGTCGTTCCGGTGCTCGCAGCAACCATGCTGGTGATCTGGCGCACCATGCCGAACCGCGCGCCGCCGGGGCTCGACACCGAAGTGGGTTGATCCTCGGGCGCTGCCCTGCAAGCATGGGACCATACCTATTGCTGTCTACCGAAAAGGTGTTGCCTTCATGTTGATCAAGTTGCCTTCATGTTGATCAAGTCGCTGCTTCTCGGCGCCACGGCGCTCGTCTGCTGCACTGCCGCCACCGCTGCGCCGACCGGCGCGCGCAGCAATCCGCTGGCGAAGGTGAGCACGCTCCCCTTCCACGCACCGCCTTTCGACAAGATCAAGGACAGCGATTACGAGCCGGCGCTGGACCGCGGCATGGCCATCCAGCTCGCCGAGATGCAGCGGATCGCCAACAACCCGGCCAAGCCGACCTTCGACAACACCATCGCCGCGATGGAGAAATCGGGCCGCATGCTCGAGCGAGCGCAGCTTGCCTTCTATGCCGTGGTGCAGGCCAACACCAATCCGACGCTCGACAAGGTCCAGGCCGACGAGGCGCCCAAGATGGCGGCGCATCAGGACGCCATCATGCTCAACCCCAAGCTGTTCCAGCGCATCAAGACGCTGTACGACCAGCGGGCATCGCTGAACCTGACGCCCGAGCAGACGCAGGTGCTGACGCTCTATTATCGCCAGTTCGTCCATGCCGGCGCCAACCTGTCGGACGCCGACAAGGCCAAGTTGAAGACGCTCAACAAGCGCCTCTCGACCTTGGAAACGGCCTTCCAGCAGAAGCTGCTCGCCGCCGCCAAGGCCGGCGCACTGGTGGTCGACGACAAGGCGAAGCTGGCCCGCCTGAGCGATGCAGAGATCGCCGCCGCAGCGCAGGCGGCCAAGGACCGCGGCCTCGACGGCAAGTGGGTACTGCCGCTGCAGAACACCACGCAGCAGCCGGCGCTGACCTCGCTCACCGATCGCGCCACGCGTGAGGCGCTGTTCGATCAGAGCTGGACGCGCGCCGAAAAGGGCGACGCCAACGACACCCGCGCCACCATTACCGAACTGGCGCAGCTGCGCGCCAACAAGGCGAATCTGCTCGGCTATCCCAATTACGCCGCCTATACGCTCTATGACCAGATGGCGAAGACGCCCGAGACGGCGATCAAGTTCATGAAGGCGCTGGTCCCCGCCACCGCGGCGGAGGAGAAGCGCGAGGCCGCCGAGATCCAGGCGACGATCGCCCAGGACGGCGACAATTTCCAGCTGAAGCCCTGGGACTGGGACCATTATGCCGAGCAGGTGCGCAAGGCGAAGTACGACCTCGATGACAACGAGGTGAAGCCCTATTTCGAGCTGCATACCGTGCTGGAAGACGGCGTCTTCTACGCCGCGCACGAGCTCTACGGCCTGACCTTCAAGAAGCGCACCGACATCCCGGTCTATCAGCCCGACGTGATGACTTACGAGGTGTTCGACAAGGACGGCTCGCCGCTCGGCCTGATGTATTTCGATTACTACAAGCGCGACAACAAGTCGGGCGGCGCCTGGATGTCCAACCTGGTCAACCAATCGCACCTGCTCGGCACCAAGCCGGTAATCTACAATGTCGCCAATTTCACCAAGCCGGCGCCGGGCCAGCCGGCGCTGATCAGCTTCGACGATGTGACGACGATGTTCCACGAATTCGGCCATGCGCTGCACGGCCTGTTCGCCGATCAGGACTACCCGATGGTATCGGGCACCAACACGGCGCGCGACTGGGTGGAATTCCCGTCGCAGTTCAACGAACATTGGGCGCTCGATCCCAAGGTGCTCGCGCATTACGCCAAGAACTACAAGACCGGCGCGCCGATGCCGCAGGCGCTGGTCGACAAGATCAAGAAGGCCGCCAAGTTCAATTCGGGCTACAATCTCGGCGAGCTGGTCGCCGCGGCGATGCTCGACATGGATTGGCACACGCTGCCCGCCAGCGCCGGCCAGCAGGACGCCGACACGTTCGAGAAGCAGGCGCTCGCCGCCAGCGGCCTCGACGTGGCAGACGTGCCGCCGCGCTATCGCTCCAGCTATTTCCTGCACATCTGGGGCAATGGCTACGCCGCTGGCTATTATGCCTATCTCTGGACCCAGATGCTCGACGACGACGCCTTCGCCTGGTTCGAGCAGCACGGCGGCCTGACTCGTGAGAATGGCCAGCGCTTCCGCGACATGATCCTGTCGAAGGGCCATACCGAGGATTACGCGCCGATGTTCCAGGCTTTTTACGGCAAAGCGCCCGATGTCGGGCCGATGCTCGAGCACTACGGCCTGACGCCGGGCGATCAGCCGACCGGCTCGGTGGAGTGAGCACGGCGCCTCACGACGTCCGGATCGTGCCCTCGAGATAGAGGTAATCAGGCTCGAACTCGCCGATCTTCGCCAGCACGTCCACGTCGCGGACGCGGGCGCGGCGGTCGGCGATTTCGAGCAGCCCGTCCTCGCGCAGCCGGCGCAAGGTGCGATTGACGTGCACGCTGGTGAGGCCGCAAACCTCGCCGATGTCCTGCTGCGTCAGCGGCAGATCGAACCAACCGTCGCTGCCGACCAGGCCGACCGCGCGCATGCGCTCGCGCGTTTCGCTCAGGAAGTGCGCGATCCGTCCCATGGCGCCCAGCCGGCCGACGCTGAATATCCACTCGCGATGCATCGCGGCGTCGAGCAGGGTCGAAAACCACAGCAGCCGCCCGAGCCGCGGATACTGCTCGACGAGCTCGGTGATCCGCTCGTGCGGGACAATGGCGACGAGCGATTCGGTGATGGTGGCGACATCATGGTCCAGCCACTGCAGCGGATAACCGTGCAGATCGAGGAAGTCACCGGGCAGATGGTAGCATTGGATCTGCCGGAAGCCGTCGGTCGCATCCATGTAGCGACACATATAGCCGCTGACGAGCAACGTGCTGTGGCGCATGCGTTCCCCGCGGTGGTGCGTGGTGCGACGCGGCGGCAGCCACTCGGTGCGCTCGACGGCGGCCTCCAGCGCCCGCTTTTCCTGGTCGGTCATCTCCTGCCGACGGCGGCCCTTGAGGAAGTTCCCGGTGTACACGCGACTTCTACGAACGATCGTGCGAAAGGGTCCGCGCCGAAACTATCCGGTCGCGCTGCTCGCCCGTTGCGCGGCGGCGCCGCTGACGCCTGTCGCCTGCCCTGGTGGAATTTCCCCTCGCGTGCGATTGTCGGCGTGCACGATCTTGAATGTAGGGTTTGGCTGAATCCGCAATAGCCGCAAGGCCTCTGTTGATTTCCGCGCCGGTCATGGCGATACAGGAATCACCATTTGAATAAGGGGTATGGCGAGCCAATGCATCACGGCACGGCCGGACGCTACGGCAGGGCGGGCAGAGCGCGGAGCCGAACCGCGGCGCGCCCGGCGCCCCATGTCCATGATTCGTGCGGCCTCGGCTGTTCGTCGCGCGTCGCGCAACGCGCGCCGACGCCGCGCCATCCGCACTACCCCATAAGCGCCAAGGCGGCAGCCGGTCCGACGATGCTGAATGTCAGCGCCGCCCGCCCCATCGCCGCCTGCATCAACACTTCTGGAGAGATTGCATGACCAGCCCAATCACCACCCACCGCCATGACGACGTCCTCGTCATCGTGTCCGACAATCCGCCGGTGAACGCGCT
The DNA here is from genome assembly GCA_051955175.1 of Sphingomonas sp. Classification (GTDB taxonomy): domain Bacteria; phylum Pseudomonadota; class Alphaproteobacteria; order Sphingomonadales; family Sphingomonadaceae; genus Sphingomonas. Next base: position 5,843 of record JBQCHA010000090.1, read on the forward strand.
CGGCGGCGCGGTGCGACAGGGGCTGGAGGCGGCGATCAAGCAGGGCGTCGCCGACGACACGATCCGCGCGATGGTGATCCGTTGCGCCGGCAAGACCTTCTTCGCCGGCGCCGACATCACCG
>JBQCHA010000091.1:0-2721 GCA_051955175.1 Sphingomonas sp.
GGCCAGGCCAGCAGCCCGAGCTCGCGATTGAAGATCACGAAGGCGACCACGGTCGCGACCGCGATGACCGTCGGAAACACGAACCAGCCGACCGTGCCGCGGATCATCCAGCGGATCTTCGCCAGCGCGCCGGCCTCGAGGATGCCGGCGATGAGGATGGCAATCGCCGGATAGAGCGGCAGCACGTAGTGCGGCAGCTTGGTGATGACGATCTCGAACACGATCCAGGACGGCACGAGCCACGACAGCAGGAAGCGTGCGCCCGGTTCGCGGCGCGCCTGCCATATTGCCGGCACCGCCGGCGCCGCCAACACCGAGGCGGGCCAGAACGTGATGAAGAACAGCAGCAGGTCGAAACCGGGCGGCGCGCCATGCGCCTCCTGCCCGCTCGTCACCTTGTCGAGCATGTCGTGGCCGACCGCCTGCACGAAGAAGGCGTCGCCGGATTTGCCGACGATGGCGATGAACCAGGGCAGGACGAGCAGCAGCATCCAGATGAAGCCCACGATCGGCTTCAGCCGCCAGATCCAACGTCCGGAGCGGTCGGCAATCGACAGGACCAGCGCCGTCAGGCCGATGAACATCAGGATCAGCGGGCCCTTGACCAGAACGCTCACCGCCGCCGCGGTCCACAGCAGCGCCGGCAGGCCCCAGCCCGTGTCCTGCTCTGGCTGGCGTCGCGCGCTGAGATAGATGCGCGCCATCGCGCCCATCACGACGACGCAGGTAAGGAGCAGGAACGCGTCGGTCTTGGCAAGCCGCGCCTCGACCCCGAGCAAAACCGACGTCGCCATCATCAGCCCGGCGATCAGTGCCGATCGTCGCGTGACGAAAGCGAGCGCGGTCCAGTAGGTCAGCAGCACAGCGCCGATCGCGCCGAACAGCGACGGCATCCGGTAGAGCCAGATCGTGGTGCGCGCCCCCGGCACGCCGACGGCTTCGCCCGCCTTCACGGCGGTGGCCTGCAGCCAGTAGATGCCGACCGGCTTCTTGTAACGAACCTCGTCCTGGAAGCGGATGTCGACGTACTCACCCGTCTCGAGCATCTGCTTGGTGGCCTGCGCGAAGCGCGCCTCGTCGCGGTCGACCGGCGGTATCTGGAAGAAGCCCGGCAGGAAGGCGAGAAAGGCGACGCCGAGCAGCAGGGTGAGCGCCCGCAGATGCGACGCGGTCGCCCAGTCCAGTGCCGCCGCCAGGCCGCGGGAGGGCCGCGCCGGAGCGCTTGCATCTCGAAGGGTCGTGCTCATGGACGGAGGCGGCTCGAGTCCCGTTATTTCGGCCGGAGATAAGGGAAAACGGGCCTCCTGTCACCGCACCTACTGCAATCGGACGGTGACTGTGTCCGCGGCGCCTCTAGCGTCCATGACCGTCAGCCGGACGAATCCCGGGCCATCCGGGTGAAAGAACAGGGTGCGGCGGGCCTCCCGCCCCTTCAGCGGGACGCCATTGACCATGACGGTCAAAGGCGCGCGGCCTCCGGCGATCTTGAGCGGCAGCCCGTCCGCCGAGCCGCCGGCAAGCTCCAGTCGGGCGCCGTTCGGCGGGAACATGATGCGCGGCGGGTCGCCCTTGGCCGACGCCATGGCGGCGGGGCTGAAGCGCTGGAGAGGCGGCGGCAGGCGCGCGGTGGTGGAGAACAGCACGCCTTCCGGCGCGCGGGCGAGCGGCGCCGGGGTAAGCCCGCTGCGGGCGAAGGCGTCGAACAGGATCGGCGCGGCGCTCGCGCGGCCGACCAGTCCCGGCACCGGCGAGCCGTCCGGCCGTCCGACCCAGACACCGATGGTCATGCGGCCGTCAAAGCCGATCGCCCAGGCGTCGCGGTAGCCGTAGGAGGTGCCGGTCTTGAAAGCGATACGGCCGGGCGGCGCATTGTCCGGCGGCGGTGCACCGATCAGGACGTTGCCGACATACCAGGCGGCAACCGGATCGAGCAGGCGGCGCCCCTCGCCCGCCTTCATACCCTGACGCTCGATGAGCGGCGCGACATCGCCGAGCCGCGCCAGCCCGGCATAAAGCACGGTGAGATCGGAGAGCGTGATGCCGACGCCGCCGAGGCCCATGGCCAGGCCCGGCGCCTCGCCCTTCGGCAGGACGAGGCCCGCGCCCGATTGCGTGAGCCGCGCCGCGAGGCGGTTGACGCCGACCTTGTCGAGCACCGCGATGGCCGGAACGTTGAGCGAGAATTGCAGCGCACGCCGCACCGTCACGGTGCCCTGGAACGTCAGGTCGAAATTCTCCGGCGTGTAATTGCCGTAGCGCACCGGCCGGTCATCGATCAGCGTTTCTGGATGAATCAATCCGTCCTCGAAGCCGAGCCCGTAGATGAAAGGCTTGAGCGTCGAGCCCGGCGAGCGCAGCGATTGCGACATGTCGACCTGGCCCGACCGCCTGGCATCGAAATAGTCGGCTGAGGCGACGCGGGCGCGCACCTCGTTGGTGGCGTTGTCGACGGCGACGATGGCCACCGACATTTGCGGCCCGAGCGCGTGCGCGCGGTCGCGCGCGAGGTCCTGCAAGGATCGCTGCAGCGGCGCCTCGATGGTGAGGCGGTGGATGGTCACGTTCGGCTCGGCCGAGACGACCTCGTCGGCGGCGTGCGGCGCCAGCACCGGCAATTCCTTGCGCGCGTGCGGCACCTCCTTGCGCTTGGCCATGGCGATCTCGTCGGCGGGCACGGCGCCGTCTTCGGCGACGCGGTCGAGCACCCGGTCGCGCGCGGCG
>JBQCHA010000092.1:0-14972 GCA_051955175.1 Sphingomonas sp.
AGGTCTCGCTTCATTTTGTGCTCGTCGTCGTCGCTGGCGCTGCTGGCAGCGTCGCCCGCCGTTGCGCAGACGATGCAAGGGCCGGCCGACGGTGCGCCGCAGGCTTCTGCGACGGCGCAGGGTCAGGCCGGAGCGGGTCAGGACAACGCGGCTGCCCAGGATATCGTCGTGCGCGGTATCCGCTCGAGCCTGTCGAAGGCAGAGGATATCAAGCGCACGTCGGACAATGTTGTCGACTCGATCGTGGCGGAGGACATCGGCAAGTTCCCCGATCCGACCACCGCCTCGGCGCTGCAGCGCGTTCCCGGCGTCCAGGTCACGATCGGCGACAACAATGAGGTCGTCGGGCCGATCATCCGCGGCCTCGCCGATATCGAATCGACACTCAACGGCCGCGAGATCTTCACCGGCGCCGGTCGCGGCTTCGCCTTCCAGGACTTGCCTGCGGAAGCGCTGGCGCGTGTCGACGTGTACAAGACGAGCTCGGCAAACCTGCTCGAAGGCGGTGTTGCCGGCATCGTCGACATGCACATCCACAAGCCGTTCGATTTCAAGCAGGGGCTGACCGTCGCCGGCACGATGCGCGGCACCTATGCCTCGAATACCCGGCATGCCAGCCCAACCATCAATCCCACGTTCGGCCTGCTGGTGTCCGATCACTGGAATTCGGGTATCGGCGAGCTGGGTGCGCTGCTCGACGTCTCCTATACGCGCAATCAGTTCAACCGACCGATCGCGTTCGATGACACTCTGCGCAGCGGCAACCACGGCCCGACCGGCGCGGCTGGCATCGCCGCGCCGTCGGCGGCGGGCGGTCTCAACCAGTTCGGCCATTACATGCGGCCGCAGGCGAACCTGCAGCTTCAGTGGAAGCCCAGCCAGAACCTCGAAGTCTACGGCGAGGGCATGTTCGTCGGCTATCGCGAACGCAGCTCGACCTCGTTCATCCTGAACGACGCCTTCTCGGCGAGCAGCTTTTCCAACGTCGTGACCGACAACAATTGTGACGATTACAACGTCAACGCCTATCACATCGACAATGGTGTCGCGGTGCCGGGCGGCAACGGCTTCCACGACGACAACCTCTATTCCACGTCAAACCCGACGGGGACCGGTGCCACCGAGCATCTGTGCAACACCACATCCTACACCGCGAACAATCCGCGGGCGTTCACCAGCAACCAGGCGCACGACCGCAAGACCAATTTCTACCTCGCGGCGCTCGGGGCGAAATACGACAACGGCCGCTTCCACGCCGCTATCGACGCGTCCTACGAATATTCGATCTATTCGAACCGCACCTTCATCATTGATATCGGCAAGCAATTGCCGTCGCTCGACATCGTTACCAACGACGATGGCGGCATCAATTACAACAGCCCCGGCAATCCGTTGGGCAATCCCGACGGTTTCTACTTCACCAACGGGCTTGACCAGGATTTCTCGGATTCGATCGGCAAGCTGTACGCGATCAAGGGTGACCTGCAGTACGACTTCGGCGGCATCCTGCAGAACATCCAGGCGGGCTTTCGCGTCGCCAAACGCGACGTGACTTTCCGTCAGAGCATCGTCAATCCGCCGTCGAGTGATGTGGCTGATCCGCTGCTCGCCGACAACGCCCTGCCGGCGAACTTCTTCGCCTTCGCGCCCGGCGACCCGCGGATGAACAACGGCGCCCCGTTCATCATCCCCGCCACCGACACGCTGCTCGATCCAGCCGCGCAGGATCAACTGAAGGCGATCTTCGGAGTGGATCCGGGCAAGCCCGTCTGGGACCCAACGCGCACCTATATCGCGGGTGAGAAGACCTATGCCGGCTATGTGCAGGGCAAATACCAGATCGATCTCGGGGGCCCGTTCTCGATCGACGGCCTGATCGGCGCGCGTGTGACGCGCACCGATCGCGACATCACCGGCAGCGGCACCGTCGTCGATGCCAATGGCAATCCCAACATCGTTGCCGTCACGCGGCATACCAGCGACACCGACGTGCTGCCCAATGCCAGCGCGCGCATCAAGTTCGGCGGGGGTCTCCAGGCGCGCCTGGTCTATGCCAAGGCGCTGTCGCGGCCGGACTTCGGGTCGCTCAATCCCGGCCTCAACTATTTCGTGTCGACCAATCCAAACATCGCGAACGGCGGGTCGAGCGGCAATCCGGACCTGAAGCCGGAAAAGGCGGACAGCTATGATGCGACGCTCGAGTACTATTTCGGTCGCACCAACTACATCTCGGTCGGCGTCTACAAGAAGGACATCAAGAACCGGATCGCGACCGGCATTTCGCCGATGGATATCGGCGGGATCACCTATCAGATCACCCAGCCGCGTAACCTTGGCAGCGCGAGGCTGCAGGGGGTCGAGGCGAGCGGCCAGTTCTTCTTCGACTTCCTGCCGGGCGCGCTGAGCGGCTTCGGTGTGTTCGGCAACTACACCATCGCCGACAGCAAGGTGACAACGCCCGGCGATCCGCTCGAGGGGTCGCAGCTGCTCGGCGTGTCGAAATACAATTACACGGCCGGTGTGCTCTACGAGAAGTACGGCTTCTCGGGCCGTGTGGTGTACACGCACCGCTCGCACTATTTCGACGGCGACCTGACCGGTGCGCTCAGTATCCGCCCCGTCGACACGCTTTATCTGAACGGCGTGGAGCCGAACGGGCGCCTCGACTTCGGCCTCAACTACGATCTCAACGAGCATCTGACGCTGAGCCTCGACGGTACCAACGTGCTGAGGGCCAAGTACAAGAGCTATTACGGCATTCCGCTCCACCCGCATGACGTGCGTGAGGACGACAGCACTTACTCGATCGGCGTGCGCTTCACGTTCTGATCGAACATCGGTCGCGGGCGCCATCCTCCCCTCCCGCCCGCGACCCATTTTTCGAGGGACGATCCATGACAATCGACAGGCGGCAACTGATCGGCGGCGGTGCGGCGCTGGGGGCGCTGGCGGCATTCGGCGCCCGCGCGGCGACCGCGGCGCCCGAGGTGCTCAACGATGAGCTGAGCGGCTATCTGACCGAGCTGCACGACCCGTGCATCATCCGCGAAGGCGACACCTATCACGTGTTCGGCTCCGGCGGGTGGAACCATAAGCCGTCGGTCAGCTGGCGCGTGTCCAAGGACCTGCATCACTGGACCGACAACGGGGTGCCGTTCGACGCCATTCCGGCCTGGGCGCTGGAGCAAATCCCGGGCGCCGAGAGCATGTGGGCGCCCGACATCTCCTATGTCGATGGCCGGTATCGCATGTACTATGCCGTCTCGACCGGCGGCAGCATGCACTCGGTGATCGGCTTCGCGACGACCAAGACGCTCGACCGTCGATCGCGGGATTACGGCTGGACCGATCACGGCCTCGTCTTCGAAACCTATAAAGGCGGCACCTACAATGCCATCGACGCCAATTTCGTGGTCGATGCGCAGGGCAACCACTGGCTGGCGTTCGGCAGCTATTGGAGCGGGTTGAAGCTGATCGCGCTCGACCGCCGGACCGGCAAGCCGCGGCCGGGCGACAAGACGGTTCATTCGATCGCCTACAACCCTGCGCCCGAAGGTGCCGACAACCCGATCGAGGGCGCCTTCATCTTCCGCCACGGCGGCTATTATTACCTGTTCGCCAGCCTGGATTATTGCTGCCGCGGGCCGGCGAGCAATTACTATGTCGCGGTCGGCCGCTCGCGCGATATCACCGGTCCCTATGTCGACAAGAAGGGGCGGCGGATGATGGACGGCTATGGCGAAACGGTGCTGATCGAACGGCCATGGGGCTCGACCGACTTCCGCGGACCGGGCCATTGCGGGCTGATGCACGACAAGGGTCGCGACCTGATCGTCTACCATGTCGAAGGCGTCGCCGAGAAGACGCCGCTGCTGCGCATCGCCGAGCTCGACTGGACGCCCGACGGCTGGCCGGTGGCGCGTACATGAGGCGCGGGGTGCGCGCAGCGCTCGCGGCGCTGACGCTGGGATTGCTGTGCGCTGCGGCGCCGGTGCCTGGGCCGGCACCCCATAATCCGGTGATCGTCGGGGCCGACCCCCATCTGGCGGTGGTCGGGCATGAATGGTGGATCTACCCCACCGGGCCGGGCGATCGGCTCTATGGCTATCACTCGCCCGACCTGCAGCATTGGCAGCGCACCAGCGCGCCGCTGCTCGCCATGAGCGACATCGGCTGGATCAAGGACGATGGCGCACCGAGCCATGCGCTGTGGGCGCCGGCGCTCGCGGAGGCGAACGGCCGCTTCTACCTCTATTACGCGGTCGGGCCGCAGAACCCGACACCCAGCCGCATCGGCGTCGCGGTCGCCGACCGGCCCGAGGGGCCGTTCAAGGACATCGGCCAGCCGCTCGTCACCGGCGGCAACGGGTTCGAGGCGATCGATCCGATGGTGTTCGTCGATCCCAGGAGCCACGTGCCGTACCTCTATGCCGGCGGCAGTGCGGGGGCGACGCTGCGCATCTATCAGCTCGCGCCGGACATGGTGCATGTGGTGCGCCGCGTCGAGACGACGCAGCCGCCGCACTTCACCGAAGGCGTGTTCATGGCCTTTCGCGACGGCACCTATTACCTGAGCTACAGCCACGGCCGCTGGAACGATGCCAGCTATTCAGTCCATTACGCTACCGCATCGTCGCCGACCGGCCCCTGGACCTATCGCGGCGTGATCCTGAAGAGCGACGCCACGCACAAGGGCCCCGGACACCATGCGATGGCCGAGAACCCGGCGACCGGGGCCTGGTACATCGCCTATCACCGCTGGGACGGCGAGCAGGGCAATGGCCCCTACAAGGGCGAGCGCAAGATCGCGATCCAGCGGCTGTTGTTCCGCAATGGCCGCATCCTGCCGCTGCGCATGACCGACGACCCGCCGCCGGCTGCGCCGATCACCACTCGGCGCTGAGGGCAAGATCGCGAATGCTCATTTGTCATATAAAACTCTTGGACATTCCGCCGGGCCGGATTATGCCTGAAGGGCAAAAGGAGGGGAGCCCATGAAAGCCCTGTTTCTCGCTACCGCCGCGACGATGGCGGTGACGTCCGCACATGCCGCCACCGTCTCGCGGCACGATTTCGGCACCATGCCCGACGGCACCAAGGTCGAGGCGATCACGCTCAGCAACGATCATGGCATGAAGGCGACGATCATCACGCTCGGCGCCTCGGTACAATCGGTGATCGTACCCGATCGCGACGGCAAGCTCGCCGATGTGGCGCTCGGCTATGACGATCTCGCCGGCTATCTGAAGGTCCCGAACTATTTCGGCGCGACGGTCGGTCGCGTCGCCAACCGCATCGCCAAGGGGCAGTTTACGCTGCGCGGCAAGCAGTATCAGGTGCCCGTCAACGACGGCCCGAATTCGCTGCACGGCGGCACCAAGGGCTTCGACAAGGTGGTCTGGCAGGTGGTGTCCACCTCGAACGGCCCGGCCGCCAAGGTGGTGCTGCGCTACGTCAGCCCCAATGGCGATCAGGGCTATCCCGGCACGCTGACCACGACGGCGACCTATTCGCTGGACGAGAAGGACGACCTGTCGGTCGATTATCACGCCACCACCGACGCGCCCACCGTCGTCAACCTGTCGAACCACACCTATTGGAACCTCGACGGCGAGGGGTCGCCGCGCGGCGCGATGGGGCTGTTGCTGACCATCCCCGCCGACGAGTTCACGCCGACCGACGCGACCGCGATCCCGACCGGCGAGTTCCGCAAGGTCGACGGCACGCCGTTCGATTTCCGCCGGGCGACGCCGATCGGCTTGCGCGTGCGCGACGGGCGCTCGGCGCAGCTGCGCTATGGCCGCGGGTACGATCACAACTGGGTGGTCAGCCGGACCAAGGTCGCCAATCCCCGCATGATGGCGCGCGTCGAGGACCCTGTGACGGGCCGCGTGATGGAGGTGTGGTCGCGCCAGCCGGGCCTGCAATTCTATTCGGGCAACTTCCTGGACGGCACGATCACCGGCAAGTCGGGTCATATCTATCGCGAGGGCGATGCGATCGTACTGGAGGCGCAAGCCTTCCCCGATACGCCCAACCGCCCGAACTTCGGTTCGGTCGAACTCGATCCGGGCCAGAGCTACGACAATCACATCAGCTTCCGGTTCTCGACCGCACCGAAACGCTGATCCGGCCGCACGGCCGCTGGGAGAGACGGACATGAACAAGCTTGCCCTCGTGTTGATGGCGGGCGTCGCGGCTGCGGCCGCGGCGACCCCGGCCGCGGCGCGCGACCGCTGGACGCCGGACCAGGCCAAGACCTGGTACGCCAAGCAGCCGTATCTGATCGGCGCCAATTACGTGCCATCGGACGCGATCAACGAGCTCGAGATGTGGCAGGCGCCGACCTTCGATCCGCAGCGGATCGACCAGGAGTTCGGCTGGGCTCAGGCGATGGGCATGGATACGATGCGCGTGTTCCTGCACGACCTGCTGTGGCAGCAGGACCCGGCGGGCTTCAAAAAGCGCATCGACACCTTCCTGACGATCGCCCACAAGCACGGGATCAAGCCGATCTTCGTGCTGTTCGACAGCTGCTGGGACCCGCATCCGAAGCTGGGGCCGCAGCATCCGCCGATCCCCGGCGTGCACAATTCGGGCTGGGTCCAGTCGCCCGGCACCGACGTACTGCAGGATCCGTCGCAATATCCGCGCCTGGAAGCCTATGTGAAGGGCGTCGTCGGCGCGTTCGCCAACGATGACCGCATCCTCGCCTGGGACGTGTGGAACGAGCCCGACAACGGCGCGGATCAATATCCCGGCCAGCCGAAGGACAAGGCGGAACTGGTCGCCAAGCTGCTGCCGCAGGTGTTCCAATGGGCGCGCAGCGCCAACCCGACGCAGCCGCTGACCAGCGGCGTGTGGCTGGGTATGAACTGGGCGCCGAACGGTAATCGCAGTCCGATGGAGGCGATCCAGCTCGACCAGTCGGACGTCATCACCTTCCACGATTACAGCTGGCCGGAGGTGCTCAAGCAGCGCATCGCCATGCTGAAGCAATATGGTCGACCGATCATCTGCACCGAATATATGGCGCGTGGTGCCGGCTCGACGTTCGACGGCTCGCTGCCGGTCGGCAAGCGCGAGAATGTCGGCATGATCAACTGGGGCTTCGTCGAGGGCAAGGAGCAGACCTATCTGCCATGGGACAGCTGGCAGCGCCCCTATGTTCTGGCGCAGCCGACGGTGTGGTTCCACGACGTGCTGCACACCGACGGTACGCCCTATCGCCAGGCCGAGGTCGACCTGATCAAGCGCATCGCCAAGGCGCCGCGCGGCGTGGTGCCGGCGGCCGACTGATGGCGGAGGGATGACGCCGATGCGCGAGGGGGAACCACCGATGCTGCCGGACCGCCGGCAGGTGCTCGGCTCCTCCCTCGCGTTGCCGCTCGCCGCGGCATTGCCGACGGGTGCAGGCGCCGCCGAGACGGCCGCCCCGGCGACCCTGGCGCGCGACCCGCTGCGTCCGCGCTACCATTTCCAGCCGCCTGCGCACTGGATGAACGATCCCAATGGGCCGATCTACTGGCAGGGCAGATACCACCTGTTCTACCAGTACAATCCCCAGGCGGCGGTGTGGGGCAGCCCCGATTGGGGTCATGCGGTGAGCACCGATATGATTCACTGGCGCAACCTGCCGGTAGCGTTGACGCCGACACCGGGCCGCCCCGATGCCGACGGCGTGTTTTCCGGCACCGCACTGGTCGCCGACGGGCAGGTGCACATGATGTACACCGGGGTCCGCGCGGTGCCGCTCGCCGAAGCGACGATCAAGGACGGTCATCCGCCGCTCCTGGAGACGCAGTGCCTCGCCACCGCCACCGATGCCATGCTGACGCGCTGGCGCAAGCGACCCACGCCCGTCATCGCCGCGCCGCCGGGCATGCTGGTCAACGGCTTCCGCGATCCCTCGCCCTGGCGACAGGGGGATAGCTGGTATGCCGTGCTGGGCAGCGGGATCGCCAATCGCGGCGGGGCGATCCTGCTCTACCGCTCGACCGACCTCATTTCCTGGCAGTTCGTCCGCATTTTCGCGCGGCAGGACGCTGCCGACGGCGCGTTCGATCCCTGGCAGGTGTGGGAATGCCCCGAGTTCTTCGCACTCGGCGACCGCCACGTGCTGATCTTCTCCTGCGCGGGCAAGGCCTATTGGCAGAGCGGCCGCCTAGACCCCGGCGACATGACCTTCCGCGCCGAGCGCACCGGCATCCTCGACTACGGTAGCTATTATGCGCCGAAGACGCAGCTCGACGCGCAGGGCAACCGCATCCTGTGGGGCTGGGTGCCCGAAACGCGGTCCGATGCCGACAATCGCGCGGCAGGATGGGCGGGCATGATGGCGCTGCCGCGCGTGCTAACGCTCGACGACCACGGCGGACTCGTCCAGAGCTTCCTGCCCGGGCTCGACCGGCTGCGCGGCAAGGAGATCAGCGTCGGCCCCGACCTGCCGCCGCGCATCGTGGCGCCGGGATGTTGTGCCGAAATCGAGATTCGCATTTCCGAGCGGCGTCGCGATTTCGCCATCGACGTGGTCGACGCGTCCGAGGGCACCGTGTGGTTGCCCATCGCCTTCAGCGCCGACCATCCAAAGCTGATCTGGATCGATGGGCGCCCATTGGAGGCATTTGCCGACACCGGCGGCGGCGCTGTGCTCAGGCTCTTTATCGACGGCTCGGTGATCGCGGCGTCGGTCGACGCGCGGGTGCACTGGACGCGGCGCTTCTATTATCCCGGCAAACGGCGTGACGCCGTACTCCGGATCAGCAGCCCGGCCGACAACGGACTGCGGGTAAGCATCTGGCCGATGATGGCGATCGCGCCGGAGCACCGGCCCTTCTAGCCGCTCAACCCGGCCCCGTGACGCTCGATCCCGGCGCGGCTGTCGCCGGCCAGGATGCGGCGGTACAGCGCCAGATAGGCGTCCGCCATGCGATCGACCGAGAAGCGATCGCGCGCGGCCTGGCGGACCCGGCCACGGTCGATCTCCTCCACCCGCTCGATCGCCTGGACGGCCTCGTCGATCGTGTCGACCAGAAAGCCGGTTACGCCATGCTCGATCAACTCGGGCATCGAGCCGCGGTTGAACGCGATCACCGGGGTGCCGCACGCCATCGCCTCGACCACCGACAGTCCGAACGGCTCGTCGAAATTGATCAGGTGGAGCAATGCGCGGGCCGCGCCCAGCGCGCGCAGCCGCTCCTCGCCGCCGACCGGACCGTGGTAACGGACCGCCCGGCCGTCATTGGCCGGCACCACCTCGCGCTGGTAATAGCCCTCATCCTGGATGACGCCGTAGAGGTGCAGCGTGCGGCCGCTCGCCCGCGCCGCGGCGATCGCCTCGCGGGCGCCCTTGTCGTGGTGGATGCGGCCGAAGAACAGCAGGTCGTCGCTGCCCGCGGGATCAAACGGAAAGTCGTCGACGCGGATGCCGTGGTGGATCGTCGCGGCATAATCGAGCGCCGGATGGCGATCGGCGGCACTGATCGCGACGAAATGCACGCGATCGCGATAGGGCAGGTACATCGGCAGGATGCGGTCGGACGAGAAGCCGTGGATTGTCGTGACGATGGGCGTCGCAGTCAGGCGGGCAAAGGCATGAGCCGGGAAATCGGCCTGGTTGTGGATGATGTCGAACCGATCGGCCTGTTCGAACAGATGAGCGAGGTGGCGGAATTCCCACACCTTGGCATCGATCGCGGGATCGTCGTTATAGGGTGCGGGCACCACGCCATCCAGTTTGGCGGCGGTGATGCTGTCGAGCGTCGCGAACAGCGTGACGTCGACCCCGCGCGCGACCAGAGCCTCGGTAAGCAGGCTGGTGACGAGCTCCCACGGCCCGTAATGGCGCGGCGGCGTCCGCCAGGCGATCGGCGCCAGCATGGCGATGCGCATCATCCGTCCTCCCGAAGCCGCAGGATCAGCCCTTCGTCGGGCGCCAGCGTACCGTCAAACGGTCGGGTGGACAGGGTCGTGAGCAGGGTGTCGGCCACTGCCGTGTCGAGGGGCAATGGCACCGCTCTTTCCGCCGCGCCCAGATTGAGTGCGATGATCAGCCGTTCCGCGCCGTGGCGGCGTTCGTAGGCGAGCACGTCGGGAGCGGCGTCGACCAGCGCGAACCTGCCGACCGCCAGCGCGTCGTGCGACCGACGCAGCGCGAGCAGCGCTCGGTAGAGCGGCAGCATCGATCGCGGGTCATGCTCCTGGGTCGCGATGTTGCGCATCGGCCAGTCGGGATTGAGCGGTAGCCATGGCTCGACGGTGCTGAACCCGGCGTGAGGCGAGCCGTCCCACGGCATCGGCGTACGCGAGCGGTCGCGACCGATGCCGAGACCGGGCTGGCGCAGCTCCTGTGGGTCGCGGATGCGATCGGGTGGAATGACCACCTCGCCGATGCCGAGTTCGTCACCCTGGTACAGCGTCGGCGTGCCGCGCAGCGTGAGCAGCAGCATTGCCGCGATCCGCGCCTGCGCCTCGCCGACGCGTGCGGCTATCCGCGGCGCATCGTGGCTGCCGATCACCCAATTGGGCCAGCCGTGCGGCGGCAGCGATGCCTCATAATCGGCGATCACCCGGCGCAGCACCGCGGCGTCCCACCGGCTCTCGATCAGCTGGAAGTTGAATGGCAGGTGCATCTGCGGTCGCTCGGGCGTGCCGTACCAGCGCGCGTGGCGATCGTTGGGCAGGAAGATCTCGCCGATCAGCACGCGTTGGCGGCCCGTGCGCGCGCTATAGTCGTCCGCCAGCGCGCGGAATTCGGCCGAGATGGCGTGCGCCTCCGGCTGGTCGGTGGAATGGCGCTGGATGACGCGGTCGCGCTCGGTGCGGTCGGGCGTCCAATCGGGGTTGGGGGGATTGTCGGGGAAGTCCTCCGCCTTCACGATGTGCCACAGCACGTCGATGCGAAAGCCGTCGACGCCGCGATCGAGCCAGAAGCGCAGCACGTCCATCATCGCGCGGCGCAGCGCCGGGTTGCGCCAGTTGAGGTCCGGCTGCTCCTTCAGGAAGGCATGGAGATAATATTGGCCGGTCGCCTCGTCCCACTGCCAGGCCGAGCCGCCGAAGTCGCTGATCCAGTTGTTGGGCGGCCCGCCATCGGGGGCGGGGTCGCGCCAGACATACCAATCGCGCCGGGGACTGTCGCGCCCGCTGCGGCTTTCGACGAACCACGGATGGCGATCCGAGCTGTGGTTGGGGACGAAGTCGAGCAGCAGCCTCAGCCCGCGGGCGTGCGCGGCGGCGAGCAGGCGGTCGAACGCGCCGAGGTCGCCGAACACCGGATCGACCCCGCAATAATCGGCGACGTCATAGCCGAAATCGGCCATCGGCGAGGGAAAGATCGGCGACAGCCAGATGGCGTCGGCGCCCAGCCGGGCGACATGATCCAGCCGCTGCTCGATGCCGGCGAGGTCGCCGATACCGTCCCCGTCGCTGTCCTGGAACGAGCGCGGATAGATTTGATAGACCACCCCGCGCTGCCACCAGGGCGCTGCTGCTTCATCCTGCATCCAGCGCCAAACGCAAATGCGGCGGAAAGGAGCCCGGGCGGCCCTCTCCATAAAAGAAGAGGAGGGCGCTCGGCCCTCCTCAGGTCATCGTCAGGCGATGATTGCGATCTTCGGGGGCCGCCTCACTGGAAGGTAAAGCGCGCGCCGATCGCGAAGGTGCGGGGCACCAGGGTGGTACCGAGGTTGTCGGTCTCCGGCCCACCCGCGCTGCCGTATTTGTAATAGCTCTGCTGCTTGGTCTTGGTGATGTTCACCGCATCGAACGTCAGCGCGACATCCTTGAAGACGTTGTAGGTCAGCTGGAAGTCGAGATAGCCCGACGACTTGTACCAGATGCCGATGGGATTGGCGAACAACCGCGCTTCGTTGTTGTGCAGGAACGCCTTGCGCCAGACATAGGACAGGCGCGCACTGACCGGACCATGGTCGTAGGCCAGCGTCGCATTGTACGAGAACTTCGACACGTCGAAGAACTGCGAATGCGTGTAGCTGGTGATGTTGCCCTGCTCGTCGGTCTGCGGGATGTTCTGATCGGAATCGAGCACGGTCACGCTGCCCTGGAAGCCCAGGCCATCGAGCGGACCGGGGAGATAGGTCGGGAAATAGGTGAGGCCCACTTCGACGCCTTTCAACCAGCCGTTCGAGGCGTTCTCGGGCCGCGTGATCGAGAAATAATCGGTGGCGCCGGCGACGATGCCGTTGTTGGGAATGTATTCGAACGTGGTGAGCGGCACCACCAGCCCGCTGATGTCGCGGCGGAAGCCGGTGACGGTGATCGCGCTGTTGCGGCCGAAATACCATTCGAGCGCGACGTCGTAATTCTTCGACTGCGTCGGCTGCAGTGTCGCCGTGCCCGCCGAGCCGCTGCCGTAGCCGACGTTCGTCAGGTCGCCGGTCAGCGAATAGGTCGGGTTCACATCGGCGAAATTGGGACGACGCAGCGTCTCGCCATAATTCAAGCGCAGGCGCAGGTTGGGTGTGATCTCGTACCGGGCGGTCGCGCTCGGCAGGAACTTGTGCGAGCCTCGCGACACGAAGCTGTGCGCGAAGTTGTTGTACCGATCGTAGAAATTGTAATCGGTGTCGATGTCGACGTAGCGCAGGCCGCCTTCCAGCTTCAACGGACGCCCGAAGAGCGTCAGCTGCCCGTCGCCCAACAGGTAGGCCGACATCGTGATCTCGTCGATGTCGAAGGTCTTGCCGAGCGTCAGTTGGTCCGAGGTCGGCAGGCCATAGAGCGCCCGCACGGTGTCGGCGTTGTTATAGACCCACGAGCCCTTCGGCGTGACCCAGCTGCGCGGCACGTCGCCTTCGCCCGCGAAGAAGTCCGAATTGGTGAAATAGGCGGCGTCGGGGAGCGTCGTCAGGTTGCGGTTGAGGCTGGCGGCATCGCCGGTCCGGACGTAGCTCGACGCCTTGCGATCGTCGACGCGCAGACCCGCCTTGATGCGGCGCACGAAGCCATGGTTCCAGGTGTAATAGGCGTCGAGGTTGCCGGTGATCGCGCTGCCCTTGTCGCGATTGGCGTTGTCGTAGAGCTGCGCGATGTTCCAGGTGCCCGGCTGCGCCAGCAGCGAATCGTCGCTGAAGTGATAGGACGGGACGCCGCCGCCGGCGTTGAAGTCGGCGGTGATCTGATCGGCCGTCCGATCGGTGCGCATGGCGATGAACGACGTGCTGTTCTTGCTCGTCTGATAGGCGAGATCACCGCTGATCTTGCCGTCGCCGCCGCCCACGTCCCATTGCCCGTTCAGGTGGTAGATGAAGTCGTCGGTCTTCGACTTGGTGTAATCGCCGCTGTTGAAGCCGTAGACGTCATCCACCGTACGTGACTTGACGATGTTCGTACCGTCGTAAAGCTGGACCGGTCCGGGATTGCCCCACCAGTCGACGAAGCTGAACATCAGGTCGTTGTAGGTGCTGCTGCGAAAGCCCGTGTAGAACATCTCGGCGGTGTAGACCGAGCTGGAATTGGGTGCCCATTGCAGCGCGACGTTGAGGGCAGGGCGCTTGCGCTTGCCATAGAAGTCCGACGAGAAGACGGCGTCGCGGGACAGATAATAAGGGACGTCGACGCCGTTGTAGTTGATCGTCGAGCCCGGGGCGGTGGGCAGGCCCGCGTTGAGGCCCGGGGCCCAGCCCGAGAACATCCGCTGGAGGCGCGTGAGGCCCGAGCCGGCCGGCGGGTTTTCGGTGGCGAAAGGAACGAGCGCACCCGCCGTCGCGCTTTCGGTGCGGTAATCGGACTGCGTGTAGCTGCCGTTCACCAGGATGCCGATGTCGCCGATGCCGGTGTGCCAGCGATCGGAGACGAGCAGCGCTCCGCTGGGATTGTAGCTGTCGGCGATCTCATCGTAGGTGCCGCGCACCTGGCCGGAGATGGCGAAGCCGCGGAAGTCGAACGGGCGACGCGTCTTTACGTCGATCTGGCCGGCGAGGCCGGTTTCGAGCTGGTCGGCGGAGCGCGTCTTGTAGACGTCGATCTGCTTGACGAGGTTGGCCGGGATGTCCTGAAGCGCGAACGACTGGCCCGAGGTCGTGAAGACGTTGACGCCGTTCAGCGTGGTGACGGCGTCTGGCAGGCCGCGGATGGTGACGGTCTGGGCTTCACCGCTGGCCTGATCGGTGATCTGGATGCCGGTGACTCGCTGCAGCGCTTCGACGACGTTATTGTCAGGCAATTTGCCGACATCCTCGGCCACCACCGAGTCGACGATCTGGGTCGAGTTCTTGCGCACGTTGATCGCGCCGACCAGCGAGGCGCGCACGCCCGTGACGACGATCTCGCCGCTCTGCTGGGCATTGGCCGAGTCGTTCTGGGCACTACCCGAGCTGGCGGCATCGGTGTCGGAATTGGTGCTTTCCGCCGCATTTCTGTCGGTAGTGGCGGCGGTGGTGTCCTGCGCATGCGCAACGCCGGCAAGGCTGAGCGCGAGGACGGATGCGGTGCAGAATGCAGACGGCCGAAAAGCCATGGTCAACCCTCCCAAGATGCGGAGCCGACCCACGCCGGTCTCCTGCTATTAGTCGGTGTAATGACTTGTCGGACTATAGCCGTGCAAGCGAAATCGCGTGACGGTCGGAAAAAGTGACGGACTTGTTGCAGGAATGCCGCACGACAGGGCGATCGAGGCGCGCTCGGCGCAGGTCTGCTGACGCCCTCTCCTAGGCAGGACGAGTGGCCGAGTGGGCTCTATCCGCGCACCGACCGTGCCTGCGCCGAGATCGACGCAGGCTTCCCGTCGGGCCCACGCTCCTCAGTGATTGTTGCGCGGCAGCCCCTTGGTCTGGATGATGCGCTGATATTTCTCGGCGCCTTCCAGGATCATACCGGTATTCATTTGTCCGACGAGAGCGCGCTGGATTTCCTGCCACGGCGTCTGGGCGGCGGGGTAGGGGAAGCCGCCGCGCGCCTCCAGGTCGGCGCGGCGCCGGGCGAGCTCCTCTTCGGAGATGAGGACGTCGACG
>JBQCHA010000093.1:0-5891 GCA_051955175.1 Sphingomonas sp.
TACGCGGCCCTCGACCGATCGGAGCGGCGAGCAGCAGCACCTGCAGGTCGTCCACGACGGCAAGGGCCATACCAAATATTGTGCGAAGATGCCCGCCGTGACCGGCTCTATCCTTCGCCCGAAGGTGTGCAAGACCGCCCAGCAGTGGAAGGCCGACGGGGTCGATATCGGCGCGGCGGCCAATGGTCACATCGCCGGCTGACGCACCTCGAGCGCAGCCAGCGCGGTAGCGCCGGCGGCTCCATCACAGCCGCCGGTGTCGCCGCCGGACCTGGCTCGCCGAGAGCGTCAGCAAGCCTGCTGACGCTCGGCGCCAGACTTTGCGCGATCGAGGCCGGAGTGCTCGTCCGCAGCCCGGCGTTGCCGGCGGCCGAACATGGGCAGGCGCTACGGCCGCCTTCTACAGCGTCTTTTCGTAGACCTGGTAAACCTTGTTGATCTTGCTTTCGATCGCGTCGGCGATGGCGTTCATCCCCTGGTTGTCATC
Organism: Sphingomonas sp.; assembly: GCA_051955175.1. GTDB lineage: Bacteria > Pseudomonadota > Alphaproteobacteria > Sphingomonadales > Sphingomonadaceae > Sphingomonas. The sequence continues at coordinate 488 of JBQCHA010000093.1, forward strand.
AAGGATCCAGCCGATCTCGCCACGGCTCGCGCCATAGCGGCTCACCGACGCGCGGCGGATATATTCGATCATCATGAAGGCCAGCTGGCTCGCCATGCGCGACGATTGCAGTTCCTTGACCACGCCCATCAACGGCACGCGCATCGTGCGGACCTTCGGCTTGCGCAGCCACAGCAGCAGCTTGGCCCAGCCGAAGGGCAGCAGCGACCCGTTGAGCGGCTTGATCGGCTCGTTGAGGTCGGGAAGCGTGATCATGAACGCGACCGGCTTGCCGTCCAGCTCGGCAATGCGGATCAGATCGTTGAACACGATCGGCTTCAGCTTGACGCCGACGTCGTCGATCTCGGGCTGGGTGAGGGGGACGAAGCCCCAGTTGTCGGCCCAGGCATCGTTGAGGATCGACAGGATGATCGCCGCTTCCTCCTGGAATTTCGACTTGTCGACCTCACGAATGCGGATACGCGGGTTCTTCTCGCCGGAGGCAATGATGCGGTTGATCAGTGGCGGGAATTGCTGGGTGATGTCGAGTTCGTAGGTGACGAGCTGCTTGACCGGCTGATAGCCGGCGCCCTCGATCCAGCCGCGATATTCGGGCTTGGCATGGCCCATCATCACCGTCGGCGGATGATCGAACCCTTCGATCAGCAGGCCCGGCTCCTCCCAGATCGACATGCTGATCGGGCCGATCACGCGCGTCATGCCCTGGTCGCGCAGCCATTGCTCGGCAGTCGCGATCAGCGCCTTGGCGATCGCCTCGTCCTCGGCATCGAACAGGCCGAACTGGCCGCAGCCGGGGCCGAAGCCCTTGTCGGCCGGCATGGTCAGCGCCAGCGTGTCGATATGGGCGGAGATGCGTCCGACCACGCGCCCGTCCTGCTCGGCCAGGAACAGCTGAGCCTTGGAGTGGCTGAACCAGCCGTTCTTCTACGGCGTGATCAGGCCCAGCGCCTCGCCCTTCAGGGGCGGCACCCAATTGGGATCGTCGGCATAGAGGCGGAACGGCAGGTCGACGAACTTCTTCCGGTCGGCTTTGCTGTCGATCGGACGGATATTGAGCGGGCTGGTCAAGGCGTCGGGCTCCTGCATGGACGGCGCGAGAGCCCTTCCCATAGCAGGGCGATCTGTCAAGAAGATCGGCCGCTTGAGTATCTGTGAACGAAACCGGCGCCTGTAAATGCCACCGATTCGCCACTATGTGGTGGCAATGGAAAACGCCATGAACAGCTCAATCCGTCTCGACCGCGGCCAGGCCGCCGCGCCTGCCCCCGCGCCGGCGCATGCAGCACCCCTGCGCATCGTCGACGACAAGGCCATGCTGCGCGCCGCCGCCGAGCTGACGCGCGACCTCAATGCGCCGCGCCCGGCGATCTATTGGGGCGACCTGATCGCGTCGTCGGTGGTCGGCTATGGCGCGCTGGTCGCGGCGTTCCTGGCGCCCACTTTGGCGTGGACCATCGTCGCCGGGCTGGTGGCGATGCTCGCGTTCTACCGCGCCGGCAGCTTCATCCACGAGCTGACGCATGTGAAGCATGCCTCGCTGCCCGGCTTTCGGCTAGGGTGGAACGCGCTGGTCGGCGTGCCGCTGATGGTGCCGTCGTTCATGTACGAAGGCGTCCACAACCTGCACCACGCGCGCACGCGCTACGGCACGGTGGACGATCCCGAATATTTGCCGCTGGCGCTGATGAAGCCATACAGCCTGCCGCTGTTCATCGTCGCCTCGCTGCTGGCGCCGATTGCCCTGATCGTCCGCTTTGCCGTGCTTGCGCCGCTGTCGGCGGTGATCCCATCGCTGCGCCGCGTCGTCGTCGAGCGCTATTCGGCGCTCTCCATCAACCCCGCGTTCCGCCGTCGCGCGCCGGAAGGTGCGTTCAAGAAGCAGTGGACACGTATCGAAACGGCGACCAGCCTGTGGGCGATCGCCCTCGTCGCGCTGGTCGCCTCCGGGGTGGTGCCGCTGCGCTGGTTCGTCATTTTCATGCTGGTCGCCTCGGGTGTGGCGGTAATCAACCAGCTGCGCACGCTGGTTGCGCATCTGTGGGAGAATGACGGCGAGGCGATGACGGTGACGGCGCAATATCTCGATTCGGTCAACGTGCCCCCGCCGGCGACGCTGCCGGCGCTGTGGGCGCCGGTTGGGCTGCGCTACCACGCGCTGCACCACCTGCTGCCGGGCCTGCCCTATCACGCGCTGGCAGAGGCGCATCGCCGCATCTCGGCCGCCGTCGAGCCGGGATCGCCCTATCACAAGGCGAGCTATGCCGGGATGACCGGGCTGGTGGTGAAGATCGGCCGCTCGACCATGCGGGCACGCTGAGCGGTTAATTCACCATCCCGGCGACGGCCGGAGTCCAGTCGCGCCCGCGTCGCTGCTTGAACCGGCCTTCGCCGGCGCGATTTGAAATAGACCAGTGGCGAGAAACTGCCCGCCGATCCCCGCCTATTCCTCGGTGCGGATCAGCACGGCCTCGCCGATCAGCAGGAACAGCACGAACGGCGCCCAGGCGGCGAGCACCGGCGGATAGGCGCCGAGGTTGCCCATCGCCAAGGCGAAATTGTCCGCGACGAAATAGGCGAAGCCCAGCGCCATGCCGATGACCGCGCGGATGAACAGCTTGCCCGATCGTGCGATGCCGAACGCGGCGACGGCGCCCAGCAGCGGCATCAGCACCGACGACAGCGGGCTCGACAGCTTGTGCCACAGCGCGCCTTCCAGGTCGGTCGTCGGCCGCCCGGCGGCGTGCAGCTCGTGGATGGCGGCGTTCAGCGCGCCGAACGACATGCCGTCGGCGTCGACCGAAGCCAGTGTCAGCTGGTCGGGACGCACGCCGCTGCCGATGACGAGCGGCCCGGTGACGGTCTGCTGGTCGGTGGTCATGTCGAAATCGGTGACCTGCGGCCCGATCAGCCAAGCCCGGCCGTGGCGCTCGCCACGCGGCGCGGTGACGATCGATTTCAGCGCGCCCTTGTCGCGATCATAGATGGTGATGCCGCCCAGCTTCACCGCGTCGCCCCGACCGCCGACCTGCTGCACCTCGATCAGGTCGTCGCCGTCGCGCACCCAGACATTACTGAAAGTGCCGTGCGAAATCGGCATCGGTCCGTAATGCACGCCCTTCCATTGATTGAGCGCCGCGGTGGCGTGCGACACCACGCGATCGTTGAAGCCGAACGAGATCACCGCCACCCCCAGGCTGGCGATCAGCAGCGGCGCCAGCACCTGGTGCGCCGACAGGCCCGACGCCTTCATCGCGATGATCTCGCTGTTCTGGTTCATCGTGATCAGCGTCAGGATCGTGCCGAGCAGCACCGAGAACGGCAGGAATTCCGCCAGGATCTGCGGCGAGCGCAGGCTGACGTAATACAGCACCTGCGCCTGCCCGTTGCCGGGATAGGCCAGGATGTCGCCGGTCTCCGACAGGAGGTCGAGCGTCTGCAGGATCAGCACCAGCGCGGCGAGGATCACCAGCGTGCGCACGACGAACATCCGCGCCATGTAGAGCGAGATGGTGCGCGACGGGAAAAAGCCGCTGAGCGTCATGCCCGTGCCGCCTTCCGCCGGCGTCCGGGCAGCCAGCGGCCGACCGCCTTGCCCGCCTTGGCAAACGCGCGTTCAAGCGCGCCGATCGGCTGTCCGCCGGGGACATAGGCGACGGTGTAGAACATCCAGATGACCAGCGCCGCGAACAGCAGGAACGGGGTCCACAAGGCGATCGCCGGATTGATCTTGCCCAGCCCGGCGATGTCGGCAGCGTATTGGTTGATCTTGTGATAGCTGACGATCATCACGATCGCCAGGAACACGCCCAGCGCCGAGCTCGATCGCTTCGGGGGGATGCCGAGCGCGACCGCCAGCAGCGGCAGCAGGAACATGGTCGCCACCTCGACGATGCGGAAATTGAACTCCGCGCGGCTGGTGTCGCGAACGTCGGTGGTGGTGTGCGGGTCGTGGCCGTAACGCGCGAGTTCGGGCAGGGTCAGCTCCAGGTTGCGACCGCCGCGCTGGCGGAAGCTTTCGTATTTGGGCAGCGAGATCGGCAGCTCGTGCAGGCTGAACGACAGTACGCGCGGCGCCTTGAAGCCCGGCTCCTCGTCGATCAGCGTGCCGTTGGTCAGGCGGAACATGATCTCGTCGGGGTTGTCGGTGCCCAGGAACTGCCCGGTCTGCGCCGTGACCGCCAGCCAGCCGCCGTCCTTGTTCTGGCGATGGAGGAAGATGCCCGACAGTTTCTGCCCATGATCCTGGCTCTTTTCGATCCTCAGCGTGATGTCGTCGCCGAACTTGACGAACTCGCCCACCTTGATCGAGGCGCCCAGCGCGCCGCTGCGCAGTTCGTAGCGCAGCCCTTCATAGGCATAGCGCGCATAAGGCTGAACGAACCCGACGATGCCCAGGTTTATCAACGCCAGCACGATCGCGTACATGTAGGGCACGCGCAGCAGCCGCGCGTAGCTCATGCCGACGCCGCGCATCACGTCGAGTTCCGAACTGGTCGCCAGCCGGCGGAAGGTGAGCAGCGTGCCGAGCAGCAGCCCGATGGGAATGCCGAGGCCGAGATATTCGGGCAGCAGGTTCGCCAGCATCCGCCACACGACGCTGACCGGGCCGCCCTGCGTCGCGACGAAGTCGAGCAGGATGCGGATGCGGTCGAGCACCAGCAGCATCGCGGCGATCAGCAGATTGGCGAGCAGCGGCACCGCGATCAGCTTGGCCATGTAGCGATCGATGGATTTCATGGGGCGAGTGATGCGGCCTTGCTGACGATCCGGCGCGGCGTGCGCCGGGAGTGACGGCTATATCGGCGCCGGCGGCGTCCGTCACGCCCCGGCGTGGTCGGTTCAGCCTGAAACGGCGCTGGGCGGGATCGGTTCAGATCATTCGGCGGCGATGCGGCCGGGGGAGGCGGGTCGCGCCACCGCCATCGCCTCGCCGACGGCGCGTTCGAGGGCGGAAATGGTGAACGGCTTGCGCAGCACGACATGGTCGGCAAGCGCCTCGCCGGCCCCCTCGCCGGCATAGCCGGTGACGAACAGCACCGCGAGATGCGGGTAGCGCGGCGCCAGCGCGGCGATCATCTCGGGACCGGTGCGGCCGGGCATCAGCACGTCGCTGACGATCAGGTCGACCGCGTCCTGCGCGGCAAGCACATCCTCGGCATGGAGCGGATCGCCGCAGCCGACCGGGTGATGGCCGAGCTCCTCCAGCGCGCTCATCGTTGCGGCGAGCACGCGGGGATCGTCCTCGACCACCAGGATGTCGAGCCCGGCGCACGCCGCCGCCGCTGCCGCCTCGATCTCTGCGGGCGGAATGGCTACGGGCTCGTCGCCGGACAGGCGGCGCGGCAGGTAGAGCGTCACCGTCGTCCCGCGACCGGGCGCCGAATCGATCCGGATCTCGCCTTCG
>JBQCHA010000094.1:0-3219 GCA_051955175.1 Sphingomonas sp.
TGCTTCGCTTCGCTCGCAATGACGACGTTATTTGTTGCCGTCCGCGCAAAGGCTGATGCGATATGCTCACAGTGATCGCCTCGCTGATCCCGGTGTTCCTGCTGATCGCGCTCGGCTATGCGCTGCGTCGCATCCTCCTGCAGAAGGACGAACACTGGGTCGGGCTGGAGCAACTGGTCTACTACGTGCTGTTTCCGGCGCTGCTGATCGAAACGCTCGGCCGCGCCAATCTCGCCTCGGTGCCGATCGCCGGCGTCGGCGGCGCGATGCTGCTGTCGGTGCTGCTCATGGGCGCGTTGTGCCTCGCGCTGCGTCCATTGCTTGTTCGTACGCTGGCGCTGAACGGCCCGTCCTTCACTTCGCTATTCCAGGGAGCGGTGCGCTGGCAAACCTTCGTCGCGCTCTCCGTCGTCGGCAATCTGCTGGGCGACCTCGGCCTCGCGGTGGCGTCCGTCGCGATGGTGGCGATGATCCCGGTCCTCAACGTGATGAGCGTGTCGGTACTGGCGCACTTCGCCTCGCCGCAAAAGACGTCGTGGCGGGTGACGGGGCTCGCGATCGCGAAGAACCCGTTCATCTGGGGCTGCCTGATCGGCATCGCCATCAACATCACCAAACTGCCGATCCCGAAACCGCTGTACGAATTCGCCGGATCGCTCGGGCATTCCTCGCTGGCGATCGGCCTCTTGGTGGTCGGCGCCGGCCTGCAACTCGATGGCTTGAAGCGCCCCAATGCGGTCGCGGCCCTCACCGTCGTGCTCAAGCTGATCGCGATGCCGATCATCGCCATCACGCTGGGTTGGAGTTTCGGCCTGTCGGGACCGAACCTCGTGGTGGTGGCCTGCTGCGCCTCGGTGCCGAGCGCATCGAACGCCTACGTGCTGGCCCGGCAGATGGGCGGCGACGCGCCGCTCTTGGCGCAAATCCTTGTGCTGCAAACGGTGGTCGCCGCCTTCACCATGCCGCTGTTCATCGCGCTCGCCGGATGATCGCCGCTTACGGGTGCGACGCCAGCCACATCGTCTGGATGGTCGCGGCAAGATTGTTGAGGCCGTGCAGAATAATGGTCAGCCAGGTCGAGCCGGTGCGATAGCGCAGATAGCCGAACAACAAACCGATGGTCAGGATCTCGCCGAAGAAAAACCAGTCGTATTGCAGGTGCATCGCGGTCCACACCAGCGACGACAGCAGGATGGCGCCGAACGGCCGCAGGAACGACTCCGACCAGCCGCGATAAAGGAATCCGCGCGCAAAAAATTCCTCGGTGAGCGGCGCGGCGACGCAGAAGGCGATCAGTAGAAGCCAGAGCGCATTGTCGGCCTCGGCCGATTTCAGCACTTCGATCATGAAGGTTGCGGTCACTTCGCGCCCGATCGCCTTGGACAGCAGATCCCAGGCGCCGACCAGCGCGATCAGAGCCGCGAGGCCGATGAAGAACTGCCGCCACGTCGGCCAGCGTAATCCGAGGTAGTCACTAAGCCGTGCGCCGGCGAGACGCGTCGCGATCCAGATCGCCAGCAGCACCGCCGGCAGGCCCATGATCACCGACATTGAAAGCGTGATGCCGTTGCCGGCCATCGCGCGGATCACCGCGATGTCGAAACCGCCGCCATGCCGCCACACCAGATATCCGACGACCGCCAATTGCCCGATAAACATCGCGACGAAGATAAACAGGCCCCACAGGCTGGTGCCGATGAACTTCCAAACCCCGCGCGGGGCCTTGGGCGGAAGCGGCGGCGGCAGGGTGTCTGTCTCGAGCGTGCTCATCCGGGCAATGTGATGAGGAATGATTACCAAACCATGGTCGGAAAGCGGACGATGAGCGTATCGACCGTCATTGCGAGGAGCGTCAGCGACGAAGCAATCCAGTCCTTGCTTTCTGGCTTACTGGATTGCTTCGCTTCGCTCGCAATGACGGAAGGCACCTCCTCACGCCAGCGCGCGATCCAGCAGACGCCGGCTGGCGTCGGCGCTGAGATCGGCCGAGCCGTAGAGATTGCCGTGCGCAGTGTCGAGACGCGTGACGGCGAATAGTTCGGCGCTGGCCGGCGACACCTCTTGCAACGCCGCCGTCGCCGCGAGCAGCGCCAGACGCTCCACCGCGACCCGCGCCAGACGCTCGACATCCGGCCGGCGGAACGCCTTGGCGACGAAACCCAGCGTCTCCTTCGCGCCCGGCAGATCGCCCGCCTGCGCGGCGAGATGCTTCATCACCACCTCCGCGCCCTCGGCCTCGCGCGACAGCGCGCGCAGCACGTCGAGACACATGACGTTGCCGGAGCCTTCCCAGATCGCGTTGACCGGCGACTCGCGATAGTGCCGCGCTAGAATGCCCTCCTCGATGTAGCCGTTGCCGCCGAGGCACTCCATTGCCTCATAGAGGAAACCGGGCGCGCTCTTGCAGGTCCAGTATTTCACCACCGGCGTCAGCAGCCGCATGTAAGCGGCCTCAAGCGGATCGAACGGTGCGCGGTCGAAGGCGCGACACAGCCGCATCACCAACGCGGTGGATGCCTCGACATGCAACGCCATGTCAGCGAGCACGCTCTGCATCAGCGGCTGATCGGCGAGATGCTTCTGGAATACGCTGCGATGGCGGGTGTGATTGATCGCATGCGCCAGCCCCGAGCGCATCAGGCCCACCGACGACAGCGCGCAGTCCTGCCGCGTCAGCGACACCATTTCGATGATGGTGCGCACGCCGCGCCCTTCCTCGCCGAGCCGCAATGCGTAAGCATTATCGAACTCGACTTCCGACGACGCGTTGGAGCGATTGCCGAGCTTGTCCTTGAGGCGCTGAAAGCGGATACCGTTGATCGAACCGTCCGGCGCAAAGCGCGGCATGAAGAAGCAGGTGAGCCCGCCTTCCGCCTGCGCAAGCACCAGAAATGCGTCGCACATCGGCGCCGACATGAACCACTTGTGGCCGGTGATGCGATAGGCATCGCCGTCCGGCACCGCGCGGGTGATGTTGGCGCGCACATCGGTGCCACCTTGCCGCTCGGTCATGCCCATGCCCATGGTCATGCCGCGCTTGCTCCACCACGGCGTGAAGGTCGGATCGTAGCTCCGCGTACCGAGCACCGGCATCACCTTAGCCTTGAGCGCGGGATCGACGCCGAGCGCGCCGACCGCCGCGCGCGTCATGGTGATCGGACACAAGTGCCCCGACTCCACCTGCGCAACGATAAACAGCCGCGCGCCGCGCACCACTTC
>JBQCHA010000095.1:0-4083 GCA_051955175.1 Sphingomonas sp.
CCGATCGTATCGCGGCTGACCTCCTTGCCGAACACGGCGCCGAGCTCGGCACGCGTTATCGGCTGGAAGTAGCCGATACACAGCAGGATAAGGCTCTCCGCCTGCGACAGTGCCATGCCGTCCGACGAGCCAAGCCCGGTCGCGGTCCGGATCGCGACTGCAAACCCCTTCTTCGTCCGATGCTGCCAGCCGCCGGCGACGGAGACGAGTTCGTAGGGGCGTTCGCGCAATTCGTCACGGATGTCCGCGATCAGCAGGTCGAGGCTGCAGTCACGCCCGACGACCCGGGCCAGGGTCTCACGGCCGACCGGCTCCGGCGAGGCGAAGATCACCGCCTCGACCCGGCCCATCCATTCGCGCCAGCGCAGCTCCGGTGGTAGGTCGGCGAGCTCGGCGTCGAACAGCTCTTCGGTCTGGGTCCGCCGCGCCATGGTCAGAGCCCGTAGAGCCGAAAGCTGGCTCGGCCGGTGAGCTCGCGCACGGCGCCAAGCCTGCTCAGGCGCTCGAACAACCGGCGTGAACCCCAGCGTGTCAGGCTTCTCGTCTGCAGCGTACCGGAGACCGCGTCGTCGTCGAGCAAAAGCTGGATCACCTCCCCCGCACCCTTGGCCCGCAGCGTCGGCGTTACCTCGATCAGCCGCGTCGCCCGCGGCGCAAGCTCGCCAGCGGTACGACAGGCCTCAGCCGCCGCCAAGGCAAGCGCCACGCAAACCGCCCGCTCGAACCCCTCTTCTCCGGGGCGCACGCGACCGCGATCGCTCGGACTGCGGAAGGCCGGCCCACGCGCCTGCATCGCCAGCAGCGGCACCGCGACCGGCCAGCGCATCCGGCGCGCCAAGGCCTGGTCGGCGAGCCACCAACCGAGGAGGCTGGCCTCCGACCGGAGCTTTTGAACCGCTGTGACGATGGCTGCGGCGACCAGAGGCGCTGGCTGCCCCGATCGAACGAGCTCAGCGCTATCGTCCAGCAACGCTGCGAGATCCTCACTCCAGCGCAGGCCGAGCAACTCGACCACCACACGCAGCGCCGGCGCATCGACGGCAATCGACCGCGCGGCCATCCGACGCCAGGCTGCGAAGATGTTGCCGGCGGGCCCGGGCCCAGCTCCAGGCTGGCGCAGATGCCAAGCATCGCGCAACTGCGCTTCAACCTCGGTCCGCCCGGACAGCGCGACGGCCGCGGCAGCAGATTTCAGAGCCAGGCGCTGGCGCCAGGCGCCTACCCAGGGTGGATCGGATCGCACGAGATTGTCGAGCGAATTCAACGCGCTTCCGGCCAGGAAAGCCGCTTCGACGTCGCTGGTAACTGGTCCGCGCGGGACCGCCCAACCGGGGACGGTCGGCGGCGCGAGGCTCGTGGCGGAGATCGATTCGGCCGGTCTCATTGGCTGAAAAGATAGAGGAAATGTGCGCTTTAATCCAGAATATAGCGCCCTAACCGCACGCCTCGTCGGAAATGTATTACGTCCGATAATGTTGCATTATCGGACATTCTGATACTCTATAGAGAGAGTCCAGAGAATCCGGGGAAACGGCCCCTTGACCGCTGGAATTCGCGGCATTGCCCGTCAGAAACAAGACATATATAGCTAGACAGTCTAGCTAGGAGCGCGCGAAACATGGAATGGCCACTGCAGGACGCCAAGAACCAGTTCTCCCGAGTCGTCCAGAAAGCACGTAGCGAAGGCCCGCAGACCGTCACGCTGCGCGGCGAGCGCGCCGCCGTCGTGCTCTCGGCCGCCGATTACGACGCGCTGCGCGCCGGCCGCCCAAGCTTGGTCGACGACCTACTCGCCGGCCCCGCCTGGGACGACGAGCTCGCCGAGGCCGTTGCTGCGCGTGCGACGATGCCGAGCCGCGACGTCGCGCTCTGATGTACCTCGTCGATACCGATGTCATCTCCGAGGCCCGCCGCGGCGCGCCGCAGGCGGTCGTGTGGCTGCGCTCGGTCGATCCCGGCAGCGTGTATCTCAGCACGCTGACGCTCGGCGAAATCATGCGTGGCATTGCACTGAAGCAGAAATCCGAGCCAAAGGCGGCCGGTCATCTTGCCGAGTGGCTGCGCAGGATCCGCCACGACCATGCCGAGCGCATCCTGCCCGTGACCGATCAGATTTCGGTCGAATGGGGTCGCATCACCGCCATCTGCCCGCGCGGCGACGTCGACGGGCTGATCGCCGCCACAGCGATCGTTCACGATCTCATCCTCGTCACCCGCAACGAGCGGGATTTCGCCGATACGGGCGCGTCCGTGATCAACCCTTGGAATCCAGCCTAACCAGTCGAGGGATTATGATGAAGCACGAGGACGCCCCGACGAACACGTCGCCGTGGGGCGAACAAATCTACGACTCCAAAGGACGGTTGGTGAGGCCACGCGAAGAAGCTTCAGACGGCGTCTTCCTGGCGATCAACGACATTATCAGCCCATTTGGGTGGGATCGTCCCGACACCGACGACAGGAGGCTGTGGGAATGCTTGGAGCGTCTGGTGGATCGCCGCAGGTATGGCATGTTTGAGGCCGCGTTGAAGGACCCAACGCAAACACTGAAGCTTGCTATCAAACTGGCCGGCGAGCAGGCCATGGCTGACGCCAAAGGCGATGATGCAGAGTTGCCCTCCGCAGGCGATGCAGCGGAGGGCTCGCCATGAGCGACCCTGATACGAGATCTGCACCGCTCCCCTCCCCTCCCCTGCCGGGTTCGATTGAGGCGGATGCCTCTGGAGCGTTGCCAGCCCATCTCGCGCAGCTCGCCGACCGCGCCCGCGGCTATGTCGAGGCAGCAAGCTCCGCCAACACCCGCCGCGCCTACGCCTCCGACTGGACGCATTTTACCGGCTGGTGCCGGCGTCAGGCCCTCGCCACGATGCCGCCGAACCCGCAGACCGTCGGGCTCTATATCACCGCCTGCGCCTCGGGCGCGGCCACGACAAATCGCAAGCCGAACACGGTGACGACGATCGAGCGGCGGCTGTCGGCCCTGTCCTGGGCCTACGCGCAGCGCGGAACGCCGCTGGACCGCAAGGACCGCCATATCGCAACCGTGCTCGCCGGCATCCGCAATACCCACGCCGCGCCGCCGCGCCAGAAGGAGGCGGTGCTGCCGGAGCATCTCATCGCTATGCTCGAAACGCTCGATCGTGGATCTCTGCGCGGGCTGCGCGACCGGGCGATGCTCCTGCTCGGCTTCGCTGGCGGCCTCCGGCGCTCCGAGGTGGTTGGACTCGATCTGGGCCGCGATCAGACCGAAGACGGCCACGGTTGGGTCGAGATCCTCGACAAGGGAATGATCGTCAATCTGCGCGGCAAGACCGGCTGGCGCGAGATCGAAATCGGCCGCGGCTCTTCGGATGCGACCTGCCCGCTCATTGCTCTCCAGACCTGGCTGAGGCTGGCGAAGATCGCCCATGGCCCCCTCTTTCGTCGCGTCAGCGGCCAGGGCACGACCGTCGGGCCGGATCGGCTCAATGACAGGCAGGTCGCCCGCCTGGTCAAGCAGACCGTGGTAGCCGCGGGCGTGCGCGGAGACCTGTCTGAGTTCGAACGGGAGCAGCGGTTTGCAGGGCACTCCCTGCGGGCCGGGCTGGCCTCCTCGGCCGAGGTCGAAGAGCGCTATGTGCAGAAGCAACTCGGCCACGCCTCCGCTGAGATGACCCGCAAATACCAACGGCGGCGCGACCGCTTCCGTGTCAATCTCACCAAGGCGTCGGGGCTATAGAAAGGCGCCCTCCCCTGCCTGGTGTCAGACCTCGCAATACGGAATGGACAGGCACGGTGTTCCCTTTAGGGTTTCAATTGAAGTCGGACAGCAAAAGCGACATTCGGCGGCCGCGGCGCAGTCCGAAACGAGCGCTGCTCGCTTGCCAGTCGCCTTCGGCTCCCTTCCCGGCGCGAGCGGCAGTCCTATCGTGTTGCTCACCGCAGAAGCGGCAATATGGTCGCCGCAGCGATGGCCACGACGATCGCGGTTCGGATCAGAATCCCATTGATGCGTGCCATTCCGGCTTCCGCGGTTTCAGGTGTACGCATGACCTCACCTCCCTGTAGAAGGGAGCTTCGCGCAGCCGTCGCATCGATACAACG
>JBQCHA010000096.1:0-23135 GCA_051955175.1 Sphingomonas sp.
GTGCAGTGGGTGCAGCCGGCCTGGCGACAGAACAATCCCGCAGGCCAAAGACGAGCAAGTGGGCCGTCCTTCTTCCGTTCGATCGCTGGTTTCGGAGCGCCAATGCGACGTCGCCAGTTCTGGCGGCTGCCCGCGGAAAAAGGAAAGGTCGCTCGGGTCAAGGGCTCGACTGTTATCGTGATGCAGGATGCCGCAACGCTAGCCACGTTCTCGCCCAGCCAATGCGGCGTAGAAAAACCTGCTCGATTGCGAGCACGACAATAAGCGTAACGCCCAACATCGGCAGATAGAGCCCGAGTGCGACGATCAACGCTATCAAAGCGGCGCCGAACCGCGGTCGGGAGAGCGGGATCGGGGCGCCGAGCAGACCGATCGGTCGTCTGCGCCACCACATCACCGCACCCGAGATCGCCAGCACGATCAGCAACAATGCCGTCAGCGTGCCGAGCAGCTGGTTGGCGATGCCGAAATACGCCCCTTCGTGCAGCGCGACGCCATAGCCCACCGCGCGGTCGATCCACTGGCGCTGTGCGAAGTCGACGCGGTCGATCACGCGCCCCGTTCTGCCGTCGATCTTGACGTCCGATCGCAGCGGGCGGTCGGCCGCGTCCGTGGTGATCGACCATGGTGCCCCAGGGCGCGCCGGCGGCGCGATAAGCACCGGCGGCGCGACACCGAGCGGGCGGACCGCCGCGGTCACCCGGGCTTGTTCGCCCGGCACGACCGGCGCGGCGCCACCCGCGTCCATCGTCATCCCGACCATCCGGTGGCCATCATGGTCGCCAAGCATCGGGTCGATCCTCGGCGTCTTGCCGCCGATCGACCAGTCGATCGGACCACCCGTGGTGCCGGTGAGTTGGCGAACCTCGGTCAGATAGCTGCCCCACGCCTTTGCCCAGGGCAGACCCGTCAGGATCAGGCCGAGCGCCGCGCCGGCCACCCAGATGCCGGCGACCGCATGGAGATCGCGCCAGAACAGGCGCTTGCCGCTGCGCAGGCGCGGGTAGAGTACGCCGGCGAGCCCACGCCGCCCACGCGGCCACCACAGGTACAGCCCGGTCAGCAGCATGACGATTGCCCAGCACGCCGCAATCTCGACCAGATAGCTGCCGACCGAACCGGCCAGCAACTCGCCGTGAAGGTGGAAGATCACGCGCATCGGCCGTTTCTCCTCAGTCACGACGTGCAGAACCTTGAGCGTCTGCGGGTTGAGATAGACGCGCTTGTCCGCGCCGTGCCGCGTCACCAGGATGATGACGGCATCGTCGGGCGCGCGCGGCAGCACGTATTGGTGCAGCCGCGATCCCGGCACGGCGGCGAGCGCGGCGGCGACCTGCGCATCGGCCGGGGCGGCCGGCCCGGCGATCGCGAGATGCGTATACGGCCGGTTCAGCCACGCCTCGATCTGCGGTCGCCACAGGTAGATTGATCCCGTCAGCGCAAGCCAGACGACGAACGGGATGCAGAAGAGCCCCGCATAGAAGTGCCAGCGCCACACCGCGTTATACCAGCGCGTGCCGGGGGCATGGACGCTCACAGCTTCACTCCCGCCTGGATCAGAAACGTCCGCTCCGGATACGGATGATAGACGAACGCCTTGAAGTTGGTGAGGTTGTTGACGCCCGCCGAGAACGTCAGCCGCGGCGTCGCCTGATAATTTGCCTTGAGGTCGAGCGCGAACAGCTCGGACGTATAGCCGTAATCGTCGCCGCGATAGAGCCCGTCGATATCGGTATTGGGACGGCTGGCGTAGCGCACGCCGATCACGCCCTGCAGCTTGGGCGCGAAGCGATAGCGCAGATTGCCGTTCAGCCGCCAATGCGGGATGCGCGGAAATTGCACGCCTTCGGACGCCGGGTCGGCATCGTTCCGAACGGTGACGGCGTCGATCCATGCGGCGTTGGCGTCCACGTCCATGCCCTTGACCGGCCAGTCGTGCGTTTCGGCGATCAGTTCGGCGCCGTATTGCCGCGTCACGTCGATGTTGCGGAAGCGCGAGCTCGAGGTGCCGTCGGCGTTGAAGCCGATATACTGGAACAACGCGTGGTGGACGCGCTGGTAGAACACGCTGCCGGTCAGCGTTACCGGGCCGAATGGGTGGCGCAACAGCAGGTTGGCGTCATGGCTGGTCTCGGGCCTGAGGTTGGGATCGAAACTGTCGCGATTGAAGCTGCCGTCCGAATTGAGCGAGCCCTGGAACAGCTCGCCGACGGTCGGGAAGCGCGTCGCGGTGGCGAGGCTCAACTCAGCGACCCAATTGCCGGCGAAGATCTGGCGCAGTGCGACCTTCGGGCTCCACGCGCTGTCGCTGCGCGACGCATAGTCGTTTGTCGTCAGCGCACCGGCGGCGAGCGCGGTCAGCCCGCCGTCATAGGCGCGCCAATGGTCCCAGCGCAGCCCCAGCGTCAGCTCGGTCGCGGAGGTGAGGTCGATCGTGTCCTCGGCGAAGGCGCCGACGCGATTGGTTCTGCCGGAGGTGCGGCTGGTCAGCGTCCGCCCGCTCCTCTCGCGCCAGTTGGTGGTGTTGAACACGCTCTGGTCAGTCTCGTAGAGATCGCCGTCGACCCCGAAGGCGAGGCGCTGCGTGCCGACATCGCGCGTCGCCAGTAGGTTGCCGACAAACCAGCCGGTCGGCCCCTGGCTGGTCAGTTGGCCGGCACCATCGGCAACGCCCGCGGCATAGCCGTTCGACTGCGCCGTATCCTGCCGGGCGAAGCGCAGCGTCGAGAGGTTGAGCCGCACGGCGAACCCGGCGAGCGGCGCCTCGATCTTGCCGCCCAGCAGCCATTCGTTCTTGGCGAACAGCCCAAGCCGGTAGGTCGAGGCGGGATCGAGCGTGTAGCTGTGCCCCCCGAGACTGACCACGCCGCTGGCGTCCCCGTAGAACGGCTTGCCGGCGGCGTCGGTCAGATACGTCCTGGGATCCAGCGTCTTTTCGGCGTTCCACCAGTAAGTGAACAGCAGCTCGCCATGGACCTTGCCGCGGTCGTAGCGCAATTCGCCGCGCGCCTGGTCCTGGCGCAGCTGGATCAACGAATAATCGCCGATCACCGGCGTCACCCCGCCCGAGCTGCCCGCCGGCATCAGCCCGGGATCGACCACCGCGCCGGTGACCGGCGTTCCCGCCTTGGGGTCGTTGTAGAGCCTCGCCGAATAGCCGAGCTGGTAGAATTGCATCGGTTGACCCTGGTTGATCAGTCGCCGCGCCGAGACCCGCACGCCCCAGGGGCTATCCTTGGGCTTCCACGAGAAGCCGCCCTCGGCCGAATAGCCCCACAGATCGTCGTGGGTGGCGAACTGGTCGTAGGATTGCTGGAAGTTCTGCAGGTTGACAAAGGCGCCGGTGTGATCGGGCGGGCGCGTCGTGATATTGACGATGCCGCCCATCGAATTGCCCGGATAGCGCGCCGAATATGGTCCGTAGACGATGTCGAACTGCTTGACCTCGTCGGGGCCGACTATGCCCCAGGCGGGCGGATAGCTGAACGAATTGCCGAGAAAGTTGGAGATGACGAAGCCATCGACCATCACCAGCGACCGCGCGCTTTGCGTCGAATGCGTGCCGCGGAAGCCGGGCACCGCATTGTCGTCGCCGATGTAGCGCGTGCGCACGAAGAAATCGGGCGCGTATTTGATCAAATCCTCGGTGTTGAAGGCGTTGACCCCGGCGAACTGCTGGTCGCCCAGGCTGACCGACAGCCCGCGCGGCTCGATCGAGATCGGCGCGTTCTTCTGGCCAACAACCAGGATGTCGGATTTGCTTGTGCTGGTATCGGGCTGTGTGCCGCTGATCTGCCCAGCGGCGGGAAGCGCCGCGCCGAGCAGCGCGAGCGTGAGGATGGGCGCGCCGATCAGCGCGCGATGTCGCGATGTCATCAAAAGACCCCTGTGACTGAAACGTTGAAAGCCGCGTCCCGGACGGGCGCGGCGGTACGGTTCAGATCAGGGGCGGTCCGGTCGGCGGCGGCGGCGGAGCGGCGAGCCCGCGACCCACCGCGACTGCAACGTGACGCAGTGGCGCGACCGCCGCGGTGATGATCGGCAGTGCGGCCAGCACGGGCGGCATGCACGGCTCGGCCATCGCCAGCCCGGCGGCGGCGAAGCCGCAGACGGTATCGGACTTATGATCGTTGCCAGGGGCCTTGTGGCCGCTGTCGTCCATCGTCATGCCCGGCATCGCATCGAGCGGCCCCACGCCGGTGCAGATCGTCAGTCGCCAGCCATCTGCATCGGTGACGGGCATCCATCCGACGGGAATCGCCAGTCGCGCGAGCAGCGCGAGCGCAAGCACCGCCAGCACGCCAAGGCGCGGCATTTGCCGGATCGAGCGAAGCGATTGCACCACGCCAAGACCCTAGGCCGGACCAAGGCGCGCGAGCAACGGCAATATCCCCACGAACGGCTCAATCGGGGCGCGTCACCGAGAGCCCCCGTTGGCGGCGATCAACGCCCTCATCGCCGCCGCACTGTGTGACCGATCAGGCAGTCTTTGCTGTGCTTCGGCGGCGCGGATCAGGTCGACGATCAGCTGATTGAACGGGGTGGCGACCTTCACCTGGCGTCCGCGGTCGACGACGTAACCGTTGATCGCGTCGATCTCGGTCTTTCGTCCCTTCTCCAGATCCTGCAGCATACTGGCGCGGAGCAGCGCGTGGCGGCTCCACACCCGCCGGTAGAGCGGCATCTTGTCCGCGAGGGTCTCTCCCTCCGCCAATCGCAGCGACTCCATGTCTTCTCCCTGCATCCGCGCGAGATGATGGCCGCTGGCGTTGGCGACACGCACCAGTTCGTCGGCAACGCGGGCGAGAAACTCCATCGCCTCGGGGCTCTCCAGAACGTCGCCAAAGGTGCACGTGAGCGCGGTCGACACGCCGCTGAAGGTGGCGTTCATCAGCAGCTTCGACCAGCGGATCGCCATCAGGTCATCGACCATCTCGCAATGACCGACCGCTGAGAGAAGATCGGCTATCGTCCGAAGGCGCGGCGTGATGGGGCCGTGGATTTCGCCAATCTCGAAGGCGTGCCTCTCGACCGCCTCGACGGTGGAGGTGAGCTGGGAGACGCCAGGGGCGATATACGTCGCGCCGAAACCGACCGTGCCGCCCACTGTCCGGCTCGCGCCGAGGATTGCCGCCACGCTGTCTTCCGGGATGCCGTTCTGGAGCGTGCAAACCACGCTTTCCTCCCCCAGATGCGGCGCAAGCTGGGCAAGCGCCACGTCATTGTAAGTCTGCTTGGTGAGGAGAAGGACCAGATCGTAGACGCCGTCCATCTGCCCAGGCTCAATGGCGGACACCGGGACGGTCAGCGTCATCGATCCCGTGATCCGCGCGCCATGTGCGTTGAGCGCAGCGACGTTTGCCGGATCGGCGTCGATCATCACGAGCCCCGGGTTGCGGGGGGCGAGGCGGGCACCCACGACGATGCCGAGCGATCCGGCGCCCACAATGGCAATCTTCATCGGCGGCGTTCTCATGCTGCGGGAGGTACGGGCTGGAAGGCGAGCGACGATCGCTTCAGAATTCGCGCAAGCCATACAAACAACAGGATGGCGACGACGTAGAATGCGGCGAGCGTGTAGAGAGCGATCTGCAGCGAGTTGGTCGGGTGCGCGGCCCTGAAATGATCGCTCATCGCGCCCACGTACGTCGGCCCGAGCCCCAGTCCGATGAAGTTCATCACCAGCAGGAACAATGCCCCCGCCATCACCCGCTGGTCGGGTCGCACCACCTCCTGCACGAGCGCGACCGACGGCGAGAGATAGAAGAAGTTGAGCGTCATCGGAACGAACAGGAGCGCAAGCGCGAGCGGCCACGTCGGCGCCCAGACGAAGCCCAGGTAAAATGGGATCGCCAGCGTCAGCGCGACGGCAGGAACGATGGCATATGCCTCGCGGAACCGGTGCACGTATCGATCGGTCAGTCGGCCCGAAAGGAGCATGCTGGCGCTCATCCCCACGACCACCACCAGCGCGTACCACACGGCGACCTCGCGCAGCGTCATCCCCTTTTCCCGCATCAGGAACAGCGTCGCAAAGTTGCCGAGGCCGTAGGTGATGAAGTTGGCGGCACTACTGGCCAGCGACGTCAGCAACAGGACCGGCCGCGAGAAGAACATGGTAGCGGTTGCAATAAAGCCGGGCTTTGCGTGGTCCGCAGCCAAAGGGCCGGCAGGGTCGGTCGCCCCCCGGGCCGGATCGCGGATCAGGAACACGACTACCGCCGCCAGCAGGCCGACCGCGCCGATGCCGATGAATGCGTCGTGCCAGTCGAAGGCTGCGGCGATCGAGGCGCCGAACGCAACGCCGATGGCAGCGCCGATGCCCGGGCCGAGATTGTAGACGCCGAGCGCCAGTCCCCGCCGCCGAGGCGGGAACGTATCGACGATGATCGCGTAGGACGGCGGTACGCCGCCCGCCTCGCCGAAGCCGACCATCATGCGCGCCGCCACGAGTTGCGGATAGCTGGTGGCGAGGCCGCAGCAGGTCGTTGCGACACTCCACACCGCGCAGGCCAGCGAGAGCACGCGGACACGGTTGAAGCGATCGGCGATCCACCCGATCGGGATCGCGATGAAGCAATAGAAAGCGGCAAAGTAGAGCCCGCCGCTCAGCCCGAGCTGCGTGTCCGAGATATGGAGGCTGTCCTGGATCGGCTTCGCCAATATCGCGAGCAGCGACCGGTCGAGGAAATTGAGGATGTAGACACCCAGCAGCACGAGCAGGACGGTCCATTCCCGAACGCCGGGACAGCGATCATCCACCGTTCTGGCCGCGTCCGCTGCCTGCATGTCGAGGCCATCGGTCGATATGAGCGGCGCTGCGGTCATCGCCGGTCGTCCGTCGCTACGGACGAAGTCATTATGGACGGCATGCACATCCTCCTGCCACGCGGCTGGTTCCGCTGAACTTGTCCTGGCCGCTGGGTTCCGCGGGTGGCTGCGGTACGCCCGGGAACGGGCCGGCCGAGCCCGCTCTGGCATCCGCCAACCGTCACGGTCGCGACGCCCCGCCGGCTACGACGGAAGCGCGGCATAGACACCCTGCTGGAAGATCGGCAGCGCCTGTCGACCGGCAGCCCCCCGGCCCGTAGCGAGCGTTGCCCCCGACGTTGCCGAGACGGGGACCAGATGCTGGACAAGGTAGATCAGCACGAGATCCTCCGCCGGATCCGCCTGCCACCACGTGCCGTAGATGCCCGGCCAGTTCATCGCGCCGGCCCGGCCGCACCCATAAATGTTGTCGACAGGATCCTCGACGACCGAAACGCCTAGCCCAAACCCCGACTTTTCCCAGATCGTCATGCCGGCGAACGGCACTTCGCGCTGTGCGGGAGTCAGTCGGTTCGTACGCATCAGCCGGATCGTCTCCGGCCGCAGCAGACGCACGCCGCCCAACGCGCCCTCGTTCAGCAACAGGCGCGCGAAACGATGATAATCGGGCGCGCTCGAAATCAGGCCGCCACCCCCTGCCGCGTAGGCGGGGGGCGTATCGTACATGGTCAGTTCGACCCTGGTCAGTCGCTCTCGTGCTGGATCGTAGCCATAGATGCCGGCAAGGCGATCTCGCGTCTCGGGCGGCAGCCAGAAATCGGTGTCGTTCATGCCTAGCGGGCCACGAACGCGCTCGCGCAAAACGTCTCTGAACGGTCGCCCCTCGACGCGTCCGATCAGGAAGCCGAGGACGTCGGTCGAGTGCCCATAATGAAACCGGTCGCCCGGTTGATACGCAAGCGGCAAGCGTCCCAGCGCCGCCAGCCACTCATCGACCGACATTCGGTTCATCGCCGGATCACCAAGCTCGCGCTCATAGGCGGACTTCAGCGGCTCCTCGGAAAAGAATCCGTAGGCGATGCCGGAGCGATGGGTCAGCAGATCCTCGATGGTGATCTCGCGCCGCGCCGGCTCCGTCTCGTCGAGTGTGGTCGCGCCGTGCACCAGGACACGGCGGTCCGTCAGTTCCGGCAGCCATTCGGTGACCGGTTGATCGAGCCTCAGCCGCCCCTGTTCGATCAGCATCAGCGCCATCACCGACGTGATCGGCTTGGTCATCGACGCGATGCGGAACAGTGTGTCGGGCTGCATCGGCGCACGGACCTCGATGTCGCGCCAACCGAGGGCGTCGTGGGCGATGACCTCGCCGGCGCGAGACACCAGCGTCACGATGCCGGCGAGCTCGCCCCGATCCACGAAACCCTGCAGCCGGTCACGCGTCGCGGCAAGCGTGGCTCGGTTGAGCGTGTCGACATGCGCGGGGATATTGTCACGCACGGTCGCTTCCCCGGAAATGATTGTCGGTCCGGGTCGAATGCAGGCTCGCGGCGGGTGGATCAGGCTGCGACATCGGCAGGGCCCTTCAGGGACAGGATCGCCCGCGCTTCGTCGGGCGTGGCGACCTCGAGGCCGAGTTCCTCGATCATTCGCCGCGCGACGCCGACCTGTTCCGCGCTGGAGGTCGCCAGCCGCCCGGGTCCGGCCCACAGATTGTCCTCAAGCCCCACGCGGACATGGCCGCCCATCGCCAGTGACATGGCCGCGATCGGCATCTGATTCCGCCCCGCGCCAAGCACCGACCATTCATAGTCGCGACCGAACAGACGGTCCGCGGTACGCCGCATGTGTGCGACGTCATCGGGGTGCGTGCCGATGCCGCCGAGAATGCCGAACACCGTCTGGATGAAGAACGGCGGCTCGACGAGCTTGCGGTCCGCGAAATGCGCGAGATTGTAGAGGTGGGCCGTGTCGTAGCATTCGAACTCGAAGCGAGTGCCGTTTGCCCGGCCGAGGGCCAGGATCGCCTCGATATCGGCGAAGGTGTTCCGGAATACGACGTCGCGCGTGGCCTCGAGCGCGGGGCGCTCCCAATCGAATTTGAAGTCCTTGTAGCGCTCCAGCATCGGAAACAGCCCGAAGTTCATCGAACCCATGTTGAGCGACGCGACTTCCGGCTTGAAGTGCGCGGCGGGCGCGATGCGCTCGTCCACGCCCATCCAGGGAGCGCCGCCGGTCGTGAGGTTCAGGACGGCGTCCGTCTCCATGCGGACCCGCGGGAGAATCCGGCCGAACGCCTCGACCGACTGGTCGGGCCTGCCGCTTTCGGGATCGCGGGCATGGAGATGAATGATCGCCGCTCCGGCGGACGCTGCTCCGACGGCCGCATCGGCGATCTGTTCGGCGGTGATCGGAAGCCAGGGCGACATCGACGGCGTGTGGATCGCCCCGGTGACGGCGCAGGTGATGATGACCTTGCGGGCACGCGCCATGTCAATTGTTCTCCTCGAGAAACGTGCAGTGGTGCAGGCCGAACGACACTTGCGACGGCATCGGGCTAGAATGCCTTGCGCAGGCTGACCGCCGCATAGCGGCCGATCGGATTGTAGGCGCCGCCGATCCCGTCGGTGGCGGGGAAGAACGGCGGCGTCCTGTCGAACAGGTCGTTCACTTCCCACCCCAATACGGCGCCCTTGAAGATGCCGACGTCGGGCAGCTTCAACGATGCGCGCAGATCGACGGTCGTATACGAGCCGGCGTGGTAAGTGGCGGTACCGGTGGGCGTGGCATAGAGGTTCGTTACCCCCGCGCGGTAGTTGACGAAGCTGACCAGCGTCACCGGCCCCAGCTGCGCGCCCAGCGTGCCGCGGATCGTCGTCCGCGGCAGGCCGAGATCGAGCTGGTTCGAGGCCGGTGAGGTGGGCGACAGCCGCGTTTCGAACTTGAAGATGTGGTTGCCCGCGACGCCGGCGAAGACCGCGCCGAAATGGGTCGGCTGGCGATAGCTGACGTCGAAATCGATGCCGTTGGTGTCGCGAACGCCGAAATTGCCCTGGCGGAAATCGAGCAGGTTGCCGATTGTCGGCAACGATCCCGCGGCGAAATTCACCGGCACCGCAAGCGCCAGCAGACTGTCGAGTTGCGCTGTGCTGGGATTGCGGAAGACGACCGACGCGAAGGTCGGATCGGTGAAGGCGATGCTGCCGGCGGGTGTGCCGATCACATTGGTGTAGTGGATATCATAATAGGTCGCGCTGGCGTTGAAATTGGGCGCGAAGGTGGGGTGAAGGTCAGCGCCGAACGAATAGGTCCGCGCCTTTTCCGGCTGAAGGCCCCGGTTGCCGCCGTACAGCACGACGGTATCGACCTGTGCCGCGCGGGTCGGATCGTAGAGGCCGACCGCGGGCAGGTTGGCGGCGCTGAAATAATAGGCGCCGACGGTCGCGCCGATGTCGCGCAGGCCCGGCGCCCGGAACGAGCGGCCGTAGGTTCCGCGTAGCGTAAGGCCCGCGACCGGATCCCAGTTCAGCCCGATCTTCGGATTGGTCGTCGATCCGAAGTCACTATAATGATCGTACCGGCCCGAGAGCGACAGGGTGAGCCGATGCAGGAGCGTCGTCGCGTTGCCGTCGCCGAAGATCGGCACGAACAATTCGCCATAGGCCGATGCCACGTTCCGGCTGAGATCTTCTGGAACCTGGGCACCGCCATAGATGCCGCGCTGCCGAAACGTCTCGCGACGGTATTCGCCGCCGATCGCGATCTTGAGCGGTCCTCCGGGAAGCTCGACCGCAGTCCCGTCCAGGCGGGCGCCGCCGAGATAGGTCCGCTGATTGATCGTCAGGTCGCCGGCATAGTCGGTGATGGCGGCAGCGGTTGCGGCCGAGATGCCGGTGCCGAACGGATCGAGCGCCGTCGCGGGATCGGAACTGCTCGCCGCCGCGGCGAGCGCCGCCGGGTTGATCGCGGGCAGGTAGGAGTCGTTCGTCGCCCAGTCATAGGTGCCGTGGATGCTGAGCTTGAAGTCGCCGAACAGCTTCGCGTCGATACCGGCGGACGAGTTCCCCGCGCGGACCCTGAACACATTGTCGATATGACCGGCGCCGTAGAGATTGTCGGTGCGGAACAGCACATATTCCGCGGTCGCTCCCGTGCCGGGAGGCGCCCGGAAGAACGGGTTCGTCGAATAACCCGGGATGTTATAGAGCAGCACGCCCGATGCAGCCGGCGGCGGCGGCGCCTGCACGGTTTCCTTGCGATCGGAGTAAAGGATTTCGCCCCACAGGGTGAAGCGGCTACCCAGATCCTGATGCGCGGTCACGAACGCGCTGTGCATGCGCACCTGCGGGACGAGATCGGTTACCGCGCCGTTATCGCAATGATTGACCGTGTTCGCGGCCAGTGCCGGCGCCGCGTAATAGACGCTGTAGGCGGTCGTATCGACCAGCACGTTGGCCAGCGGGCACGACGTCGAGCGGGTATCGACACCGCCATAGGGCCGGAAGTCCTCTATGCGGTAATGGCGCTGGCCACCGGTAATATGGCCGTTCTCGGTATATTCGTAAGAGGCGACGATCGAGCCGCTGCTCCACGTCTTGCCGAACAGCGCGTTGGCGCTGAACGTGTCGTAATTGTCAGCGACGCCGTAGCGCACCGAGGTTTCGAGGCCGTTGGCTCCTTTCCGGGTGATGAAGTTCACGACGCCCGCGACAGCGTCCGATCCATAGGTCGCCGACGCTCCGTCGGCGACGATCTCTACCCGTTCGATGGCGAGTTCGGGCAGGAAGGGAAAGTCGGGCGCCGTTTCGTTGACGCCGCTCGCGACGAGCCGATGGCCGTCGAGCAGCGGCAGCGTTGCGGTCGAGGGAAGGCCGCGCAGGCCCGGTGCGAAGGCTCCCGCGCCGCCGCCGGCGCGCTGCGGCGCGGTGTTGAAGCTGTTGAGCTGCGGCACCGTCGCCAGCAGGTCCGCCGTGGTATTCGCGCCGATGGTCTGGATGTCCTCGCGCGTCACGCTGATGAGATTGGAGCCCACCGGCGGGACGCCGCGAATGCTGGACCCGGTGACGACGATGTCGGGCGCCTGCTCGGCGTTGTCGGGATCGGTCAGCGGATCGGTCTGGGAGATGGGCGTTTGCGCTGCCGATGTGGCTTCTGTGCTCTGCGCGGAGGCGGGTTCCGCATCCGTGGTCTGAGCGCGGACCGGCGCACTCGCGATCAGCACCGCTGCGATCGAAGTGCCCGATAATGCTGCCCACTTGCCCTTCCAGGTCTTCATTGTGAGATCCTCCCCAGCTCGTGCCGTCTTTTTTGAAATATTCGCTCCGTTACTGCCGCCCGTCCGAGTAGAGCGCCCTCACCACGTCGGCGTACAAAGGCCATTTGTCCCCCGGGAAGTAGTTGACCATGACGGTCACCCGCAGGTTCTTCCTGGGATCGAAGAAGCCGATCGTTCCGGCGGCGCCGAACCAGCCGAAGGTCCCGGCGCCGACGCCGTTCGGCACATCGTTCAGGAACAATTCGCCCCCCGCGCCGAACCCTTGTGCCATCACTGGCGCCGGCGTGATGTTGCTCGTGATTTGGACGCCCGGCGGCAGCAGATTGGACATGGCGAGCCGCACCGTTTCAGCCTTCAGCACGCGCACCCCGCCGATGCTGCCATGACCGGCGAGCATCTGGAGGAAGCGGTCATAATCGCGCGCGGACGATACCAGGCCCGATCCGCCGTAGGGTGCCTTGGGCGGATGCAGCCAGTCCGATCCCGATCCCGTGTCGATCGGCACTTTCCGGTCGCCTCGCCAAATATAAGCCGTCGCCAGCCGACCGGCCTGGTCCTTGGGCACCGTCCAGTACGTCGACGTCATGCCGATCGGGGTCAGAATCCGCTCGTCGACGAAATGGTCGAACGGCTCGCCCGAGGCGACCTCGATCACACGCCCGAGGATGTCCAGGCTGATCGAGTAATTCCACTCCGTGCCGGGCTCCGCGCGGAGCGGCACGGTAGCAACCTTGTCGGCGAACTCCCCCAGCGAGTTCGGCTGCATATCGTTGGCCGCCCCCGCGACGCGCCCGCCGAGCAGATGCAGTCGCTCATATTCCTTCGGCAGGGGCCCGGTGCCGAGGATTTGATAGCCCAGCCCGCTCGTGTGCGTAAGCAGTTCGCGTACCGTGATGGGGTGGCGCGCCGGCCGGCTGTCGAGCGACGTTTCGGGGGAGGTCATCACCCGAACGTTCTTGAACGCGGGGATGAAATCGCTGATCGGCTGATCGAGGTGGAGCTTGCCTTCCTCGACCAGGAGCATGGCGGCCATGGCCGTGATCGGCTTGGTCATGGAGTAGATGCGCCACAGGCTGTCGGGCGTTATTGCCGGTGCGCCAGGATCGTCGGAAAGTCGGCCTGCATAGACGAAGCTCGGCGCCGCCGTGCCGCGCCCGACCGCCGCTACGACTCCGCACAGCTTATGTTCGCGGACATAGGCGTCGAGCACCGACTGGAGCCGCCGCAGCGAAGCTTCCTGGACGGCCGCCCGCTGCTGCGGAACACCTCGCGCCTCCGCTGCCGTGCCGCACAACAGCGCTATTGCAGCAGAAGCCGCCAAAAATGACCTGCCTGACACCTTTCATCCCTCTCTCCTCGCCCTGAGGCTCCACGCCGGCTGGTCCGGCCGGGGGCGGGCGATGTCTTGGCTGCCTGTCTCGCGCCGACACCAGGGCTAGTCAAGATATTTATTCGATATCTAATAAGTGTGATGTTGCTGGCCTTGACCTGCCGTCGGGGTGTCCTACGATCCGATCGACAGCTGCCCGGTAGTGCCAGGACTCACGAAATATGCCGCCATCCCGAAAGCCCGCCGTCCGTCGCAGGACCAAGGCCGAGCAAAGAGCGGCGACGGTCGAACAGATTCTCGACAGCGCCGAAGAGCTTTTCGCCAAACTGGGCTTCTTCGGTGTGGCGATCAGCGACGTCGCCGAAAAAATCGGCAGCCACCCCGCGCTGGTCCACTATTACTTCAAGAGTAAGCAGGATTTGTTCGACCAGGTCTTCGAACGTCGTGTCGGTGAAGCCGTGCGGTCGCGAACCGAAGCGCTCGATCAGTATGAAGCGCTCTGTGGTGACAATCCGACTGTGGAGGGCGCGCTGAAGGCCTATTACGTCGGCGCG
Source organism: Sphingomonas sp. (assembly GCA_051955175.1). Lineage (GTDB taxonomy): Bacteria > Pseudomonadota > Alphaproteobacteria > Sphingomonadales > Sphingomonadaceae > Sphingomonas. Next base: position 13,928 of record JBQCHA010000096.1, read on the forward strand.
TTCGACGCTTTTATCGAGGGCGGCGAAGATTGGCGCAACTTCGGGCGGATTTTCGCTCAGGTCAATAATGCGCCCGGCTATGGGGCGGAAAAGATGGACTTCTTCTTCGACCCTCTGGTGCTCCGCCTGATCAACTTGCTCAGCAAGGCGCTGCCGCGGGCAAAGCGGGAGGATCTCTTCTGGGGCTTCCACTTCACCTCCGGTGCCTACACGCTCACGCTCTCTCGAACCGGTCGTATCGATCGCTTGTCCGACGGACTTTGCTCTTCGGACGATTTCGAAACGATCAAGCTGCGCTTCGCGCGGTTCATGGCAGCCGGCCTGCGGGCGCTATGCGACGACACGGCCGAGAACGAATGTCTTTAGCTCCTGATCTCTCTGGCAAGCCGGTGTACCCGTAACGACCGGCGGCTATCAGCGAGTCACTCCGACCCCGCGAATGACCGCCTTATCGGCGACCGCTGCTGCCCTGCTCGGGTCTGTTGAAGCCTCCGGTCTTTGTGCTCTCGCTGGTGCGACAACGCTCCAGTGGCTCATCCGGGTTTCTCCACTGGAGTTCAGGAAAGGGCATCAAAGCACCTTGGGGGCCCCAAGCCAGCGGCTCCATTTGTGATCGCTATGCGAGCTCGGCAATACAAAATCCTACAATGCGGAACGCCAACCCATTTGTTGCAATCGAAAATTGAACGGCGTACGCCGGCATCAACAACATGGGAGAGCGGTATGTCGGGTCCCTCATTCAGCCGTAGGGCTTTCTTGGCCGCCTCGACGGCGGCTGGTGCGGCGGTGGGCCTGTCGAGCGAGGCAGTGGCACGGTCGGTCGCGCCTGTCGTTTCAAAAGACGGCGATGCCGCCGGGCTGGATGGCGCTCCGCCTCCCGGGCATGAAGGGCAAACGTGGGGATGCCCGTGGCCGCGCGGCACGCGCTACTCGGAAGCGGGCTACCGGCTCGTGGGCAAGGACGATGCACCAGTCGCGGTGCAATCGTGGCCACTCGCGTGGTGGCCGGACGGCTCAATCAAATGGACGGGCCACGCGATTCCGGCAAGCTCGGCGCTTGCCGACGGTCTAAGGCTCCTTCCTGGCAAGCCGGTCGAGGTCGCCTCGCCGATCGCCGTTCGCGAACATGACGGTGATATCGAGATCACCAACGGACCGGTACGTTGGCAGATCCCGACCAGCGGAGACGCGATCATTCGTTCGGCTGCGCGCGGCGGTCGCAACGTTCTCGACACAGTGCAGTTGGTTGCACGGTCGGTTGCAGCCGTTGATGACGAAGGAGAGGGCGTGGGCTCCAGAACCTCCTACACTGCTCATATCGACAAGGTGATGGTGGAGCAGGGCGGACCAATTCGTGCCGTCGTGAAGCTGGACGGGCGTCACCAGGCGAAGGGAGAGGCGTGGCTGCCCTTCTCTATCCGGATGTATTTTTACGCCGGCAGCGCCTCCGTGCGCATCGTGCACAGCATGATCTACGATGGCGACCCGGCCAAGGCCTTCATCTGCGGCCTGGGCCTTACCGGCGGCGTGCCAATGGGCGATGCGCCTTATGATCGCCATCTGCGCTTCGCCGGCGAGCAGGGCGGCCTGTGGGGTGAGGCGGTGCAACCGCTGACCGGCCTGCGCCGCGATCCGGGCGAGGCATTTCGGCAAAACCAGGTTGCCGGCACGGCGGTGCCGCCGCTTTCACAAATGTCGGCGGCGGTCCGCGACACTCTGCAACATGTGCCGCAATGGGGTGACTTCACGCTGTCGCAGCGCACGGCCGACGGCTTCGCCATCACCAAGCGGACCGGCCCCGGCCACGGCTGGATCGCGGTCGACAGTGCCGGTCGCGCACCGGGTCTCGGTTATGTCGGCGGCGTCAGCGGCGGCGTCGCCTTCGCCATGACTGATTTCTGGCAGCGTTGCCCAACGCGTCTGGACATCCGCAATGCGGCGAGCGATCGCGCCAACTTCACCATCTGGTACCATGCGCCCGACGCGCCGCCGATGGACATGCGCTTCTATCATGGCGAGATGGGCATGACCGACTTCGTCAAGCAGAACGAAGGCATGGACATCACCTATGAGGATTATCAGCCCGGCTGGGGCGATCCTCATGGCATCGCGCGCACGACCGAATTTCGGCTGTGGGCGCTGCCGGCGACGCCATCACGCGATCGGCTGGTCGACATGGCCGAAGGAGTCGCGGTGCCACCGCGGCTGATGACGCCCTCGGCACGTATCCATCAGACAGCGATGTTCGGCATCTGGAGCCGGCCGGACCGCTCGACTCCGCTCCTGGCGAAGATCGAGGACCGGGCGAAGCGCGAGCTCGACTTCTACGTCGGGCAAGTCAACCAGCGGCGCTGGTACGGCTTCTGGAACTATGGCGACGTGATGCACACCTACGACAGCGATCGTCACGTGTGGCGATACGACATAGGTGGCTTCGCGTGGGACAATAGCGAATTGTCGTCCGACCTGTGGCTCTGGTACGGTTTTCTGCGCACCGGGCGCGCCGACATCTTCCGCATGGCCGAGGCGATGACGCGCCATACCAGCGAGGTAGACGTCTACCACATCGGTCGCTTCGCCGGCTTCGGCACGCGCCACGGTGTGCAGCATTGGGGCGACAGCTCCAAACAGCCGCGCGTCTCCAACGCGCTGTACAAGCGGGTCTATTATTACCTGACTGCCGACGAGCGGGTCGGCGACCTGATGCACGATCTCATCCACAGCGGCCAGACGCTCAAGAATGTCGACATCGGCCGCAAGGTGAACGCCCGCGCGCCGGGGTCGAAGCCACCCGGCGGCACGTCGGCAGTACAGGCCAAGGAGCCGCTGCCCGAGGGGCAGGTGTTCATGCAGTTCGGCACCACCTGGGCGGCGTTGTGTGCGGCGTGGTACACTGAATGGGAGCGGACGCGCGACACGCAGTGGCGCGATCGCATCGTCGCCGGCATGGAATCGATCGCAGCGATGCCGCATCAATGGTTCACCGGCGGCTCGCCCTGCGAGCTTGCCACCGGGCGCTTCGTCGATCCGCCCGATGCCGTCAGCATCAGCCATTTGAATGGTGTGTTCGGCATCTGGGAGTTGACCGCCGAGCTGCTCGAGCTGCTCGACGTGCCCAAATATCGCGAGGCGTGGCTCGACTATTGTCAATGTTACAACGCGCCCGAAGCCGAGTTCCGCGCCAAGACCGGGGCGGCCGGCAAGGGGCGGGCGCTGACGCAGGCGCATTCGCGCTTCACCGCCTATGCCGCGGTCGAGCGCCACGACCCCGCGCTGGCGAAGCGCGCCTGGCGCGAATTCTTCGGTCCGGGTGACCGGGAAGGCAGGGATCAATATCGGGTGAGCCATCGCGTCACCGGTGATGCGGTATTGAAGCCGGTCGACGAGATTGGCGGCGTTTCGACCAACGATGCCGCACAATGGGGCATCTCCGCCAGCGCCAACGAGGCGCTGATCAAGGACCAGCTCGGCTGACCGGGGGCGGAGGTCAGCCGACGGCGGTCAGCCGACCAGGATGACGTGGAGGAACCGAGGGCCGTGCGCGCCGCGGACGTATTGGCCCTCGATGTCGGTCGTACCGCTGACCCCGGTCACCCAATAATGCGCTCGCGGCTGCGGTCCGGCGGGCAGCAGCGCGTCCTCCAGCCACCTGACGACATGCGCGCGCTCCAGCACGACGAGATGATGGAGCGCCAGGAAATTGGGCAGCATCGGCGCTGTCGGCCCGGTTTCGAAGATCAGCGATCCGGTCTCGGCCACGCCGGCGCGGGCGATCGCAACAACCGCGCCGTCGTCGACTGGACAGGTGCCCAGCAGGGTCAGTTCGCGCCAGGCGAGCCCGGTGAGCCGGGGGTCGGGGGCTAGATAGACCGCAGCGTCACCGCCGTTCTCATCCAGATAGCGCGCCACAGCGGCGGGGACGTCGTCGAACGTCGCGGCGTGGTCGTGGCTGGCGGCGACGCTCGGTTGTGCGAGGTGGGCGAGGAAGGCGTCAACGGTGCCGCCCTGCAACGGTGGATGTTCGATGTCCGCGACCAGCGCCTGCGCCTCGGCCTTGAGCTCGGTGAGCGCGCGGGCAGGGCCCAGCCGCGCGAGGATGTCGTCGCGTGCGCTCACCGTTCGCCCTGTCGATAGCGGGTCATGAAGCTCTGCCGCTCGGGTAAGGGAAAGTCGCGCGCCTGCGTCCAGCCTGCAGCGAGCGGCAGGCGCGCGATCCAGCCCTTGCCGCCGAGCCGGCGCAGCGCGGCGATGGCACCGCGCGTGGCGAGCCGATAGGCTCTGGGATGCCGCGCGGCCCAGGCCCACAACGCCAGTCCGCGGCGCGTGGTGACCGGCTCCAGACCCTCGCGCCAGCTTCTCTCGCGCCAGCCGCGCAGCAGCGTCGGCAGCGGGATGTCGACCGGGCAGACCTCGCGGCACTTCCCGTTGAGCGTGCAGGCATTGGGCAGGTCCTTGGACGCGGCGAGGCCGTCCAGCGCCGGGGTCAGCACCGCGCCCATCGGGCCGGGATAGGTGCCGCCATAGGCATGGCCGCCGATCTGCCGGAATACCACGCAATGGTTCATGCACGCGCCGCAGCGGATGCAGCGCAGCATCTCGGCGAGCCCTTCGTCGCGCATCCGGGTGCGGCCGTTGTCGACCAGCACGATGTGCATCTCTTCCGGCCCGTCGAGATCGCCCGGCCGGCGCGGGCCGGTGTAGAAGGTGGTATATTGCGTCAGCGCCGCCCCGGTCGCCGATCGCGCCAGCAGGCGCAGCAGGTGGGTCGCGTGGCGCATCGACGGCACCACCTTTTCGATGCCCGCCGTGACGATATGGACGCGCGGCGGTACCAGCGACAGCTCGGCATTGCCTTCGTTGGTGACGGTGCAGATCGCGCCGGTGTCGGCGATCAGGAAATTGGCGCCGGAGATACCCACATCGGCCGACAGCATGTCCTCGCGCAGTTGGCGCCGGGCGCTTGCCGCCATCGCGGGGATCGTGTCCTCGTTCTGCGGGCTGCGGTGGCTGGCGCGGAACAGCTCGGCGACCTGTTCGCGGGTCTTGTGCAGTGCCGGCCAGATGATGTGCGACGGCCGCTCGCCGGCAAGCTGGATGATGTGCTCGGCGAGATCGGTTTCGACGCGACCGATGCCGGCGGCCTCCAGCGCATGCGGCAGGCCGATCTCCTCGCCGAGCATCGACTTGGATCGCGCAACCCGTCGCGCGCCGGCCTTCTGGCAAATGTCGATGACGATGGCGCAGGCCTCGTCGGCAGTGCGCGCCCAATGGACCGTCGCGCCCGCCGCCTGCGCATTGGCCTCGAACTCGGCGAGGTAGGCGCCGAGATTGGCGATCACATGATCCTTGATCGCCGCCGCGCGCCGGCGTGCCGGCTCGAACGGCGGGAAGGCGGCGATCGCGGCGGCGCGCTTGGCCTGCGCGGTGCCGGTGGTGCGATCGATTGCCGTCTTGAGCAACGGGTCGTGCAGCGCGGCATCGACGCGCTCGGCGAAGCTCATCATGCCTCTTCGCCGATCGCCGGGCCGTCGCCCATGCCGGCGACCAGCTCGATCGTGTGGAACGCGCGCGTGCGGGCGCCGCGGCGATGCAGCTTGCCAGCCATGTTCATCAGGCAGCCGAGATCGCCGGCGAGCAGCAGATCGGCCTCCGAGGCTTCGATCGCGGCGGCCTTTTCGGTGGTGATCGCATCCGAAATCGCGGGATATTTGACGCAGAAGGTGCCGCCGAACCCGCAGCAGGTTTCCTCGCCGTCGAGCGGTTTGAGGGTGAGGCCGTCCACCCCGGCAAGCAGGCGGCGCGGCTGCCGTTTGACGCCGAGCTCCCGCAATCCCGAGCAACTGTCGTGATAGACGGCGGTCGCATCCAGCTTCGTCTCCGGCCGCCAGCCACGCACCTCGTCGAGAAAGGCGAGGATTTCCCAGGTGCGGCCGGCCAGTTCCTCCGCGCGCGGCGACCATTGGGGATCGTCGGCGAGAATCTCCGGATAGTGAACACGGATCGTCGCCGCGCAGCTGCCGGACGGCACGACGACATGGTCATAGCCTTCGAGCATCGCGATGTTGCGCCGCGCGAGATCGGCAGCGGTGGCGCGGTCGCCCGAATTGAGCGCCGGCTGCCCGCAGCAGGTCTGTGCGTCGGGCACGATCACCTCGCACCCCGCCGCCTCCAGCGCGCGCAGCGCGGCGAAGCCGATGCGCGGCCGGATCAGGTCGACCAGGCAGGTGACGAACAGGGCGACGCGCGGGCTGCTCACTGCAGATTGACGAAGGCGCCGCCGTCGACCAGCAACGCGGCGCCGGTGACGTAGCGCGCCATGTCCGAGGCGAGAAACACGGTCGGGCCGACCATGTCCTCGGGCTGGCCGAGGCGACCGAGCGGAATGCGTCCCTCCATGTAATCGCGCTTTTTCTGGTCGGCGAGATCCTCCTTGTTGATCTCGGTGAGGATCGTGCCGGGAAGCAGCGAGTTGCAGCGGATGTTGTACCGGCCGAGCGCAATCGCCGCCGACTGCATCAGCGAGTGCAGCCCCGCCTTGGTCGGTGTGTAGTGCGTCTGGAATTCGCCGCCGACCAGCGCCGAGATCGACGACATCGCGATGATCGAGCCGCCATGGCCCTGCTCGACCATCTGCCGCGCCGCCGCCTGGCACATGAAATAGCCGCCGTGCATGTTGACGCGCATGGTTCGCTCGAACGTCTCGACCGGCATATCGAGAAACGAATGGAACGGGCAGATGCCGGCATTCGACACCATCACGTCGACCTTGCCGAACGCCTCGACCGCGCGCGCCACGAAGTCGGTGGCGGTTTCGGGGTCGGCGACGTCGCCCTGAACCGCCAGCCCGCGCTGCCCCGTCGCCTCGATCGCCGCGACGCAGGCCTCGGCGCCGGCATTGTCCCGCGCGAAGTTGATCGCGACATCGGCGCCATGTTCGGCCGCGCCGATCGCCACCGCGCGGCCGATACCGGTCGACGCGCCGGTGACGAGAACGGTCTTTCCTTCCAGCAACTTCACGGGGCTTGGGTCCTTTCCTGCTATTTCCTGGCGGACTTGCCGTCCTGCCAGCCGAGATCGGCGCTGATCGCGCGCGCCGTGGCGATCACGTCGTCGCTCAGCGCGGTCATGCGCGTATCATCCATATATTGCGCCGCGCTCGACACGCTGATCGCGCCGACGATGCGGTTGGCGGCATCGCGGATTGGCGCCGCCACGCAGCGGATCTGATCCTCATTCTCCTCGAGGTCGAATGCGCGACCGGCGGAGACATAACCCTTCATCCGCTCTTCCCACGTCGCATAATCGATCGGAACGCCACCATTGGCATGGTCGGAGTCGAACACCCGGCGCCAGTCACGCTGCGGCGTGTCGATCAGCAGCGCCTTGCCGAGCCCGGTCGAGGTCAGCGGCTGGCGATCGCCGACGCGACTGGAGATTTCGACGCGCCGCCGGCCGGGAATCTTGTCGAGATACAGCGCGCGCTCCTCCTCGAGCCGACCGAGATGCACGGTGTCCTCGGTCCGCATCGCCAGCGATTCGATGTGCGGCCTGGCGGTCTGGATCAGGTCGACCTGGCTTTGGGCCAGGAAGCCCAGCTGCAGCAGCTTCGGCCCCAACTGATAGCCCTCACGCGGGAAGAATACTAGAAACCCGCGATCGATCAACGCATTAGCAAGGCGGTGCGTGGTCGAACGCGTCAGCCCCATCCGCGCCGACAGCTCAGGCAGCGGGATCGGGCCGTCGACGACCTGATCAAGCATATCGAGGCCGCGCAGCAACGTCTGGCTGCCTTGCGGACCGGCGCGTTTTTCCGAGCCGTTCTGCAAATTCTCATTTGACGACTTCCGTCTCATCAACTAGCATCCTATCCCACAAAATGAGAAAGTAAACCGAAATCCGCCGGGAGGAGGATCACATGCGCGGTCCCTATCACAGCTGCTCGCGCACTGCTTCATGATTTCATATTCTGGTACGGCGTGGCGAGTCTCCCGTCGCGGTGCCGCCAGGTCCTTGCAAGGGAAGGTGGAATGACGTTGCCGAAGATCGCCCAGGTCCGCGCGTTCGTGGTGCGCGGCGGTGGGGCCGATTATCACGATCAGGGCGAAGGGCACTGGATCGACGATCACATCGCCACGCCGATGGCGCGCTATCCGGAATACCGCCAGAGCCGGCAGAGCTTCGGCATCAACGTCCTCGGCACGCTGGTGGTGGAGATCGAAGCCACCGACGGCACCGTCGGCTTCGCGGTGACCACCGGTGGTGAGCCGGCCTGCTACATCGTCGAGAAGCACCTCGCGCGCTTCCTGGAAGGCCGCGACCCTGCGGATTACGAGAAGATCTGGGACCAGATGTACTTCTCGACCCAATATTACGGTCGCAAGGGGCTGGTGATCAACGCCATCTCGGGCGTCGATCTCGCTTTGTGGGACCTGCTCGGCAAGCTGAGGCAGGAGCCGGTCTACAAGCTGCTCGGCGGCGCCGTGCGCGACGAACTGCAGTTCTACGCGACGGGTGCGCGGCCCGATCTCGCCAAGCAGATGGGGTTCATCGGCGGCAAGCTGCCGCTCCACCACGGCCCTGCCGAGGGCGTGGAAGGCCTCAACCAGAACCTCGCCGAACTGACTGAGATGCGCGGTCGTGTCGGCGACGATTTCTGGCTGATGCTCGATTGCTGGATGGCGCTCGACGTCGACTATGCCACGCGGCTGGCCACGCGTGCCTGGAACGAAGCAGGGCTCAAGTGGATCGAAGAGGCGATCAGCCCCGACGATTACTGGGGCTACGCCGCGCTCAAACGCAACGTTCCGCGCGGGCTGCTGGTGACCACCGGCGAGCATGAGGCGACCCGCTGGGGCTTCCGCATGCTGATGGAGATGGAGTGCTGCGACATCATCCAGCCCGACGTCGGCTGGTGCGGCGGCATCACCGAATTGCTCAAGATTTCCGCGCTGGCCGACGCGCACGGCACGCTGGTCGTGCCGCACGGATCGAGCGTCTACAGCTATCACTTCGTCATTACTCGCCATAACTCGCCGTTCGCCGAGTTCCTGATGATGGCGCCCAAGGCCGACGAGGTCGTGCCGATGTTCTCGCCGCAACTGCTCGGCGAGCCGGTGCCCGAGAACGGCCGTCTCCACCTGTCCAAGCTCGACAAGCCGGGGTTCGGCGTCGAGCTCAATCGCGACATCCCGCTCCATCGACCCTACAC
>JBQCHA010000097.1:0-15200 GCA_051955175.1 Sphingomonas sp.
CGCTCTTGCCGCGATTCTCGATGTCGGCGAATGCCTTGGTGCCCGCCTCGCGCGTCTTCTTGAAAGAGTCGGAAACCTCGCGCTCGCCCCGGCGATACGCGCTGGTGTCGAGCCCGATCGTGATCAGAAACGCGTCGAGAATGTTCGTCGACATGGCGGCCTATGCTCCCTGATAATCTTGAGCATAGGTCGTCTTCGACCGATGCGATGGAAGGCGCTCGCCGGAATAGGTGACTGGCGCGGCGTGGGTTGTCAGACCCACGGTGATTTTGCATGCTCAGCCGATGACTTACTTGCCACTTTCCGCAACCCGTCGTGCCGAGTTATCCGACGTGAAATCGATCGGCCTGCTCAAGGCCGACGGGGGCCGACGAGAGAGGTTCCTGGTCGCAGGCGCGCACGTGATCTTCTTGGATGGGGATTATCGAGGTCAGGCTTTTGAGCAGCGCGCTGCGCAAAACTGGGCTGGGCTTGCGATAGAGGGACTTGAGCTCGAAGTGGACCATGACTCAGTGGGGTTCGGAAACCGCACTGAGGCTCCGCTCCTGTCGGTTGTTCGGCGGAATGCGAAAGCCTTTGTTGTCGGGAAGCTGACGAATGGCGGTTTCGGACAGCGGCTCGGGATCGACCTTGGTATTGATTTTCCCGCGGATGACGAAGGCGAGGTCCATTTCACCCGCTGGCGTCTGATCCTGCCCGACCCCGTCAAAAAGATCGAGGTATTCACGTTCGATACCGAGGATCCTGCTCGGTCGGCCGACTAGTCGTCGAATGAGCGCAGGTTGTGGCGGAAACGCCTTAGCTGCCGCCGCATCTCCACCACATCGCGTGCATACAGCCCATGCTTAAGGGCGTTCTGGCTCCCGCGAGGCGCGCCGGTGCTTGGACCGCCGTGCATGCGACACCGGCCGTTTTTCATCGCAGGTGCCTGGCACGGTCTGCCCGACCGGGTCTTGGCTAGGCAGCGCGCGGCGGCGGCGAGGCTTGGGGGCTGCGGCATCTCGTCTATCCCTCGATTGGCCGTGATGATGGACGTCGCCGACGATCGCTTGGGCGCCAGATTCGACGGTGACATGCTCGACGCGGACAGTCTGCTGACCCTTGCCGCGCATGCGTGCGAGGGCTTCAAGCTGCGCGGTGAATGTGCGCTGCAGCTTCGTCGCCGCGTTGAGGTATGTGTTCATGCGCTCGATATTGTCGTTGCGCATCGTGCGACCCATCATTTCGCAGGCGAGAGCGTGGGTCCCGGCCATCTGGACGGCGAGCGCCCCTTCGAGCTCGTTCGTGGGCGCGATCGCCGCCACAACCGCAAGCCCGGCGTTGATAGCCATGCAGTCGGGATCACCCTCCTCGCCGGCGCGCGTGCACATGTTTTCGAGGTCGAACCGGGCGCGCAACATGAAGGGCAGGGAATTCGTGCCGAAGGTGTCGAGCAAACGGAGATCGTTCTCGCGCGCCGAGCTGGTCGCACCATGCATTCCGCCATCGGGGCCGCGGGCCACGAGCGGAGCGGGTGGTCGTTCATGAAGCCGATCACGAGCCGCGGCGGCGGCTGCCCGTTCGTCTTCGGTGCAGGTTCCGTCGCCGGTGGTGACATTGCCGAAGGTCGCCGCGGCGCGCATCAGCGGGGAAACTGCCGAGCTGATCAGTGCATGGGGTGAAATTCCGATTTCCTCTTTCTGGTGAGGCCGGCCCCCTGGCGTGCGATCTTCGTCTTTCAGCTTTGTCATGGTTTCCCTCATTCTCGGCTCGTCCCACTCGGTCCAGACACCGGCTGGGCGGGACGGGTGGGACAACGGGACACCCTTAAAGGGTGTGTCCCGCATGTCCCGGTGTCCCGGTGGCGTCCCGGTGATCGTCCCGGTCATGTCCCAGGCAGTTCGTGCGTGATCCACGCCCAATCCTCCCAAACCCGCACAACTCCTGCATTTCTTAGGGCAGGCAGGGCGCGATTGAACGCCTTCTTTCCGGCGTCCCGGCTATGTCCCGCCCCCGTCCCGGTGGCTGAAATCGACTTGTCCCGCCATGCGTCGAGCGAAGCGATTTTCGCCACCTTCATCCGGTTAATTTCGCCTTCGGGAATCGCGTCCGGGACGCCTTCGCCGATCGTCTCGAGCAGCTCGCCCAGCTGGTCGAAAATCAGGCGATTGTTCTGGCTCAGCTTGGCGACGGCTTGGCTGAACGGGTCTGCGGACGGCGTGAGATCGCGGTCGGTATGCTCGACAACGCACGACGTCACCGGATCCCCGTCTTCGTCCTGACCGAGCTCGACCACATGAAGGTTGAACAGGAAGCGGGCGCCGTCAGCACCGTCTTTCTGCTTCACCACCTCGGCTCGCTTGGTCTGGCCGGCTTCGACCAGGATGACGGTGTCCATGCCGCCACGCAGGCTGCTATGGCCGCGCGGGTCACGGCTCTCGCTGTCCTTCGGGCGATGATGGACCGGCACGACGCAGCAGCGGAATTCGTCGGCGAGCGACTGGCAGTTGGCGACGTAGCTGACCATGTCGTCGGTGTTCTCTTTGCCGTCACCGAATGTCTTGCTGATGGTGTCGACAACGATCAGCGCCGGGGCCACGCCGAAATGAGCCATCTCGGCGCGGATCAGGTCGCGCAGCCGGTCGATATCAGCGTCGGGCGACTGCAGGTTGACCGGGGTAGGCACGAGCGAGAATGGGGTGTCACAGTCGGTTAGCTCGTGGTGGTTCCGAAACGCGACGATGCGGTTGCGCAGGCCGAAGCTGCCCTCCGCGCCGACGTAGATCACGAGACCCTGCTTCGTCCGCTTCCCGTTCCATTCCCAGCCAAGGGCAACGTGCAGAGCAAGGTCGAGGGCGAGGAAGCTTTTGCCGCTGCCGGGATGGCCATAGATCAACGCGAGGCCCGTCGCCGGAAGCAGGCCCTTGATGAGCCACATGCCATCGAGCTTCAGGCCGATGTTCAAGAAGCGCTCGACCGGCAACGGACGCGCGACGGGTTCAATGGGCACAACGGCTGCGTTGCCAAGGACGTTACGCGGCATAGAGGCGTCGCCCCCTTACTGTGATTTCTGGGAGCCGCGGCGGCCGCGCAAGTTCGAGGCGCAGCTTACGCGCCACCACGGGCGACGCGACAGATATCGCCGGCACGTTCCTCAGCGTGGCGCGTGCCTCGTCCGTCCAACGGATGACGCAAGCTCCGGCCCCGCCAGATCGCAGCCATTCGACAGGCGTTGGGTGCAGATGCATCTGCCCGCCTTCGCTGTCCCAGGCAGTGGCTGCGTCTGCGACCGCCTCGGCCCCGAGCGCCCAGCCATCGCCCGTGCGCAGATACCAGGCATCAGGATCGGAAAGCAGGAAGGCGACCAGGTCGATGGTCCGACCATCTTCGACGACGGGGGTCACAATCATCGATTTGCCGCCCTCGTCGGGTGACCAAAAGTCGTCACGTTCGACGTTCGCTTTCACGACGCCGATCCTGCCGTCGGCAACGAGCTGGGCTGCTGGGATGCCGTGGCCCCGCATGATCTCGAAATGGCGGAACGACAGCCGCTGCTGCGCGAAGCTGAATTCCCGGTGCAGCGCAGACCGCTGCTCGGCTAGGAACTCGCGCAGATGCTCCGCGTCCACGGCGGGTGCTTCGCCCATGCAGGCGCAGGGGTGGGGATCAATCGACATCGTCGGTCTCGTCGCAGACCGGCCAGCCACGCGCCGCGGAAACGCCGGCCGCATAGGCGCGCGCTTCGATCGCGGTGTGGAATTCCCGATCGAGCGTCGGTTCGACCGAGGGCTCGACGAGGACGTCGAAGCCAGCGCCGAAAACTTCGGGACGGATGAGAAGGCGGTTTGCCATCATGCCGCTCCAGCCGGGCCGGTCATCGCGACAGCCTTTTCGAAGCGGTCGAGCCGCTCCCGGAGCTCGTTACGGTGCAGCATGCAGCCGGCCGCCTGGAACAGGTGCACGACCAACTGATAGCAGGGAACGCTGACGCGCTGCTCCATCGAGACGCGGCCCCGCTCGATATCCTCCATCGTCGGCAGCTGGCCGAGCCATTCCTCGATCAAGGAAAAGCCGCTGCTCGCGCTCACTATCGGCGTGGCTGCTTCGATCTCGGTGATGCGACGCTGGTAATCTTCGACGACGCCGATCAACAGGTGCACCCATAGCGCCGGAACTTCGGCGAGCGGACCGGGCTCCTGAAAGTCGGGAACGGCGGCGATCTCGTCCGTGGTCGGCAGTCGCTTGCGCAAAGCGGCCGCGAGCATCATGGCCCACTCATCCATGACGGCCCCCGAACGCCAGTTCGGCAACGATCAGGGCGCGATGCCGATTCAGGCCGAGCCTACGCGCCAGGAATTGCACCTGCGCAGCCGTGGTGATATCGAACCTGCCGTCGCTGACGAAACGACATTCCGGGAGCCGCTCGATGCCAGTCGGGCGGCTTTCTCGCTTATTGGGGCGCGAGCAGAGCCCCTTTCCATTCCGCATGAGCGATCACGCCGCGACCTGAGCGCCGGTCAGGCGCCGGATGCTGTCGAGACGGATGAGCCGCCGGCGCCCGATCTTGATCGAGACCAGATCGCCCGTTTTGATCAGCTCGTAAATCTTCGTCTCGCCCAAGCGGGTCATAGCCTGCGCCTCGGCAACGGAAACGACTTCAGGATCCATCTTCGCGCTCCATAAAGGCCGGCGCTGGCCGGCGAGGTAACGCAAAGACAATTCAAACATTATCACGTCGTATTGCAAATCATCGATGCGGCGAGACGAGCTTCGGGCCGTCCCCTAGCGATCGCCGCGGCGATGATTCGTCTGGGGCGATCGCCTCAGCGCGACGACGCCAACCGAACCACGTTGCTTCGGCCTGCGCAGAAATTGGCCCACGCATCCATCAGTTTGCGGCGCTTATCGAAATATTTAGTTCGGTGATATGCGCGCTCGGTAGGGTTTTTGACGACATGCGACAGCGCCGCCTCAGCCACTTCGCCGGGCATGCTGGTCTTTTCGCCGGCCCAATCGCGGAAGCTCGAGCGAAACCCGTGAACGGTGAATGGTTGCTTCGCGTCCCGCAGCACCTTGGTCAGGGTCATGTCGCTGAGTGGACGCTTGCGAGCGCCGGGAAAAACATAATCGCAGGTTCGCAACTCACGCAGCTCTTTCACGATCACCAAGGCGCGAGGGGACAGCGGCACCGCATGAGCATCGTGCGTCTTCATGCGTTCGGCCGGCACAGTCCAGCTAGCGGCATCGAGGTCGAATTCCGACCACTTGGCCCCGCGGACTTCCCCCGATCGTGCAGCGGTCAGGATGGCGAATTCCAACGCGCGCCGGCCGACGGTCTCTTCCTCATCGCGCAAGGCGGCCAGGAAGGTGGGAACATCCGCATAGGGCATGGCCGCGAAGTGGTTCTTGCGCGCTGGTTGCCGAGGCAAGCCCTTGGTGACAGAGCGCAGAGGCGCCTCGGTGTCGCGAAAGCCGTTCGAGTGGGCCCAATCAATAACGAGACCGATGCGCTGGCGAACGCGCCGCGCAGTCTCGGGCTTGTCGAGCCAGATTGGCAACAGCGTGTCGCGGATCATCGGGCCATCGATCTTGTCGACGGCGATCTTGCCGAGCTTCGGGTAGGCGTGGCGCTTCAGCGAGGAAAGCCAGTCATCCCGATGCTTGCCCTCGCGCCACGAGGGCTCGAGTTCGCCGTGCACACGCTCAGCCGCTTCGGCGAACGTCGGCGGAGCGGGCGCCAGCCGCTGTTTCTTTTCCTCGAGCGGATCGATGCCAGCCCGGCATAACTTCCGAATACGAGCCGCTTCGTCCCTCGCCTCCGCGAGGCTGACTGCGTCGACCGAACCAAGGCCGAAATCCCGACGGCGACCATTCGCCTGGATCCTCAAGACCCACGAGCGTGGCCCGATCGCACCGGGATCGCGGGCGGGCTTCACGACGAGGCACAATCCGTCACCGTCAATATACCGGCCTGGCTTCTTGGCCGCGCGAACGCCGGCGACAGTTAGCTTTCCCATCGATAAGTCCCACACCGTTCCCCACACTTTTACGCGGTTGTCGGCGATGGTCAACGAAGGTCGGCAAAAGTTTCCACGTATCAACCGACCGGAATCGGGCCTTTTCGCGGTGGTCGGCGGTGAACGACGGTGGTCAGTTCGACAGAAGCCCTGTCCACCACCCCGCCGAAGCGGCATCCCCACGACACGGAATCGACGCCTGGCGGCGGAATGACGGCTGCTATTTGGCCATTTCCATCAGCCTTGCCCATTGATCGTCGCTCACCGGGGACACCGACAGGCGCGACTGGCGCAGCATCTCCAGGCCGGCGAGGCGCGGGTCGGCTTTCATCGCCTTGAGCGTGATCGGTCTGGCAAGCGCCTCCACCGGCTTCACCGCCACCGATGCCCATGATCCATCGCCGCCGTCGGGCCGCCAGGCGCGAGTGATCTCCATCACCGCGACCGCCGCCTTTTCCTTGCCGCTGTGGTAGAACAACGCCCGCTCGCCCGGCTGCATCGCCTTCAGGTGCAGCCGGGCCGCCGGGTTGCGCACGCCGTCCCATTCGGTGGCGCCGTCACGGACGAGATCGTTCCAGCCGTAGGAGTCCGGCTCCGACTTCATCAGCCAATAGGCCATTGTTTCCGCCCTTTGCGGCTAAACCAGCGGTGAACGACGCGTTCCGCACGAGTTCAGCACGTTTGGGGTATAAAGGAAACAGTGAGCCGAACTGGGACGTTCTTACCCCCTCGTGCAGTTTCGGACTCGCGCGTGATTGGAGGTTCGAGATGAAGACGTTTCTGAAGAAGGCCGGCATCGGCGTTGCGCGGGGCGCGACGGCGATGGCGATGACCGCGGCGCCCGCCCCGGCGCAACCCTGGCATCATTATCATCATCACCATGGCGACGCCGCCGGTGCCGCTATCATCGGCGGGCTGATCGGCCTTGGCGTGGGCGCGGCGATCGCGTCGGACAATAACGACCGCTATTACGACAACGGCTATTACGCGCCGCCGCCCCCGCCGCCGCCCGGCTATTACGATGGCTATGAGTCGTACGATTATCGCTACGACTATCGGCCGAGTTGCTGGGTGCAGGATCGCTGGGATCCCTATTACCACCGTCATGTTCGCGTGCGGGTCTGTCGTTGAGGGCAGGGGGTGCGGCGCGGGGGGAAGTCCCACCGCGCCGCTTTCCTTTTGCGTGACCGCGCGATTTGCGCCATGAGCGCGCGCCATGAGCGACAATCAGACCACCGACACGCCGCCTGATCACCTCGCGATCAACCCGCGCAGCCCCTATTTCGATCAGGCCGTCCTGCAGCGCGGCATCGGTATCCGCTTTCGCGGCATCGAGCGGACCGACGTCGAGGAATATTCGATCTCCGAAGGCTGGATCCGCGTCGCGCTCGGCAAGAAGGTCGATCGCCACGGCCAGCCGCTGACCATCAAGCTGACCGGCCCGGTCGAGGCATGGTTCCTCGACTCCGTGAGCGACGAAGCCGCCAGCGACGAGTCGGCCCAAGGCTGACCTTCCGGTGGGATCAGGCCAGCGCGTGCTGCGGCGCGCTGCTGGCTTCGGGGTCGGGCATGCGCTGCCACCCCGCGGCGCCCAGCATCTCGATCGGGCGGAACCGGGTCTTGTACGCCATGCGCGTCGATCCCTCGACCCAATAGCCGAGATAGACATAGGGCAGGCCGACCGCGCGGGCGCGCAGGATGTGGTCCATGATGATGTAGGTGCCGAGCCCGCTGCGCTGCGGATGGTCGGGCTCGAAGAAGCTGTAGATCATCGACAGCCCGTCGGCCTGCTGGTCCGTCAGGCAGGCACCGACCAGGCGGCCGCGGGCGCCGTCGACGGCCGGCTCGCGATATTCGATCACGAACGAATTGACCGGGCTGCGCTCGACCATGTCGGCATAGTCGCTCTCGTCCATGCTGGTCATGCCGCCGTCGGGATGGCGGGTGTCGAGATAACGGCGCAGCAGCTGATATTGCTCGTCGGTCGCCCAGGCGCGGCAGGCGGTGACGTCGAGATCGTCGTTTCGGCGCAGCTGCTTGCGCTGGCTGGCGTTGGGCGCGAACTCGTCGTTGACGACGCGCACCGAGACGCACGCTGTGCAGCCCGCGCAGCTGGGGCGATAGGCGACCGCCTGGCTGCGCCGGAACCCGATGCGGCCGAGCGCATCGTTGAGTTCGCCGGCATGCGGGCCGCTCAGTTCGGTGAAGACCTTCCGTTCCAGGCGGCCGGGCAGATAGGGGCACGGCGTGGGGCTGGTGACGAAGAAGCGCGGAAACTTGAATGGAGCGCTCACCGCCCGACCTCCCTGGTGCCACTGCCGGTCGCCGTCATGCGAACAATATGAGTCCTCGCCGCCGCGATGCAAAGCCGATTTGCCATCAAAGAGGGATAGGCGCTGACCCGTTTCGAAACGGGTAAAGCCCGGGACGAATTTCCACTCGTCCCGGGCTGGCCCTAGTGCGACCCGAGGGCTACCTCCGTTCCGGTGTTATCGACTCGATGCCACCTGAAAGCTGCCTGATCTATTATCATATGCCGGCGCGGCGAAAAGGGGTCAGCGCGCAATTCGTAATTGCCCTGATCAAGAAGGTCACGCCGCCGTAACGGTGGCGTGCCAATCAGGCGAGTTCGACCTGGCTGACCTCGTATTGCGCGTCGCGCAGCGCCTGGATCAGGCGGTCGAGATGGGCGCGGTCGCGCGTTTCGCATTCGATGTCGGTGATCAGGCCTTTGGCCGGCAGCGTGGTGAACACGCGCTGGTGATAGACCTCGATGATGTTGGCGCGCTGCTGCTCGAAGATGCGGGCGACGCCGTACAGCGCGCCGGGCTGATCCTGCAGCCGGATGCGCAGGCGCGCCAGCCGCCCCGACCGCGCGAGATCGCGGAGCAGCACATTGGCGAGCAGCCGCGTGTCGATATTGCCGCCGCACAGCACGATGCCGCAGGTCCGGCCCTTGAACCGCTCCGGATAAGCGAGCAGCGCAGCGAGGCCCGCCGCGCCGGCGCCCTCCACCACCGTCTTTTCGATCTGGAGCAGCAGGCTCACCGCTTCCTCCAGGCTGCGCTCGCTGACCAATACGATGTCGTCAACCAGCGACTCGACCATTCTGGAAGTGATCGCGCCCGGCTCCTTGACGGCGATGCCCTCGGCCAGCGTATCGCCGGCGCAGTCCATGTGCGTGCCGTTCAGCCGGTTGTACATCGACGGGAACAGCTCCGCCTCGACGCCAACCACCTCGATCTGATGATCCGCCGCGCGCGCCACCGTCGCCATGCCGGAGATCAGGCCGCCGCCGCCGATCGGCGTGACGAAGGTGTCGATCGCCGGCACGTCCTCCAGCATCTCGATCGCGGTGGTGCCCTGGCCGGCGATGATGCGCGGATCGTCGAACGGATGAACGAAGGTGTAGCCGCGCTCCGCCTCCAGCGCGCGGGCATGGGCATAGGCCGCGTCGAAGGTGGCGCCGTGCAGCACAACCTCGGCGCCATGGCCCTCGGTCTGCATAACCTTCACCGTCGGCGTGTTGGTCGGCATCACGATCACCGCTTTGATGCCCAGCCGATTGGCGTGATAGGCAAGGCCCTGCGCATGGTTGCCGGCCGACGCAGCGATCACGCCCTTGGCACGCGACTCGGGATCGAGCTGCAGCAGCGTGTTGAGTGCGCCGCGCTCCTTGTAGGCGGCAGTGAACTGCAGGTTCTCGAACTTCAGATAGACCGTCGCGCCGGTCATCTCGCTCAGCGTCCGGCTGATCAGCGTCGGCGTGCGCACGATCGCGTCGCGAATCCGCTCATGCGCCGCGCGGACATCATCGATCGAGACGGGCAGGGCGGATTGCGAAGTCGCGGGTCGAGTAGCCATGACCGATGCGGCCTAGACGATCTGGCGTCGCGGGGAAACAGGCCTTATGCGCGGGAGCTATGGCAAGACTGGCATTCATCGGAACGGGCGTCATGGGTGCGCCGATGGCGGGTCACCTGGTGCGCGCAGGCCACGAGGTGACGGTGTTCAACCGCACGCGGGCGAAGGCGGAAGCGTGGGCGAAGGAGTATGGCGGCACCGTCGCCGATACGCCCGCCGACGCGGCGCGCGGCAAGGACGCGGTGCTCGCGTGCGTCGGCAACGACGACGATCTCGCCGCCGTCACGCTGGGTGAGCAGGGTGCTTTCGACGCGATGGGCGAAGGCAGCGTGTTCGTCGATCACACCACCGTGTCGGCGGCGATCGCGCGGCGGCTGGCTGATGAGGCGGAGCGGCGCGGCTTCCTGTCGGTCGACGCACCGGTGTCGGGCGGCCAGGCGGGGGCCGAGAACGGCAAGCTGTCGATCATGTGCGGCGGTACCGACGCGGCGATGGCCAAGGCCGAGCCTTTCATGCAGGCCTATGCTGCGCGCATCACACATGTCGGCGGCCCCGGCGCCGGCCAGACGACCAAGATGTGCAACCAGATCGCGATTGCCGGGGTGATCGAGGGCGTCGCGGAAAGCCTGCGCTTCGCCCAGGCGAGCGGGCTCGATTGCGACAAGGTGTTCGAGGCGATCTCGGGCGGCGCCGCCTCGTCGTGGCAGATGGTCAACCGCTGGAAGACGATGAGCGAGGACAAGTTCGATTTCGGCTTCGCGATCGACTGGATGAGGAAGGACCTGGGCCTCGCGCTCGACGAAGCAAAGCGCAACGGCGCGGTGCTGCCCGTCGCCGCGCTGGTCGACCAGTTCTATGCCGAGGTGCAGAAGCTGGGCGGCGCGCGGCAGGATACCAGCGCGATCGTGCGGAGGCTGCCCAAGTGAAGCTCGTCGCGCGGGCGCTCGGCGCCCTGCTGGCCACGACGCTGGTGGCGACGCCGGCGCTCGCCGACGCGCTGATCGACAATGTCGACGGCCTGGCGCTCGACAAGCATGGCAAGGTGATCCACTTCACCGGCCTGCTGCTGACGCCGGCGGGGAAGATCACCAAGCTGCTGAAGGACGGCGACAAGCGCCCCGAAAAGCTCGACTGGCGCACCGACATGCACGGCAAGGTGCTGATGCCGGGCTTCGTCGACGCCGAGACGCATGTGATGGACCTTGGCTTTCGCACGCTCGAGCTCGACCTGTCGGGCACGCAGTCGCTGGCCGATGCGCAGGCGAAGATCGCCGCCTATGTCGCCGCGCATCCCGACCGGAAGTGGATCCTGGGTGCCGGGTGGGACCCCGCCGCGTGGGGCAAGGCGCCGACCGCGGCCGACCTCGACGCGGTGGCGGGCGATCGGCCGGTGGTGCTGGAGCGCAGCGACGGCCGCGCGCTGTGGGTCAATTCGCAGGCGCTCGCCGCGGCGGGCATTTCCGCCGCGACCAAGCCGCCCGCCGGCGGCGCGATCGACCACGGCCTGTTGACCGGGAGCGCACGCGCCCTGGTCGAACGCGTCGTGCCGCAGCCGTTGGCGCGCGAGCGTGACCTTGCCTTCATCAAGGCGCAGCAGGTGCTGCTGGCGAGCGGCGTCACGGCGGCCGACGATATGGGCACTACGCTGGATGACTGGCTGGTGTTCCGCCGCGGCGCCGATGCCGGCAACCTGCGCATGCGGATCGTCAGCTATGCCGATTCGATCGAGACCGCCAATCGCGCCGCGGGCAACGGTCCGTCGCCCTGGCTCTATGACGACATGCTGCGCATGGTCGGCGTGACGGTGCACGAGGATGGGCCGCTCGGCACGCGCGACGCGTGCCTGAAGGCGCCCTATGCCGATGACGCGAAGAGCAGCGGCACCTGCCTGCTGACCGACGACCAGTTGCGCAACACGATGAGCCGTGCGGCGATGGATGGTTTCCAGGTCACCGTGCGCGCAGTCGGCGACAAGGCCAATGCGCAGGCGCTGGGCGCGATCGACGCGCTATCCGATACCTACAAGGGCGATCGGCGCTGGCGTGTCGAAAGCGCGGCGATCACCGATCCGGCGGACCTGCCGCAGTTCGGGAAGCACGGGCTCGTCGCCTCGATGCAGCCAAGCGCGGCGGTGGCCGACACGGCGATGGTGGAGGCGCGTCTGGGGGCGGCCCGGCTGGGCGGTGCGTTCGCCTGGCGCGGGATGCTCGATGCCGGTGCGCCGCTGGCGTTCGGCTCGGGCGCACCGGGGGGCGATCCCAATCCGTTCCATGGCCTGGCGGCGGCGACGACACGGCAGAATGCGCAGGACCTGCCGTTCGGCGGCTGGCAACCGCAGCAGCGGGTGACGATCGAACAGGCGTGGGACGCCTATACGCGCGGCAGCGCCTACGCGAGCTTCGCCGAGGATCGCTTCGGGATGTTGGCGCCGGGCGAATGGGCCGACTTCATCATCGTCGACCACGACCCGACGATGGCCAGCCCCAGCCAGATCCGCAACGTCCATGTCGAACAGACCTGGGTCGGCGGCAGGATGATGTGGTCGCGTGACGGAGGCAGCGGGGGGCGGTGAGGCTGGTGCGCTGACGTTCACCTTCAGCGCCTCACCCACACCCTGCGCGCCTTCGGCACTCGCCGCTCAACCTGGAGAGGCGCCTGGGGAATAGTCATGCGCGCCTCAGAGTACCACGGTGTCCGGCTTGGTCTGCTCGATGGCCACCCGGATCATCTTTTCCCAAACCGCGGGATCGCCGGCGGCGGCCATTGCCTCGTCGGGCTCGCGTAACGTGCGGAGCACGGCGACAGCGTCCATCAGGTAATCCTTCCAGCTGTTCTCGACCAGCTGCGCAGCGGATTCCTCGTCGCCCTCGGCATTGGCGCTGATCCGTTGGCCGGCCAGCACGCGGGCGATGCGTTCGGCGGCGGTCTGGGTGCTGATGTCCATCCTGATTTCTCCTTTTGCTCGACCGGAACAACCACCGAAGCGGCGATCCGCTCCCCGGCAAGGGGGTCGGGTGCGATAGGAAAACTTCATTGACGCTGCACTGCAGCATGGCCAGCTAGGCGCGATGGATGCAGTCACCACCACCCTGGCGCGCCCGGCGGCGCCAACGGTCCGCCATGTCGGCCTGACCCACCTGGCGCTCGCCGTCGGCGGGTTCGCGATCGGCACCACCGAATTCGCGACGATGAGCCTGGTGCCCGATTTCGCCCGTGATCTCGGCATCGATGCGCCGACCGCCGGGCATGTCATCAGCGCCTACGCTCTCGGCGTGGTGGTCGGCGCGCCGATCATGGCCGTGATCGCTGCGAAGCTGTCGCGCTGGACGCTGCTGATCGCGCTGATGGGCGTCTTCGCGGTGGCCAACGGCCTGTCGGGCCTGGCGCCGAGTTATCATTGGATGCTGCTGTTCCGCTTCCTGAGCGGGCTGCCGCACGGCGCCTATTTCGGCATCGCCTCGCTGGTCGCCGCGTCGCTGGTACCGCGCGAGCGGCGGACGCAGGCGGTGGCGCGGGTGATGCTGGGGCTCACCGCGGCGACGGTTGTCGGCGTGCCGCTGGCCAACTGGCTGGGGCAGAGCGTCGGCTGGCGCTGGGCGTTCGGTGTGGTCGCCGCGCTCGCTGCGACGACCGCGGTGCTGGTGGCGATCTTTGCGCCGCGCGACGCGCCCGAGCACGGCGCCAGTCCGCTGCGCGAACTCGGTGCGTTGAAGCGGTCGCAGGTGTGGCTGACGCTCGGCATCGGCGCGATCGGGTTCGGCGGCATGTTCGCCGTTTACACCTATCTCGCCGATACGCTGGTCCACGTAACCGGCGTCGCGCCCGGACTGATCCCGGTGGCGCTGATGGTGTTCGGGCTCGGCATGACTGCCGGCAACCTGATCGCGCCGCGTTTCGCCGATCGTGCGCTGATGCGGACGGCCGCGGTGCTGTTGGTGTGGAGCGCGGCGGCGCTGGCGCTGTTCCCGCTCGCTGCCGGCAACTGGTGGGCGATGCTCGCCGACGTGACGGCGATCGGCATCGGCGGTGCACTCGGCACGGTGCTGCAGACGCGGTTGATGGATGTTGCCGGCGATGCCCAGGCGCTCGCCGCGGCGCTCAACCATTCGGCGTTCAATACCGCCAATGCGCTGGGCCCGCTGCTCGGCGGCATGGCGATCGCCGCCGGCTATGGCTGGACCTCGACCGGCCCGGTCGGCTGCGCCCTCGCGCTCGGGGGGTTGGCGGTGCTGCTGGTGTCGGCGGCGGTCGGGCGCCGCCGACAGCGAGTCAGCGAACGATAGGAACGCGCGGCCGGTCGCCAGGACCGGCCGCATGCACCTCAGCTATGCGCGCTCTGCGGACGGCGCTGGCCGCCACGGCGGTTATTGCTGCGCGGGCGGCGGCGGTCCTGCCCGCCCTCCTGCCGAAAGGCATCGCCATGCTGCGCCCGAGGCTCGCCGCCGCGATGCGGCTGGCGCTGGCCTTCGCCCTGGCGGCGGTTGTCACCGTCGCGGCGCGGGCCACGCTGGCCGTCGGCCTGCGCCGGACGGCGGTTCTCGCCCCCGACGGCATCGGCCGGACGGCGATCGTTGCGGCGATCCCCCTGCGGACGGCCGCGGCGCTGTGCGTCGCCGGTCGGGACCGGCTTGTGCGTCGCGCGGGGACGACGCGGCTCGCGCGGGCGATCCTCGCGCGGGGCGGGGTCGGCGCCGATCGCCTTCTTGCGTTCGGCCTGGATCTTGGCGGCGATGTTGACGAAGTCGGCCGGCAGCGGCTCGACGGTGATCTTCTGCCGCGTCAGCCGCTCGATATCGCGCAGATACGGCCGCTCGTCATCGGCGCAGAAGCCGATCGCAACGCCGCTGGCGCCGGCACGCGCGGTGCGGCCGATGCGGTGGACGTACTGCTCCGGCACGTTGGGCAGTTCGAAGTTGAACACATGGCTCACGCCCGACACGTCGATGCCGCGCGCGGCGATGTCGGTCGCGACCAGGATCGGCACGCTGCCCGATTTGAATGCGGCGAGCGCCTTTTCGCGCTGCGGCTGGCTCTTGTTGCCATGGATCGCGTGCGCCGCGATGCCGTTGCCGCCGAGCAGCTTCACCACGCGGTCGGCGCCGTGCTTGGTGCGGGTGAAGACGATCGCGCGCTCGATCTCGGGATCGGCGAGCCTGATCGTCAGCAGCGCCTGCTTTTCCTTCTGATCGACGAAGGTGACGAACTGGTCGACCCGCTCGGCAGTGGTCGCCGCCGGCTTGATCGACACCGTCGCCGGGTCGTTGAGAAACTGATCGGCCAGCTCGCGGATCGCCTTGGGCATGGTCGCCGAGAAGAACAGCGACTGGCGCTGCTTCGGCA
>JBQCHA010000098.1:0-4121 GCA_051955175.1 Sphingomonas sp.
GGGCTCGACATCCACGCCTTCGGCCTTGGCGACCGTCGCGAAATGCGCGACCAGCTTTTCGGGATCGATCCGGCGAAGGTCGAAACGCTGGGTTCGCGACAGCACCGTCACCGGGACCTTGTTGACCTCGGTCGTCGCGAACAGGAACTTCACATGCTCGGGCGGTTCCTCGAGCGTCTTCAGAAGCGCATTGAACGCGTTCTTCGACAGCATGTGAACTTCGTCGATGATGTAGATCTTGTAGCGCGCCGAGACCGCCGCGTAGCGCGAGGCATCGATGATCTCGCGCACATCGTCGACGCCGGTATGGCTGGCGGCGTCCATCTCGATCACGTCGATATGGCGGCCTTCGGCGATCGCGCGGCACGGCTCGCACACGCCGCAGGGATCGATCGTCGGACCGCCCTGCCCGTCCGGGCCGATGCAGTTGAGCGCCTTGGCGATCAGCCGCGCGGTCGAGGTCTTGCCGACGCCGCGCACGCCGGTCAGCAGGAAGGCATGCGCCAGCCGGCCGCGCCGGATCGCGTTGGCGAGCGTCGTCACCATCGCGTCCTGCCCGATCAGCGCGCCGAACGTCTGCGGACGGTACTTGCGCGCCAGCACGCGATAGGCGTCAGCCTTGGCCGGTTGCGGCGGCTCGCCGAGATCGAGGGAATCGCTCATCGCCTGATATCTAGGCTTGCCGCGCGCCACTGTGGAAGGGAGCGCGCGGCGCGGGGGCGGAGGTGGCATGGTCATGCTTTGTTCCTAGCATGCGCGTGGGCGGCGGGACAGGGGGGGATTCGGCCGCGCTTGCTTCACCGCAACGGCGGGTTGTGCCCAGGTGTTGCCGTCCAAAGCGATTGGGGCGCCGCCTGGTAGCGGACTTCCGATTGTCCGCATAACATCGCGAGATGACCAACCTCCCTTTTGATGAGAAATGGGCCGAGCCATATTGCGCTTCGCCGTTCCGCCTGCGGTTCGAGCTGGGTGGAGAATCTTTCGATACCGACCGATCTGTTCCGAGGTTCGTTCGGGCGTTCGGAAGGGCAAGGACCCTCACGAACGACGTCTTCGCGGAGGCAGAGGAACTTGTTTCGGTAATCGGCTGCTGGCCAGCCTGTCACCTCGATATTCGCGCGCCGGCGAGGGATGGTTTTGCGGCCTTGGAGCAAGCGGGTTTTCGTTCACAACCGATCGGAGAATGGAAGGGCGGACATCCCCGATACAGTCTGCCCGATGATGAGGACGGGCAGCGGGATGCGACAGGGAAAATATTCGATCTAAGAGATGCTCCCGAGGACCGAGACGTTATTATTTGGTGCGCAATCTCATGCGAAATGGTTGTGGCGCCCAAAGCCCCGGTTACGTCGTTTCTTATCGATCCAGCGAGGCAAATTTTAGTGCACGTCTATGACGATAGGGGAATGGACGTAATCTCTTTGAAGCGCGACACGCTTGTCGAACTCTACAGGCAGCATAACAGTTGGCTTCTCGATTATGATCGGGAGCGCATTATCGAGGCTTTCGGCAATCTCGAATAACCGCATTCCCAACTTTCTGCCTGAAGCCTGCCGGAGCGCAAACCACCCCAATTGTCATTTTCTCGGAGCCGGCAATCCAGACGTGGTGCGCTTGCGCGTGTCATTGCGGGGAGCGCTCCTGGATTCCCGCCTCCGCGGGGACGACGATGCGAGGATCGGCGTTCTCCGCTACGCCGCGAACGCGAGTTTGCGCTTCGGGCCGCCCCCCTCGCCCCCCTTCGTAGAACCCCCAACTGCGCGCGCGTCTGCCGCGGGGCATCATGGCGGGTGCCGATTCGGGTGGCGACGGGAGGTTCGCTATGGACAGCACGCTGCGGAGCAAGATCGTCTCGCTGCTCGATCGGCACCGGTTGATGACGATCGCCACGCTGCGGCCCGATGGCTGGCCGCAGGCGACGACCGTGGGCTATGCCAACGAGGGGCTCGACATCTATTTCCTGTGCGGGCGCGAGAGCCAGAAGGCGGCGAACATCGCGCGTGACGATCGCGTGTCGCTGACGATCGATGGCGACGCGACCAGCCTGATGACGATCGAGGGGCTATCGATGGCGGCGCACGCGCATGTCGTCGAAGCGCATGACGCGGGGCTGCGCATCCTCGACCTGGTGTGGCAGCGCTACCCCGAATATTCGGCCATGCCCGGGCCACGGCCGACGCCCGAGCAGCTCTGCCTCGTACGGCTCGAGCCGGTGGTGATTTCGGTGCTCGATTATACCAAGGGGTTCGGCCACACCGACCTGGTGACCTGCCATCCGCAGGAACCATCGATCGTGCTTGAAGGAGCGGAGTGGCGACGTCACGGGGAAGCCGCCCCGTCGGTCGGCGCTTGAGCGCGGCCGTTGGCGCTTGCGCGCCTCGACCGCAGCTTCGCTGCCGGCGTGCGCGCTGCGTGGTGGGAGCCGGAACGACCCGCAGCGAAATCGTTGCGGCTGCTTCCTTCCGGACCTGACCGGGTTGGCGATGACTGCGTCCGCCCGACTCCCGCGCGCCATATGGCGGAGCCGGGCGGGACGTTCAAGCCTTTACCAGCGCGTGCGCTCACGGTGGCAGGTGCGAACCTTGTGATGGTGATGCCAATAAGTGCGGCACACCTTCTTCCAGCGCGAGTGGCCGCGGGTGTGCGTGCGGGTGTGCGTGACCACGCGTGTGTGGACGACAGTGTGATGCTGCGCGCTGGCCGGCGCGGCAGCGAGGCCCGCCGACGCCAGCAACCCGGCGGAAATCAAAGCGAACACCTTCATCGGTAGTCCTTTCGTGCAGTCCCCCTGCGGCGGCATCGAACGCACGATGACGACGAGGGTTGCGCGGGCGTCAGGCGAAAGCGGCGCCGACCGCCCGGCCGACCGCGGCGTGGATTCGATCCGCCCCCTCGCCGTCCAGCTTCGGAGCGTCGAGATAGCAGGCAACCAGGATCGGCGCGCGGCCGGGTGGGCGGGCGATCGCCACGTCGTTGACCGCGCCATGGCCGCTGTTGCCGGTCTTGTCACCGACCTGCCAGTCGGCGGGCAGGCCGGCGCGGAGCTTCTCCTTGCCGGTCTGGCACCCGTCCATCCAGCCGAGCAGGATGCGCCGGCTGGCCGGCCGCAGCACCTCCCCCAGCAGCAGTGCGTGCAACAGGCCGACCATCGCGGCGGGCGTCGTCGTGTCGCGCAGGTCGCCCGGCGGGACGATGTTGAGCGACGGCTCGTTCCGGTCGAGCCGGGTGACCGGATCGCCGGCGGCGCGGATGAAGCGAGTGAGCGCGGCCTGCCCGCCGATCCGCGCGAGCAGCAGGTTGGCGGCGCTGTTGTCGCTCCACTGCACCGCGGCGGCGCAGGCCTCGGCAACGGTCAGCCGGTGCGTGCTGCGGTGGCGCTGCACCACCGGCGCGTAGGACAGGATGTCGGCATCGGTGAAGCCGAGCGGCTGCGCGAGCGCGATACGGCCGGCGTCGACCTGCGCCAGGATCGCGGCGGCGAGCACCACCTTGAAGGTCGAGCACAGCGCGAAACGCCGGTCGGCGTCGTGCGCCAGGCGGCGACCGCTGCCGGTGTCGAGCGCGGCGACGCCGAGGCGGCCGCCGGCAGCCCGGGCGATGGCGTCGAGATCGGGTACCGGCGCGGCGGCCGGCAGCCTGCCCGCGAGCCCGAGCGCCAGCGCACCGCCGAGCACCAGCCGCCGGTCGACGGTCACCGCCACCGCATGTCTCGCGCGCCTGGCGGCATCCTGACCGTCAGGCCGTCGAGCCCGTCGACGAGCTCGATCTGGCAGGCGAGCCGGCTGGTCCGCGTTGCGCCGACAGCGAGGTCGAGCATGTCCTCCTCGGCCTCGCTCGCCGGCGGCAGGCGGTCGAAGTCGGCAGCATCGACAATGACATGGCAGGTCGAGCAGGCCATCTGCCCCTCGCACGTGCCCTCGAGCGGCTGGCCATAGGCCTGCGCGAGATCGAGCAGCCGGTCGCCGGGGGAGCCTTGCACCTCCTCCGCGGTGGCGCCGTCGGCGCTGATGAAACGTATCTTCATCATGTCGCGATGCGCTGCGCCTCGGCGGCGGCAGTGATGCGGTCGAGCGCGTCGATCACGTCTTCCTCCCTGGTGTAGCGGCCGAAGCCGAGCCGGA
>JBQCHA010000099.1:0-4832 GCA_051955175.1 Sphingomonas sp.
CGTGGGAGGCGGTCGATGAAACTCGTCCGCCACACCATCCGCGTGCCCGTATCGCTCGACAAAGCGCTTCGCGCGCTCGCTGAGCGCCGAGGCATCAGCGTCTATGCGATGCTCCAGCGCAGCGTGAAGACGGGCGTCGCGACGCTCGCCGACCCCGCCGCGCGCGATGCCATATCGGGGGAACTGGTCTCCGAACTGGCGTCGATCAGCAACCGCATTATCGATGTCGAACATATGCTGGACCGGGCGCTGTTCACCGCCTGCGCCGCCTATTGCTACGCCCGCAGCGCGGGGTTGGGTGAGCGCACCACCGATGAGATCGCCGTCGCCGAGATCAACGAGGCCTATGATCGCCAGCGGCGGCTCTCGCAGGGGAAGCGTCCATGACCGTATCCAACGATCGCCGCATCCATGCCGACGCCTTGCGTCGGCATCATCGGCTGAGCCAGTGGCAGCGGTTCAAGCGACAGGTGGGCGTCATGCTCGCATCGGTCGCCTTGGGTGTGGTCGGCGCGCCCTACGCGATGCTCGACAAGGACGAGCAATGGGCGATCGGCGTCTATGCCTATGCGCGCGGAGCGCTTTGGATCGCCTTCAGTCCCGATCCGGCAATCACCGTCACATATGATGGAAGGCAATATCGCGTCCCCGCCGGTGATGTGGTCGCGCACCCATATTATCGCGGATCGGTATCACGCCTCTTGTCGCTGTCGGTCAAAGGCGGTCTGCTCGGCTTCGTCGGTTGGCTGTCCGGCCTACTTCTCTTGCGCGGCGTCAGGGCGCGGCGTCGCGAGCGCGCCTTGCGCGATCGTGTCATCGCCGGAACCCTCGTTACCACCGAGAAGCAGCTTGCGGCACTAACCGCCGCCGAAGCCGGACCCCGTGCGCTCGCCATCGGCGCGGTGCCGATCCCGTCGCGGCTCGAGACGCGCCATATGGCGATGATCGGCACGACCGGCAGCGGCAAGACCACGGCGCTGCGCCAAATGCTTGATGGGATCGAAGCGCGCAGCGAGGCGGCGTTGGTCTATGATACCAGCGGCGAGTTCATCGCCCACTATTACGACCCCGAGCGCGGCGATCTCATCTTGAACCCGTTCGATGCCCGGTGCGCTTTCTGGTCGCCATTCGCCGAGATCGCGCACCCCGCAGACGCCGACCGCATCGCGCAGCAGCTTATCACCGAAACCGGCCAGCATGATCGCGATGTCTGGTTGGAAACCAGCCGCATCCTCGTCGCCAACATGATCCGGGAATTGTGGAAGGAGGAGAAATGCACGCTGCCGGACCTGCTCGAAGCGCTTCAGAAATGGGACAAGGACAAGCTTAAGAGCTGGCTGAAAGACACGTCGTCGGCCCGGACATTCTCCGACGATGCCGACCGGGCCACCGGCAGCGTGCTCTTCATGCTCGCGAAAGCGGCGAATCTCATCCAGTTCCTGCGAATGCCGAAGGATGGTGAGAATCCCTTCGCTTTCCGCGATTTCATCGCGGGCTTCGACAAGCGCACCGGCGCCCGCCCGTGGGTATTCGTGCCGCGCAAGGAGGATTATTTCGAGGCGTCGAAGCCGCTGCTCGCCTGCTGGCTCGAATGCGCGGCGAGTGCCGTGCTGGGGCTTACGCCATCGCCCGACCGGCGCATCTGGTTCGTGCTCGACGAGCTGGCCGACCTGCCGCGCGTCGATAACCTCGCGCGGCTCTTGCCCGAGGGGCGCAAGTTCGGCGCGGCGGTCGTGCTGACCTTTCAGGCGCTCGGCCAGATGCGGCATCGCTATGGACCGCAGATCGCGGAGTCGATGTTGGGATGCTGCAATACCAAGCTGTTCCTCCAGACTATCGACAGCGAGACCCGTATCTGGGCCAGTCAGACGATCGGTGAATGCGAAGTCGACATCCAAACCATGACCGACGCGGTCGCCGAGGGCGACGATGCGGCGCGCACGACCTTGGGCCGGATGCGAAAAATGCGGCCCGCTGTTCTCGAAAGCGAACTCCGCCTGCCGAAATATGAGGGCTATTTGCTGTTCCCCGACGGCTTGCCGGTCGCGCGGATCAAGATCACCGCCGATCATATTGCGCGGCGCGGGAAGGCCCGCCAGCCGGGGTTCGTCGCGGGCGATCCGAAAACCACGCTTTGGCAGCAGGCGGTGCAGACCGCGGCGTCGTCTCCTTCTCCGCCTCCATCGGCGCGGTCGTCGCCGCCGCCACCCAAGGGCCGGGGGCCGGTCTGATGGTGGCGTCGGTATCGGCGCTGACCAGTTCGGCGCAGGCCAGCAGCTATTACGAAGCCGACGACTATTACGCCGAGGGCGGCTTGTCGCCATCCGAGTGGCAGGGCGCGGGCGCGGAGACGCTGGGCCTTTCCGGCGAGGTGGATCGCGACCAGTTCCGCGAGTTGCTGGACGGCAGGATTGGCGACCAGCAGCTTGGCACTTATCGCGACGGACAGTTGGAACATCGTCCCGGCTGGGACGTGACCCTGAGCGCGCCCAAGTCGGTATCGATCATGGCCGAGGTCGCGGGCGACCGGCGATTGATCGCGGCGCATGGGCAGGCGGTCAAAACCGCGATGGCGCATGTCGAGAAGCACTTGGCCGCGACCCGCATCCGCGAAGGCGGCACCGTGACCCGCGATGAGACCGGCAATCTCGTCGTCGCCAGCTTTCAGCACGGTACCAGCCGCGCCCAAGACCCGCAGCTTCACACCCACAATGTCATCATGAACGCGACGCGGGGTGAGGACGGCGCATGGCGCAGCCTTGAACCGCGCGCAATCTACCAGCTTCAAAAGCAGATTGGCGCGATCTACCGGCAGGAGCTCGCGCTGAAGGTCCGCGAACTCGGCTATGAGATCGAGACGGGCAAGGACTCGCTGTTCGAGATCAAGGGCGTGTCGGGTAATGTCATGGCCGCGTTCAGCACCCGCAGCGCCGAGATCGAAGCGGCGCTTGGCGATCGGGGCACCTCGCGCGACACGGCGAGCGCCGCCGAAAAGCAGATTGCCGCGCTCGACACCCGGCAAGCAAAGGCTCAGACCGATCATGGCAGCCTTGTTGCCGACTGGCGCGAGACGGCGAACCGGGCCGGGTTCGGAACGGACGCGCGGCTGGCGATGGTCGGCGAGGCCGAGACCCGCGCAGGCAGCGCCGGGCATCGCGCCGATATGGCCGCAGAGGCGACAATGGCGGATCGCGCCATCGCCCATGCCGCCGACAAGCTCGGCGAGCGGCAATCGGTGTTTTCCGCCGCTGCCTTGCAGGAGGAAGCCGGACGGATCGGGCTGGGCAAGGTCGGCTACGCCGAGATCGGCGCGGCGATCGACGCGGCGACCAGAGAGGGCGCATTGATCGACCGCACCTTTCAGGACCGACGCGGCGCCGAGTTCGCCGGGTTCACCACGCGCCAGAATGTCGAAACCGAAGCCAAGGTGCTGCGGATCGAGGCGGATGGACGCGGCGCGCTCGCGCCGATCGCTTCGCCGCTCGCCGCCGCCAAGGCCGTTGCCAGCACCGCCGCGCAATCGGAACGGGCGAGTATGGGGTGGAACACCGACCAGCGCGCCGCCACCGAGCAGCTTCTTACAAGCCGCAACCGTGTCACCGCCCTGCAGGGCTATGCAGGCACCGCCAAGACCACGACCGTTCTCGCGACCTTCGCCCGCGAGGCCGAAGCGCGCGGCGTGTCGATTGTTGCGCTCGCGCCCACGGCCTCAGCGGCGATGGTGCTGGGCGAAGCGCTCGGCACGCGCAGCGATACCGTTGCCCGGCATTTGCTGTCGCCCGAGCATCCACATCCGGGGCAGCCCGCCGCGTGGATCGTAGACGAGGCATCGCTTTTGTCGGCACGCGATACCGCGCGGCTGTTCGACCTGGCCGACAAGCAGAATGCCCGTATCATCCTTGTCGGTGACGTGAAGCAGCTTGGATCGGTCGAGGCGGGCGCGGCCTTCGCGCAATTGCAGGGGGCGGGCATGGAAACCGCGAAACTCGGTGAAATCGTCCGCCAGACAAACGCGGCGACAAAGGAGGCCGTGCTGGCGTCGATTGAGGGCGATGCCAAGAAGGCGCTCGCCGCGCTGGATCGCGGCGGCGGCCAGATCATCGAGAGCGCCGATCGCGCCGAGCGGTTCGCCGCCATCGCCGAGCGATATGCAGGGATGGACAAGGCTGCGCGCGCCCGCACCCTCGTTATCGAGCCATCGCGTGAGGGGCGCGATGCGCTCACCGCCGATATTCGGACGGCGCTCGCCAGGTCGGGCGCGCTGACCGGCCCGGCCGTCGCGATGCAGAGCCTCGCTAACAAGAGGCTGACCCGCGCCGAGGCACGCGACCCTTTGAGCTACGACAAGGGCGACGTGGTGCGGTTCACCCGCGACTATGCCGAGAAGGGCGTGGCACGCGGAGAAGCCTATCGCGTCGAAAGCATCGACCCGGCGAAGGCCGCCATTGCTCTGAGATCGGAGGATGGGCGCGACGTGGATTGGCGGCTAAGCCAATGGGGCGCGGGCAATGCCCAAGCGTTCGCGCCGCAGCCGATGGACTTGAAAGCCGGCGACAGCATCCGGTTCACCCGCAACGACCGCGAGGCGGGCCGCGTTAACGGCACGCGCGGCGAGGTCATCGCGGTGGACGAGCAGGCCCGCACCGCCACCATCCTGACGTTAGGCGGCAGGACCGAGACGCTGAATCTCGATGCCGCGCGCGACCGGCACATTGCCCATGCCTATGTCGATACCGCCTTCGCGGCCCAAGGTCGCACCGCCGATCACGTCATCATCCATGCGGACAGCAAGGCGACCAACCTTGTTGATCAAAAGAGCTTCTACGTGGGGA
>JBQCHA010000100.1:0-4087 GCA_051955175.1 Sphingomonas sp.
TAGAGATCGGCGACGGCTTCGCGGCCGCAGCGCTGACCGGCGAGGCCAATGCCGATCCGATGCGGCCGGGTAACGGCGGCCCCCGCTTCCTGGCCAACCACGCCGGCGGCATTGCGGGCGGCATCTCAACCGGCCAGCCGGTGCGGCTGCGCGTTGCGTTCAAGCCGACCAGTTCGATCCTGACGCCGGTCGAGACGATCACCCCCAACGGAGCGGCTGCCGAAATCGCCACAAAAGGCCGCCACGACCCCTGCGTCGGTATCCGCGGCGTGCCGGTGGTGGAAGCAATGGTCGCGCTCGTGCTCGCCGACCAGAAGCTGCTCCACCGGGCACAATGCGGCTAAGCCAATCGAGCCGCACAACATGTACGCCAGATGAACAGATTACTTGTAACTGGCGAAGTCCTCGATAGACGATGATCAAATAGAACGAGGCGACAGTTTCCGTTCGTCGCTGAATCCGCACCTATACCGGCAAGGTGCTCTCGCGTTGCGACCAATCCGCGAGTCACAGGGCTCCTTTATCTACGCTCCTCGTTAATTGTCTGCCTGTGCAATTTGGCACGTAATGAAAGGAGCGCACTATGCGTATCGCAACTCTTCTTGGCGTCGCCGTCCTGGGCATGTCGGGCGCGGCGATCGCGTCGGTCGGCACCCCCCAGCAAGCGACTTCCCCGAACGACGGCACCATGGTCCAGAACAACATGGCGCAGCCGGACAATGGCATGACGCCGGACACCACGCCCGGCACGTCGACCACGCCGGACACCAGCACGTCGCCGGATGCCACGACCCCGATGTCGCCGGATACGACGAGCCCCGGCTCGACGACACCCGACACCACCGGGACGATGCCGCCGGCGGGCGGCACCACCGACGGTGATGGCGGGACGTCCGGCAGCTAAGCCTTCGTCCGCCGGTCAGTCCGCGAACGGGTCACGCACCAGGATGGTGTCGTCCCGTTCCGGGCTGGTCGACACCAGCGCGACGGGACAGTTGATCAGTTCCTCGATGCGGCGGATATATTTGATCGCCGCCGCCGGCAGGTCCGCCCAGGAGCGTGCTCCGGCGGTCGATTCATGCCAGCCCTCGATCGATTCATAGATCGGCTCGACTGCCGCCTGCTCGGCATAGTGCGACGGGAAATAATCCAGCGTCTTCCCGTTTAGTCGATAGCCGGTGCAGATTTTCACCTCGTCCATGCCGTCGAGCACGTCGATCTTGGTCAGCGCGATGCCGGTAATGCCGCCGACCGCCGCCGATTGCCCCACCAGCACCGCATCGAACCAGCCGCAGCGCCGCTTGCGGCCCGTCACCGTGCCGAATTCGTGGCCACGCTCGCCCAGCCGCTGGCCGATCTCGTCGTCGAGCTCGGTAGGGAACGGGCCGGAACCGACACGCGTCGTATAGGCCTTGGCGATGCCCAGGACGAAGCCCACCGCGCTCGGCCCCAATCCTGAGCCACCGGCCGCGGTGCCGGAGATCGTGTTGGACGAGGTGACGAACGGATAGGTCCCGTGATCGACGTCGAGCAGCACGCCCTGCGCGCCTTCGAACAGGATGCGCTTGCCGCCGGCGCGCGCCTCGTTGAGGTCACGCCAGACCGGCCGCGCATAGGGCAGCCCGAACTCGGCGATGTCGCGCAGCTCCGCGATCAGCTTGGCGCGGTCGATCGGCGCCTCGCCGAAGCCGGCGCGCAACGCGTCATGGTGCGCGGTCAGCCGATCCAATTGCGCATCGAGATCGTCGAGATGCGCAAGATCGCACAGCCGGATCGCCCGCCGTCCGATCTTGTCCTCATAGGCCGGGCCGATGCCGCGCCGGGTGGTGCCGATCTTGCCGGCGCCGCTGGCATCCTCGCGCAGCGCGTCGAGATCGCGGTGGAACGGCAGGATCAGGGCACAATTGTCGGCGATCATCAGCGTCTCCGGGGTTATCGTCACCCCCTGCCCGCGCAGCTTCTCCACCTCGGCCTTCAGCGCCCAGGGGTCGAGCACCACGCCGTTGCCGATCACGCTGGGCGTGCCGCGAACGATGCCCGACGGCAGCAGCGACAGCTTGTAGGTGGTGTTGCCGACGACCAGCGTATGGCCGGCATTGTGACCGCCCTGGAAGCGGACGACGACGTCGGCACGCTCGGCGAGCCAGTCGACGATCTTGCCCTTGCCCTCATCGCCCCACTGGGCCCCGATGACTGCGACATTTGCCATGAATATGCGACTCCCCCTGCCGGGCCCGATCCGCGCGCCCTTCGACAGGACTCGGCGCGCAGACGTTTCAAAAATTCGCGGGGGCGCGCTAGCCGCCGCCGCGCACCCCTGTCAACCGCCGAGCGGCCGAACGTCTCCGTCCGCCAGGACATGCGTGCAAAGCTGCGCCTCCGGCGTGTCGTCCGCGTCCAGCGCCGCAACCGTCACCCAGCCCTCGCCGCGCAGGCGCGCGGCCACCGCAGGATCGCTGTCGAGCGGCACGAACAGGCGACGCCGCGCCGGCGTACCGACGCCCGCGTCGATGATCGGGTCGATGTAGAGCGAGAAGCCGACCGCCGGCTCCTCGGTGCCGTCGTGCATCACCGTATAGCTGCCGCCGCGCCCGATCTCGCCGCGGACCCCGCCGGCGAAGATCGAGAAGCCCAGCCAGCTCTGGTATTCGAAGCCATGACGCTCGGTCGGATCGAGCGTCAGCCCGACGTCGAGACCATCGGCCAGCGCCGCGAGGCCATCGAGCCGAGACGCCAGCGCAGGATCGAAAGCGCGCAACCGCTCCAGCGCCGGCGCGAACGATCCCGCCGCCTCGATCAGCGGCAGATAGTCGGGCGCGATCTCGGCCACGCCGCCGGCATCCTTGGCATCGAGCCGGTCGCGCAGCAGGTCGATCTGCGACGCCGCGACCGGCCGTGGCCCGGCGGCAAGCAGGTCGACGAGGTCGGGCAAGGTGAAATCGATCGACACGCCGTCGATGCCCGCCGCGTTCAGCGCCTCGACCGCCACCTCGACGATCTCGCGCGCGGCGGCGACGCTGTCGAGTCCGATCAGTTCGCAGCCGACCTGCCGCATCTCGCGCTCGGGCGCGAGCTGCGAGGCGCGCAGCTTGAGCACCGGGCCGGCGTAGGACAGCCGCACCGGGCGCGGATGGTGCGCCATGCGCGTGGCGGCGATGCGGCCGACCTGCGCGGTGATGTCTGGGCGGACCGCGAGGCTCTTCTGCGATACCGGGTCGACGAAGCGCACCACGTCCTGCGGCCGCGCCGCCTTGAGGCGATCGGCCAACCCCTCCTCGAACTCCGCCAGCGCCGGATCGACGCGTTCGTAGCCATGCGAGAAAGCGGTATCGAGCACGCACGCCTCCAGCCGCGCGGCGGCGTCGGCATGGGGCGGCAGGCGGTCGTGGAAACCGGCGGGAAGCAATGCGGAGGTCACGCCCCCCTCTCCCCCCCGGGGAGAGGGCCGGGGAGAGGGGCAGTCCCGAGCGCCGCGACAATAGTCTCGAGAACGCCGTCCATATTTCCTTCCACATCCCGGTTGGTGAACCGGATCACTCGATAACCCTGTCCGGCGAGCCACTCGGTCCGCCGCGCGTCGGCCGCTTCCTTGCCGCCATGCGTGTCGCCGTCAACCTCGGTCACCAGCTTATGTGATCGCGCAACGAAATCGACGATACAGGCGCCGATCACCACCTGTCGGCTGAATTCGATGCCGTTCAGGCGTTTGGCCCGGAGGTGGAACCACAATCGCGCCTCTGGATGCGTCGGTGTGCTACGCATCGTTTTGGCACGACGAAGCAGTGTCTCGTCCGTCTTGGGCACGGCCCCTCTCCCAAACCCTCTCCCCGGCGGGGAGAGGGCTTAAGATGTTCAGAACGCCAGCGCCATCGCCGTCTTGACGCCCGGCAAGGCACGGACCTGCTCGGCCAGCTGCGGCGACACCGCCTCGTCGACCGACAGCAGCAGCACCGCCTCGCCGCCGGCGGCGCGGCGGCCGGGGTGGGAGGTGCCGATATTGACCCCCCCCCCGCCCACCGTGGTGCCGATCCGGCCGCGGAAGCCGGGGCGATGCTCGTTGACGCCCTAGAGCAAGTAACCGGCGAGA
>JBQCHA010000101.1:0-6308 GCA_051955175.1 Sphingomonas sp.
CGACGCGGTGCAGAGCTCTGCCGTCGCGCTCACCGCGCCGCCGGTGTCCACCGACAAGTCGGCGGAATTCGTCGGCGCGATACAGAGCGCGCTTGCCGGCTTCCAACAGCTCGACGGTGACGTGCGGGACCTGCGGAGCCAGGTGGACAGCGGCGTTGCCGACGCGGTGACGCAGGTCAACGGCCTGCTCAAGCAGATCAACGACCTGAACGGCACGATCGTCAGCGAAAACGCGCTGGGCCGCGGCACCGCGGGCGCCGAAAGCCAGCGCGCCGCAGCGCTCGAGCAGCTCGGCAGCCTGGTCAAGATCACCGTGCGGTCGCAGGCCGACGGGCGGGTGTCGATCGATACCGCCTCCGGCGTCGCGCTGCTCGATCGTCTGCCGCGTGAGCTCAGCTACACCGGCTCGACGCCCGACGGGTCGCCGTCGATCACCGTGCGGTTCACCGACGCCAGCGGCAGGGCGGGCGCGCCGACCGGAGACGTGATTACCTCCGGCAGTGTCGGCGGCACGCTGGGCGGCCTGATCGAGCTGCGCAACACCACGCTGCCGGGCTTCGAGAAGCAGATCGGCACGCTGTTCGACGGCTTCGCGAACACGCTCAATACGGCGAGCAACGCCGCGACCTCGGTGCCGGCACCGGCGACGCTGATCGGGCGTCAGACGACGCTGGGAGCGGGTGATGCGCTGCACTTCACCGGCGCCGCAACCTTCGCGGTCACGGCCAATGACGGTACGCTGGTCGCCAGTGCCAAGGTCGATTTTTCCGCGCTCGGCGCCAATGCCACGGTCGGCGACGCGATCAACGCGATCAACGCCGGCCTGGGCGGCGCCGGTACTGCCACCCTCAACAACGGCGTGCTGACGATCGCGGCCAGCGGGTCCGGCAACGGTGTCGTCATCGCGCAGGATCCGACCAGCCCGAGCAACCGGGCGGGGCAGGGGTTCAGCCAGTTCTTCGGCCTGAACGACATCGTGCAGAGCGCCACCGCGCCGCTGGCCGCGACCGGCTTCACCGCCAGCGATCAGACCGGCTTCGGCGTCGGCCAGGCAACCGATTTCGCGCTGCGCGACACCAACGGCCGCGTGCTGGCGACGACCAGCGTGACCGCGGCAGCGGGCCAGACATTCGGCGACGTCGTCACCGCGCTCAATTCCGGTCCGATGGCCAAGTTCGGCAGCTTCGCGCTGGATGCGTCGGGCCGGCTCGGCTTCACCCCCAACGCCAGCGGCCAGGGCGCGACGATGGCCGTGACGGGCGACAACACCAGCCGCAACGGCTCCGGCCAGTCGCTGTCGATGCTGACCGGCCTCGCTTCGGGCAGCGGCATTTCGTCTGCGGCATTGCGGCCGGACATCGCGACCGACCCGTCCAAGCTGCAGCTTGCCACCTATCAGAACGGCACGGCGGTGGGCGGCAAGGCGATCGGTGCGCTCGACACCAGCGGCGCGACGACAATGGCCAACCTGCTGGGCCAGGCGGTGACATTCGGCGACGGCAGCAGCGCGACGGTCTCCACCTATGCCGCGCAGCTCGCCAGCAAGATCGGCGCCGCCGCGACCACGGCGAAGCAGGGCGTCACCACCGCGTCGGCGCGCCATGACGACGCGGTCACGCGGCGCGACAGCATCTCTGGCGTCAACGTCGACGAGGAGCTGACGCACATGGTCGCGTTGCAGAACAGCTATTCGGCCGCCGCCCGCGTGATGACCACCGCGAGCCAGATGTACGACACCTTGATCCAGATGGTCAGCTGAGGAACCTGAGATGCGCGTTGCCACCAATATGCTCGATCGGACGCTGACCGGCGCCATGCAGCAGACGCAGCAGGCGATTCTGACCAGCCAGAGCCAGCTTGCCACCGGCAAGAAAGTGCAGACGCTCGCCGACCTCGGCACCGACGGCGTCGCCGATCTCTCGGCCCATGCCATGCTGGGCCGCGAGCAGAGCTACATCGCGGCCGGCAGCACGCTCGGCACCACGCTGAAGCTGTACGACGCGCAGATCAGCAGCATCGATACGCTCGGCAGCACGCTGCAGAAGAGCATCCTCACCGCGGTGGGCACCGACGATCCCGCCGGCCTCCAGGACGCGATCGACACCGCGTTCCAGCAGTTCCGCAGCGCGCTCAACGCTCGTCAAGGCGACGTGCCGCTGTTCGGCGGCAGCCAGACCGGCGACCCGTTCACGCCGCAGACGCTGGCCGACGCGGCCAGCGCAACTCCGGCGACCGCCTTCACCAACGACGATGTCCACGCCAGCACCCGGCTGGGCGATGGCATCGACCTCAGCTACGGCGTCACCGCGAGCGAGGTGGGCAGCGACATGCTCGGTGTGTTCAAGACGCTCGCCTCGATCGGCACGATCAGCGGCAAGCCGACGGCGGCGCAGACCGCGGCACTGAACCAGGCGGCGAGCCAGCTCGACGGCGCGCTGACCTCGGTTCGTGCGGTGAACGCCCGCAACGGGCGCAACCAGGCCCAGGTCGATACGCTGACCACCAGGGCGCAGGATCGCTCCACGCTGCTTCAGGACGTCATCTCGACGAAGGAAGACGCGGACATGGGGCAGGTCGCCACCGACCTGTCGCGGCAGCAGTCGCTGCTGCAGATCAGCTATTCTGTGTTCTCGCGCATCTCCAGCCTGAACCTGACCAGCTACTTGAGATAAGCACCCGCGGCGGCGACGCTGCCGCGCGATGGGTGCCCTTGCCGAGCTCCAACGTCATTCCCGCGCAGGCGGGAATGACAGGAAGAGACCCAAGCGCTTGTGCAGATGCCTGCGCCGGGAAGCCGCGGCATGCCCGTGGCGGCTCTGCGGCCTCCGGCGTGTTGAGGCTCATCGCTGCTCATCGCCCGGGGCACCTCTCCGGCAAGGCTGGCGACCCACCACAAAAAAATCCGGCGCTGCGCACCGGACCGGTCGATTCCTTTCCAGAATGAAGATGTGGCTCGAAATCTCGGGCCACCGTCCACGCCAGCGATTTGGCGTCGGCCGTAGAAATGGCCGTACCAACAGAAGGAAAACCTACCATGTCCATGTCAGTCAATACCAATGTCGCCGCGCTCACCGCTCTCCAGAGCCTGAACGCGACCGCAAATCAGATGTCCATGACCCAGAACCGGATCAGCACCGGTTTGAAGGTCTCGTCGACCAAGGACGACTCGGCTTCGTACACGATTGCCCAGACGCTCCGTGGCGATGTCGGCAACCTCGGTGCGGTGAGCTCCTCGCTCAGCCGTGCCAAGAGCACCGTCGATGTGGCGGTGGCCGGTGCGCAGCAGATTTCGGACCTGGTCAACCAGATGTCGGCCAAGGCGACCGCTGCTTCGGACTCCGGCCTGGATCAGACCAGCCGGGATGCGATGGCGAAGGACTTCGACGCGCTGAAGACCCAGATTCAATCGGTCATCGACTCGTCGAGCTTCAACGGTACGAACCTGCTGGCGGGCAGCAGCAACGCAACGGCCGATGGTGCCGGTGCTGATGTCCATGCGCTGACTTCGACGTCCACTTCGGCGTCGACGCTCGACGTGTCCAACCAGGACTTCGATACCAGCGTCATCACCGGCATCGGTTCGACGTTCACGGATGCGGCCACCGCCAAGACGATGGTCGACACCCTGAAGACCGTTTCTTCGGCGATCAACACCAGCCTCAGCACGCTGGGCGCTGCGTCGCGTCAGATTGACGGTCAGTCGTCGTTCGTGAGCAACCTGACGGACGTGATCACCAGCGGTATCGGTAACCTGGTGGACGCGGATCTGTCGAAGGAGTCGGCGAATCTGCAGGCTCTGCAGGTCAAGCAGCAGCTTGGCGTGCAGGCGCTGTCGATCGCCAACCAGGCTCCGCAGATGATCACGCGTCTGTTCCAGTAAGTCGGTACCGGTCGCCGGGTTCGCCCGGCGGTCACACGGCAAGAGCCGGGGCGGCGCTCCTCATGCCGTTCCCGGCTCTTGTTGTTTTTGGGGAGGACCGTCGCGACATGGCGGGACAAGCCTCCTTGATATCTCCACATTCTCTCGTTGGCGATGCGATGGCGCGGCGCTAGATTGCCTCCCGGTTCAAGGGGGGTATTTCGATGGTTCGTGGCGCTTTCGTCGTCGCGCTCGCCGCCATGGCGGGCGCTGCTCATGCCAGTGACAAGCCGGTCTATGCGCCGCCGCCTGCCTGGGTGAAACAGGCACCGGCGCCCGATACGGCGAGCCTCGGCGCCGACGCGCCGGTATATCTGCTCCTCGATCGCCAACAGCGGGTCGAGGGCGGCCAGCTGTGGACCTATGTCGATACGGCGACCCGGGCTGCGACGCCGCAGGTGCTGACGCAGATCGGCACCGTCTCGCTGCCCTGGATGCCCGACAAGGGCGACCTCATCATCCACCGCGCCGAGATCATCCGCGGCAGCGAGCATATCGACCTGCTGAAGGGCGGCAGCCCGTTCACCGTGTTGCGGCGCGAGCAGCAGCTCGAACAGCTGTCGCTCGACGGCATGCTGACGGCGACCATGCCGGTCGAGGGGCTGCGCGTCGGCGACGTCCTGCGGCTGAGCTTCTCGATCACCGAGAAGGATCCGACGCTGAAGGGGAACGTCCAGGCGTTCGCGCCGCTGGTCGCCGATCCGTTCCGCGTGCAGTTCGCGCGCGAGCGGCTGCTGTGGCCCGACGGGACCGACCTCCACTATCGCATCCGCGGCG
The DNA here is from genome assembly GCA_051955175.1 of Sphingomonas sp. GTDB lineage: Bacteria > Pseudomonadota > Alphaproteobacteria > Sphingomonadales > Sphingomonadaceae > Sphingomonas. Next base: position 4,697 of record JBQCHA010000101.1, read on the forward strand.
ACAAGATCACGCCGACGGTGACCGATGCCGGCGGCTACCATGAGCTCGTCATCACCCAGCCCGTCGCGAAGCAGCCCGACACGCCCAACGACGCGCCGGCCCGCTACAAGCAGGGCACCGGCCTGGAAGCGACCACCTTCGCCGACTGGCAGTCGATCTCCCGCGTGATGGCGCCGCTTTATGCCACCGACGGTGCGATCGCGCCGGGCAGTCCGCTCGCCGCCGAAGTGGCGAAGATCAAGGCAGCGACCGACGATCCCACCAAGCGCGCCGCGCTGGCGCTGGCGCTGGTGCAGGACAAGGTGCGTTACCTGTTCAAGGGCATGGATAACGGCAATTACGTGCCGCAGAAGCCCGCCGACACCTGGCAGCTGCGCTATGGCGACTGCAAGGCCAAGACGCTGCTGCTGCTCGCGCTGCTCCATGCGCTGGACATCGAGGCGGAGCCGGTGCTCGCCAATATCGGCCTGGGCGATGCGGTGCCGACGCGGCTGCCGATCCCCGGCGCATTCAACCACGTATTCGTCCGCGCAATGGTGGCCGGCCAACCGCTGTGGCTCGACGGCACCAGCAGCGGCACGCTGCTCGCCGACATCCATGACGTGCCGCCGTTCCGTTACGTGCTGCCGGTGCGCGCCGAAGGCGCCGACATCCTGAAGCTGCCGACCCGCGCCAGCGCGCGGCCCGACATCGCCTTCTCGCTCGACCTCGACGAAAGCGCCGGCGTCGCTTTCCCCGCGCCCTTCACCTTCGCGGCGACCGCGCGCGGCCCGGTGGCGCAGATGTTCCGCGCCGGCGCCGCGCAGGCGAGCAAGGACGATATCGAAAAGGTCGGCGTCAAGATGGCAAGCGGCCTGGTCGGCACGACGATGACCGTCGCCAGCAGCAAGTTGACGTTCGACGATGCCGCCGGCACGGCGACGATGACGGTGACCGGCGTCGCCTATCCCGACTGGTCGCGCGAGGACGAGCGCTATCGCTCGACGCTCGACAAGGAAGTGACCGGCATCAACTTCGATCCCGATCGTTCGCGCGCCGCCTGGAAGGACATTCCGGTCGCTACCGACGATCCCGGCCACATGACGCTGACGATGCGCGTCCACCTGCCCGACGGCGGCAAGGGCTTCGAACTGCAGGGCGACCGGACGCTGTCGACGGAGCTCGCCGGCCACCAGATCACCCGCACCACCAGCTTCGACAAGGGCGTGGTCACGGTTCAGGACGACGTCGTCGCCACCGGCGACGAGATCGCGCCGGCTGCCATCGCCGCCGAGCGCCAGCGCATCTCGACCGCCAGCACCCGGCTGCTGCGGGTCGACGCGCCGGTGGATTATGCGGAGGCCTGGACCCAGGTGCCCGCGCTGGAGAAGGCGCACGGCTTCGACCACCTGCTCGCGCTCTATCAGCAGAAGATCGACGCGCATCCGGACGAGGCGGACGGCCTCACCGATCGCGCCTGGTTCTACGACAGCATCTATCAGCGGCAGAAGGCGATCGACGACGTCACCAAGGCGATCGCGATAGAGCCGAAGAGCGACAATTACGTCTGGCGCGCGCGGCTCTATCGCGAGCTCGGCGACAAGGACAAGGCGCTCGCCGACCTGCACGCGGC
>JBQCHA010000102.1:0-9344 GCA_051955175.1 Sphingomonas sp.
CATCGACATCGCGCTGGAATGGAACGACAGCTATTACGAGAACGTCCTCGCCTTCACCAACAACATCCCGCAGCGTGACGGCGGCACGCACATCGCCGCGTTCCGCGCCGCGCTGACGCGCACGCTCAACGCCTATGCCGAGAAATCGGGGATGCTGAAAAAGGAAAAGGTCACCCTGACGGGGGACGACATGCGCGAGGGGTTGACCGGGATCGTCTCGGTGAAGCTGCCCGATCCCAAATTCAGCTCGCAGACCAAGGACAAGCTCGTCTCGTCCGAGGTGCGCCAGCCGATGGAAAGCCTGATGGCCGACAAGCTGGCCGAATGGCTGGAGGAGAATCCCCAGCACGCGCGCATGGTGGTGCAGAAGATCATCGACGCCGCCGCCGCGCGCGAGGCGGCGCGCAAGGCGCGCGACCTCACCCGGCGCAAGGGCGTGATGGACATCGCCTCGCTGCCCGGCAAGCTCGCCGACTGCCAGGAGCGCGATCCCGCCAAGTCCGAACTGTTCCTGGTCGAGGGCGATTCGGCCGGCGGCTCGGCCAAGCAGGGCCGCGATCGCCATTTTCAGGCGATCCTGCCGCTCCGCGGCAAGATCCTGAACGTCGAGCGCGCGCGGTTCGACCGCATGCTGTCGTCGAAGGAGATCGGCACGCTCATCCAGGCGATGGGCACCGGCATCGGCCGCGACGATTTCAACTTGGCCAAGCTCCGCTACCACAAGATCGTCATCATGACCGACGCCGATGTCGACGGCGCGCATATCCGCACGCTGCTGCTGACGTTCTTCTATCGCCAGATGCCCGAGATCATCGAGGCCGGGCACCTCTACATCGCGCAGCCGCCGCTCTATAAGGCGACGCGCGGACGGTCCGAAGTGTATCTGAAGGACGATGCCGCGCTCGACGAATATCTGGTCACCAACGGCGTCGCCGCGACGATGCTGGAAACCAGCGGCGGCGCGCGATCGGGCGAGGATCTGCGCGTGCTGGTCAACCACGCGCGGCGGATGCGCACGCTGATGCGCTACGTCCCGCGCCGCTACGATCCCGTCATCATCGAGGCGCTGGCGATGGCCGGTGCGCTCGATCCGCAGGCATCGCGCGACGACAGGCTGGCCCGCGCGGCGGAAGTGGCGCGCCGGCTCGACCAGGGCGACGAGGATGCGCGCTGGACGGTCTCGGCGAGCGACGAGGGCGGCTATCACTTCGAGCGGCTGTGGCGCGGCGTCACCGACCACCATATTGTCGAGGCGAGCTTCATCGTCTCGGCCGAGGCGCGCAAGCTGCACACGCTCGCCGCCGAACAGGCCGACAGCTATGCCCAGGCGGCCAAGCTGGTGCGTGCCGGCGCCGCCACCGACGCGGCCGATGAGGAAGAGGGCGAGGGGGTGACGATCGGCAAGGGCGAGTCCCTGGTCGCGCGACCGAGCCAGCTGCTCGAGGCGATCCTGGCGGCGGGCCGCAAGGGCCTCGCCATCCAGCGCTACAAGGGCCTTGGCGAGATGAACGCCGAGCAATTGTGGGAAACGACGCTCGATCCGCAGAACCGGTCGATGCTGCGCGTCGAGGTGCAGCAGGCCGACATCGCCGACGAGATCTTCACGCGACTGATGGGCGACGTGGTCGAGCCGCGCCGCGAGTTCATCCAGGATAACGCGTTGAGCGTCGCGAATCTGGACGTCTGAGCCGGTCGCCTGCGCGCGATCGGCTGAATGCAGGAGGAGGGAAGGCATGATCGCAGGATTTCGCAGCACGACCTTGTTACTGGCTGGCGCCGCGGCGCTGGCCGGCTGCAGCTCGTCGACGGCGCAGGCCGACAATCAGGCGGCCGCCGCCAATACGGCAACGCCCGGCAATGCCGCGGTAGCGCCTTCGGGTGACCTGCCCCCGGCGATCGCACAGGCAGCCGCCGATCCCGCGCGTGGCCCCGACGCCGCGACCACCGACGCCCGGCGCAAGGGACCGCAGATCCTCGCCTTCGCCGGCGTGAAGCCGGGCGACACGGTGATCGACCTGATCCCGGGCGGTGCCTATTGGACCAAGCTGTTCGCCAAGACGGTGGGCCCGCAGGGCCATGTCTACGGCATCTGGCCCCGGCCCTATGCCGCCGAAGCCAAGACCAACGTGCAGGACTACCAGAAGCTGGCGGGCTCCAGCGACTTCCCCAACGTCAGCATGGCGGTGGAACCCGCGACCGAGGTCAAGGCGCCGGCGAAGGCGGACCTCGTCTTCACCTCGCAGAATTATCACGATTATCCCGACAAGTTCATGGGCAGCATCGATCCGGCGGTGCTCAACAAGGCGGTGTATGACGCGCTGAAGCCGGGCGGCATCTACCTGATCGTCGATCATGCCGCGCCGGCCGGATCGGGGATGAGCGACACCGATACGCTCCACCGCATCGACCCGGCGACGGTGAAGCAGCAGGTGACCGCCGCCGGGTTCGAGTTCGTCGGGTCGAGCGACCTGCTCGCCAACCCGCAGGACAACCGCCAGCTGAAGGTGTTCGACCCGTCGATCCGCGGCCACACCGACCAGTTCATCTACAAGTTCCGCAAGCCGGCCTGACACAGCGCCACGACACGGTGCGACCACGAGGGGGGAGAGAATGACGATGACACCGGATCGCCGCACCGTCTTGGCGGGCGGCGCCGCCCTCCTCGCCTGGCCGGCGCTGGCGCGCGCGGCCGAGACGCCGCGCATCCGGCTGATGGACAAGCGGCTGACGCGCATCGTCGATCCCGATGCGCCGATCGAGACGATCGCCTCCGCGATCCAATGGGCCGAGGGGCCGGTGTGGGTGAAGGCGCAGGACGCGCTGTTCTTCTCCGATCCGCCAGCCAACATCATGCGTCGCTGGACGCGCGCCGGGGGCGTGTCGACGTTCCTGACGCCGTCGGGCGCCGGCGGCACCGATCCGAAGCTGGTGCGCGAGCCCGGCTCCAACGGCATGGCGAGTGACGGCAAGGGCCATCTGCTGATCGCCGACAGCGGCACGCGCGCCCTCACGCAGCTCGATCTCGCGACCAAGCGCAAGACGGTGCTGGTCGGCCGCTACAAGGGCAAGCGCTTCAACAGCCCCAATGATCTGCACATTGCGCGATCGGGCGCGATCTATTTCACCGATCCGCCCTATGGCTTCGCGCAGGGCGACCAGTCGCCGCTCAAGGAGCTCGACATCAACGGCGTCTATCGCTGGACGCCGGGCGGCGAGGCGATGCTGGTCGACGGAACGCTGACGCGGCCCAACGGCGTCGCGCTGTCGCCCGACGAGAAGCGGCTGTACGTCTCCGTGAGCGACGAGAAAGCGCCGAAGATCATGGTCTATGATCTCGACGCGAAGGGCATGCCGCGCGATCGCCGCGTGCTGCTCGACGCCAGGCCGATGCTGGCGGGCGGCGCGCCCGGCCTGCCCGATGGGATGAAGGTCGCCGCCGACGGCACGCTGTTCTGCTCGGTGCCGGGCGGCATGATGATCATGACGCCCGAAGCCGAGCCGCTCGGCCTCATCCACGATGCCCAGGCGATCGCCAATTGCTGCTTCGGCGAGGACGGGCGGACGCTGTTCATGACCTCGTCCGACCGCGTGCTGCGGCTAAGGCTGAAGATCAACGGCTGGCGGGCCTAGTCACCCTCACCCTTCCCCCTCGGCTGCGCCGAGCGGGCCCCTTCCCTCTCCCGTTGGGAGAGGGAGGGAGGCGCGTAGCGCCGGAAGGGTGAGGGCGGCCCACGGCGCTACCCGCGCAAGAAACGCCGCTCGATCACCAGCACGCCCAGGCCGGCGGCGGCGAGGCAGACCGCCAGGAACAGCATCGGCGCCAGGTTGCTGCCGGTCGAATCGTGGATCACCGGCACCACGGTCTGCGCGATCAGGCCGCCGAGATTGCCAACCGAATTGACCGCGGCGAAACCCGCCGCGGCGCTCGCGCCGGTCAAGAAGCGCGGCGGCAGCGTCCAGAACACCGGCTGACCGGCGAAGATTGCGGCGGCGGCGATCGACAGCAGCGCGAACTTGGCGACATGGCCGGGCACCACGACGCTCAGCACCAGGAACACCGCCGCGGCGAGCGCCGGGCCGGCGGCATGCCAGGTCTGGTTGCGATAGCGCGCGGCGTGGCGCGGCACCGCCCACAGCGCGAGTCCCACCAACGTCCACGGGATGATGTTGAGCAGGCCGTTGGCGGTATTGCCGACGCCGAACCCCTCGACGATCGTCGGCATCCAGTAGCTGAGGCCATAGGCGCCGAGCGGATAGCCGATATAGACCAGGCACAGCAGCAGCACGCGGGCGTCGGCAAGCGTGCTCCAGGCATTGGCGCGATCGGCGATGCCTTCAGCCGAATCCTCGATCGCATCGGCCAGCCACGCCTTTTGCTCGGGCGACAGCCAGGTCGCTTCCTGTGGTCCCCTGGGCAGCATCCACAGCGTGACCGGCGCCAGCAGGATCGCCGGCACGCCGGTCGCCAGGAACACCCATTGCCAGCCGGCCAGCCCCAAGGTGCCGCCCTGATCGAGCAACACCCCGCCGATCGCCGCGCCGACCGCATTGGCGACGGCGCTCGACAGCATGAACAGGCCGACGGCCCGCGCGCGGTGCGATTGCGGGAACCACAGAGTCAGCACGTAGAGCACGCCGGGGAAGAATCCCGCCTCACACGCGCCGAGCAGGAAGCGCAGGATGTAGAAGGCGGTCTGCGAATGCGCGAAGGCGAGCAGCACGGTGACGGTGCCCCAGCTCGCCATGATCCGCGCGAACCACACCCGCGCGCCGACACGCTCGAGCAGCAGGTTGGAGGGCACCTCGAACAGGAAGTAGCCGAGGAAGAACAGCCCGGCGCCCAAGCCATAGGCGGCCTCGCTCATTCCCAGCGCGCCGACCATCTGCAGCTTGGCATAAGCGATGTTCTGCCGGTCGATATAGGCGATCATGTAGATCAGCCCGAGCAGCGGCACGAGCCGCGTCATCACCCGCCTGATCGTGCTGTCGCCGATATCGCTCACGCGCCGCTCTCCCGTCGTTATGCGGGCGCGACCCTAGGGGCAGGGGGTCGGCCGCGGCAAGCAGATGGGTGATCACGTCGGCGACAATGAGGACAAATACCGCCTTTTCTTCGCTCGGCGTTATTGATAATCACTCGCAGCATGAATATGTCCTCTCGCGTGATGATTCCGGTCAGTCTTGAAGTGCTGCCGCGGCGGCAACATGCGACGGTCGCGGCGATCGAGTGGGACCGGCTCGCGGTGCCCGAGGCGCGGCGCCTGCGCGAGCTCGGTTTCGACGAAGGCGTCGAGATCGAGGTGCTGCACCGTGCGCGGCTCGGTCGGGGGCCGATCGCCTGCCGCATCGGCCGCATGACCGTGGCGCTGCGCCGCGCGGTCGCCAGCGCGATCCACGTCGCACCGCGCGCCGGATAAATGCACGCCACCCCTCTGGTCGCGCTGGTCGGTAATCCCAATTCCGGCAAGAGCGCGCTGTTCAACGCGCTGACCGGCGCGCGGCAGAAGGTCGGCAATTATCCCGGCGTGACTGTCGAGCGCCACGGCGGCCGCATGAGCCTGACCGACGGGCGGCCGATCGAGCTGCTCGATCTGCCCGGCGCCTACAGCCTCGATCCGTCGTCGCCCGACGAGCGCGTCACGCGCGACGTGGTGACGGGTACCCAGGCCGGCGAGCGGCTGCCCGACGCGCTGGTGATCGTCGTCGATGCCGCCAATCTCGACAACCACCTGCGCTTCACGCTGCAGCTGATCGCGCTGGGCCTGCCGACGGTGGTCGCGCTCAACATGGTCGATCTCGCCAAGCGCGACGGGCTGGAGCTCGACGCGGCGGTGCTGGAGCGCGAGCTCGGCGTGCCGGTGATTCCCACTGTGGCGGTGCGCCGCCGCGGCATCGACGAGCTCCGCGCGGCGATGGGCGAGATGGTGCGGCGCAGCCCGGCGACGCCGCTGCGCGCCAATGACCACAGCCTGCATGAGGACATCGTCACGCTGCAGCGGCGCGCCCGCGCGATCTCGCTGGCGGCGACGGTGTCGGAAACCCCGGTGCGGCGCTGGTCCCACGCGCTCGACGCCGTCGCGCTGCACCCCGTGTTCGGGCTGATGCTGCTGGCGGCGATCCTGTTCATCATGTTCCAGGCGGTGTTCGCCTGGGCGCAGGCGCCGATGGATGCCATCCAGGCCGGCTTCGATTGGCTTGGCCACGCGGTGACGACCAGTTTTCCGCCGTCGATCCTGCGATCATTGCTGGTCGACGGGATCATCGCCGGCGTCGGATCGGTGATCGTGTTCCTGCCGCAGATCCTGATCCTGTTCTTCTTCATCCTGCTGCTGGAGGCGTCGGGCTATATGGTCCGTGCCGCCTTCCTGATGGACCGCATCATGGCGGCGGCGGGGCTGTCGGGCCGCGCCTTCATCAATTTGATCTCCTCGTTCTCCTTCTCGGTGACCGGCAGCATGGAGACGCGCACCCTCGAGGGCTTGAACGACCCGCTGACCACCATCCTGTTCGCGCCGCTGATGACCTGCTCGGCGCGGCTGCCGGTCTATACGCTGATCATCGGCGCGTTCATCCCCGACCGGCAGGTGCTGCCGCTGGTCGGCCTGCAGGGGCTGGTGATGTTCTCGCTCTACGTGCTGGGCGTGGTCGGCGCGTTCTGCGCCGCGCTGGTGCTGCGCCGCACGGTGACCAAGGGCGCTTCGTCGGGCTTCATGATGGAGATGCCCAAGTATCAGATGCCGCGCGCCCGCGACATTGTGCTGGGGCTGTGGAGCCGCGCGCTCATCTTCCTCAAGCGCGCGGGCACGATCATCGCCACGACGACGATCATCCTGTGGGCGCTGTTGAGCTTCCCCAAGCCGCCGGTCGGCAGCCAGGTGTCGCCGGTCAATTATTCGATCGCCGGCCGTATCGCCAACACGGTCGTCGAGCCGATCGTCCATCCGATCGGCTTCAACCGTGACATCTCACTGGCGCTGATCCCGGCGATGGCGGCGCGCGAGGTGTCGATCGCGGCGATCGGCACCGTCTATGCGATCGACAATCCCGACAGCGATTCGGGCAACCAGCAGATGCTCAATAACCTGCGCAACCACTGGAGCCTGCCGACCGCGCTCGCCTTCCTGATGTGGTTCGTATTCGCGCCGCAATGCATCTCGACGATCGCGATTACCCGGCGGGAGACCAACGGCTGGCGATGGCCCGCCTTCATGGTTGGCTATTTGTTCGCGCTCGCCTACATCTCCGCCGGGGCGACATATTGGCTCGCCCGCGCATTGGGGCTTTAGGGAGAGATCATGGCCGGCAGCGTGAACAAGGTGATTCTGGTCGGCAATCTCGGCCGCGATCCCGAAAGCCGCAGCTTCCAGAACGGCGGCAAGGTCGTCAACCTGCGCATCGCCACGTCCGAATCGTGGAAGGATCGCAACAGCGGCGAGCGCAAGGAAAAGACCGAATGGCATTCGGTCGCGATCTTCAACGAGGGCCTGGCCAACGTCGCCGAGCGCTACCTGCGCAAGGGATCGAAAGTCTATATCGAGGGCCAGCTGCAGACGCGTAAGTGGCAGGACCAGTCGGGCAACGACCGCTATTCGACCGAGGTGGTGCTGCAGGGCTTCAACAGCGTGCTGGTGATGCTCGACGGTCCCGGCGGCGGTCAGGGCCAGGGCGCCGGTGGCGTCGGCAGCGGGCGTGACGATTGGGGTGGGCCGAGCGACGATTTCGGCGGCGGCGGCTCGCGCAGCGGCGGCGGTAGCCGCGCCGGCGGATCGGGCGGCGGCTTCGGTGGCGGCGGCGCGTCGGGCGGCGGTGGCGGTTTCGGCGGCGGCTTTTCCGACGATCTCGACGACGACGTGCCGTTCTGATCGCGTCGGCGACGGTGAGGCGTCAGTCCCGCTGCGACTCGCCGTCCTCGTCAAGGGGCAGGCCGCGCGCCTGCGCCTTCCGGCGGCGCAAATTCTCTCGCAGCGCCGCGGCGAGCCGCTCGGCCCGCTCGTCTTTCCCGCTTTTTCCGCCGGTTTCGCGCTTTTCGACCATCGGAGGCGTTTAAGCCGGCGACCATGCCTTGACAATCCGGGGGGCACGCGGCCATACGCGCCGCTCCCCGACAGGGCCGTGCTGCCGTAGCTCAGTGGTAGAGCGCATCCTTGGTAAGGCTGAGGTCGTGAGTTCAATCCTCACCGGCAGCACCAGCCCTCTCAATCATCCTCATCTTCGAACCCGACCAAGGCCAGTGCGCGCGCCTTGATCTGGTGCGTCGCGCACCAATGGACCAGCGCATCCTCGCGCCCGTGGGTCACCCACACCTCGCGCGGGGCGAGCTCGCGAATCGTGGTGGTCAGTTCGTCCCAATCGGCATGGTCGGATAGGATCAGCGGCAGCTCGACGTTGCGCTGCCGCGCACGCTGGCGCACCCGCATCCAGCCCGATGCCATGGCGGTGATCGGATCGGGCAGGCGGCGCGACCAGCGATCGTTGAGCGCACCGGGCGGGGCGAGCACGATGCGGCCGCGCAACTCGTCCTTGGCGGCGCCGGTGGCGGGGCGCAGATCGCCCAGGTCCACGCCCAGCTCGCCGTAGAGATCGCACAGCCGCTGCAGCGCGCCGTGGATGTAGATCGGATCCTCATGGCCCATGTCGCGCAGTTCGCGGATCACGCGCTGCGCCTTGCCCAGTGCATAGGCGCCGACCAGCACGCAGCGCGTCGGATCGGCGTGCAGCGCGGTGAGCAGCTTGTCGATTTCGTCATGCGTCTCGGGATGGCGGAAGACCGGCAGGCCGAAGGTCGCCTCGGTGACGAACACGTCGCACCTGACCGGCTCGAAGCGGGCGCAGGTCGGGTCGGCACGGCGCTTGTAGTCGCCCGACACGACGATCCGCTCGCCACGATAGTCCATGACGATCTGCGCCGAGCCCAGCACGTGGCCGGCGGGAACGAACCGCACCTCGACCTCGCCCAGCGTCAGCGGCTCGCCATAGGTGACCGGGCAGCCGTTCTGCGGTCCATAGCGCGTCGCCATGATCGCCAGTGTCTCGGGTGTCGCCCAGACGGTGTCGTGGCCGCCGCGGGCATGATCGGCATGGCCATGGGTGACCAACGCGCGCGGGGAGGGGATCGACGGATCGATCCACGCGTCGGCGGGGCGGACGTAGATGCCATGGGGCTGCGGATCGAGCCAGTCGCCGAGCGTGGTCATCATGCCTATATGGCTGGGATGCCGTCCGGTTCCCACCGCTGTAGCGAATCACCCTCACCCTTCGGCGCCTCCGGCGCTCTCTCCCTCTCCTTTGGGGAGAGGGAAGGGGCCCGCGAGCCGACGGCGAGTGGGAAGGGTGAGGGCGACCGC
>JBQCHA010000103.1:0-3078 GCA_051955175.1 Sphingomonas sp.
GACGGGGCTCGACGGCACCGACGTGCCGCAGAAGCTCGGGCCGCAGGTGGATACCGCCGAGGTGCTCGGCGTCCTGAGCTCGGAGGCGATCACGGAGGCCGATATCGAGGCCGGACTTTATGATGGCGCGGTGGTCGAGACCTGGCGCGTCAACTGGCGCGACGTGAGCCAGCGCGTGCTGCTGCGGCGCGCCACGATCGGCGAGATCGTGCGCGAGGACGGGCAGTTCCGCGCCGAGCTGCGCAGTGGCCAGCAGGCGCTGAACACGACGCATGGGCGGCTCTATTCGGTCTATTGCGACGCGATGCTCGGCGATGCGCGCTGCGCCGTGGCGCACGACCATCCGAAATTCGGGCTCGGTTGCGACCGGGCGCTCGCGACCTGCCGCGACCGCTTCGCCAATGTCGCGAATTTCCGCGGCTTCCCGCACATTCCGGGCAACGACTTCGTGCTGCGCTATCCGCGCCAGGGCGACGCGCTCAATGGCGCGCCGCTGTTTCAATGACGCGCGCCGACATCGTGACGGCGGCGCGGCTGTGGATCGGCACACCCTACCGGCATCAGGCGGCGACGCGCGGCGCCGGGTGCGATTGCCTCGGCCTCTTGCGCGGCGTGTGGCGGCACCTTTACGGCGACGAGCCGCTGGCCGTGCCGCCGTATCGCGCCAACTGGCGCGACGACCGGCATGTCGGCGCGTTGCGTGCCGCGGCGGACGCGCTGCTGGTCCCGGCGGTGGGTGAGATGCGGCCGGGGCAGGTGCTGCTGTTCCGGCTTGGCCGGATGAGCGCGCCGAAACATTGCGGCATCGCGACAGACGCGGGCCGCTTCGTGCACGCACAGGAGGGACTCGGCGTGATCGAGGGCAACCTCACGGACGGCTGGGCGCGGCGCGTCGCGGCCCGCTACGACTTTCCCGGAGTGAACGACTGATGGCGACGCTGGCACTATCGCTTGCCGGACAGGTGGTGGGCGGCGCGGTCGGCGGCCCGATCGGCGCGACCATCGGGCGGGCGCTCGGCGCGCTCGCCGGCAGCGCCATCGACAACAGCCTCTTCGGAGGCAGTACGGCGAAGCCGGCCGTGGCCGGGGAGGACATCCGGCTGCAAGGCTCGAGCGAGGGCGCGCCGATCCAGAAGCTTTATGGCTGGAGCCGGCTGAGCGGCAACATCATCTGGGCGACCGAACTCGAACGCATCGATCCGGCTGCGACCGGCGCCAAGGCCACGAGCCAGCCGAGCGACACGCCGGAGCCGACGATCGTCGCGAATTTCGCCATCGGCTTGTGCGAGGGCGAGGTGCATCGCCTCGGCCGCGTCTGGGCCGATGGGCAACCGCTCGAGCTCGAAGGACTGACCTGGCGCTTCTATCGCGGGACGGAGACGCAAACTGCCGACAGCCTGATCGAGGCCAAGCAGGGCGCCGGCGCGCCGGCCTATCGCGGGCTTTGCCACATCGTGTTCGAGCGGCTGCCGCTGACCGCCTTCGGCAACCGCATCCCCAACATCTCGGTCGAGCTCTGCCGCGCGGTGGGCGAACTCGAGCCGCTGATCGAGGCGGTAACGGTGATCCCAGGCGCGACCGAGTTCGGCTACGATCCGGTGGCGCGGCTGCGGCTGGTGTCGCCCGGAACGACCGTAAGCGAGAATGCCCACCAGGATCCTGACGTATCGGACTGGACGCGGTCGATCGATGAGCTCCAGGCACTGTGCCCGAACCTCAGGCAGGTATCGCTGGTGGTGGCATGGTTCGGCGACGATCTGCGCTGCGGCACCTGCACCGTCGCGCCCAAGGTCGAGGCGGCGAGCCGGACGGTGCAGGGGACCAGCTGGTCGGTGGCCGGTCTGGGTCGGGGCGATGTCGGCGTAGTGTCGACGCATGCCGGCGGCCCGGCCTATGGCGGCACGCCGTCGGATAGCGCGGTGCTGGCCGCGATCGCGGACCTCAAGGCACGCGGCATTGGAGTGACGCTCTATCCGATCCTGCTGATGGATATTCCCGAGGACAATGCGCTCGGCCAACCGGCCTATCCGTGGCGGGGGCGCATCTCGGTGGACGCCGGATCGGCCGGGGCGGCAGCCGCGGCGACCGAGATCGCCGCGTGGTCGAGTCGCTACCACGATTTCGTGCTCCACTATGCGGCGCTGGCCGCGAGCGCCGGCGGCGTCGACGGCTTCATTGTCGGCTCGGAGCTGCGCGGCCTGACGACGGTGCGCGACGATACCGGCGCCTTCCCGTTCGTTTCGGCGCTGGTGGCGCTTGCGGCCGACGTGCGGGCGGTGCTGCCGGACGCGACGCTGACCTATGCCGCGGACTGGAGCGAATATTCGGGCGTGCAGTCGGGCAGCGAAAAGCTGTTCCATCTCGATCCGCTCTGGGCCTCGGCCGACATCGATGCGGTCGGAGTCGACAACTACCTGCCGATGGCGGACTGGCGCGACGGCGGAGGGCCGGATGCCGAGGACTGGGATGGCCCATACGAGCTCGCCTATCTCGATGCCAACATCGCCGGCGGTGAGGATTTCGACTGGTATTATGCCTCCGATGCCGATCGCACCGCGGGCACGCGCACGCCGATCACCGACGGCCTTTACGGTGAGCCGTGGGTGTGGCGGGCGAAGGACCTGGTGAGCTGGTGGGGCAATGCGCATCACGACCGGCCGGGCGGCGTACGCAATACGACCCCGACCGCCTGGGTGCCCAAGGGCAAGCCGATCTGGTTCACGGAGTTGGGTTGCGCCGCAATCGACAAGGGCGTCAACCAGCCCAACGTTTTCGTCGATCCCAAGAGCGCCGAGAGCGCATTGCCCTATTTCTCGACCGGCGCGGCGGACGCGCTGGCGCAACGACAGGTGCTGCGCGCGGCCCTCAGCCACTGGGCCGACGACGCCAACAATCCGGCCTCCGATGTCTATGACGGCCGCATGGTGCTGCGCACCACGCTGTGGACCTGGGACGCGCGACCCTATCCGGCGTTTCCCACGCTCCTCGATGTGTGGAGCGACGGCGGCAACCATGCGACCGGCCATTGGCTGACCGGCCGGCTCGGCGGCGCCGCAAGCGACGAACTGATGCGCGCGG
>JBQCHA010000104.1:0-3849 GCA_051955175.1 Sphingomonas sp.
GTCGGTCGCACGCCGGTTCGTCGAGCTCGACCACCTCGGGCAGCAGCAGCGCCTGGCTCGGCACCCCCCTGCCCGCTACGCCGGCGCGCATCCGTTCCAGCACAAGCCGCTCATGCGCGGCATGCTGGTCGACGATCACCAGACCGTCTTCGGCTTCGGCGACGATATAGGTCTTGGCGACCTGGCCGCGGGCGACACCCAGCGGGAAGCTGGCGGTCTCCGGCGGCGGCGCGTGCGCGGGCTCGGCGCGCGCCTGTGGCGGCGGCGCGATGAAGGTCGGCCGCCGGTCGGCGACGCTCGACAGCGCCGGCGCCGGCGCCGCGAAGGCGAAGCGATCGCCGCCTGGAAGCGGCGGGAGCGCGGGGCGGCCGTCCCTCCGCCGCTCGGCGCCCTCGCTGGTCCACATCGCCAGTGCGGCATCGCTCGGCCGCTGCACGGCCCGGAAGCCCTCGGCATCGAGCGCGCGGCGCAGCCCGCTGACGATCAGGCCGCGCACCAATGCGGGATCGCGGAACCGCACCTCGGTCTTCGCGGGGTGGACGTTCACGTCCACCGCCTCGGTCGGCACGTCGAGGAACAGCGCGACCACGGCATGGCGGTCTCGCGCGAGCAGCTCGGCATAGGCGCCGCGCACCGCGCCGGCGAGCAGCCGGTCCTTCACCGGACGGCCGTTGACGAACAGATATTGATGGTCGGCGATACCGCGGTTGAATGTCGGCAGGCTGGCCACGCCGCCGAGCACCAGCCCCTCGCGCGCTAGGTCGATCGCCACGCTGTTGTCGGCCAGCCCGCGATCGGTCAGCGCCGCGACGCGTTCCGGACGGCTCTCGCCGCCCGCCACCGCCAGCACGCGGCGCCCGTCATGTTCCAGCGTGAAGCCGACGTCCGGGCGCGCCATCGCCAGCCGCTTCACGACGTCGATGCAGGCACCGTATTCGGCGCGCGGCGTGCGCAGGAACTTGCGCCGGGCCGGCACGCGATCGAACAGCCGCTCGACGCGCACGCGCGTGCCCGGTGGCAGTGCCGCCGGCCCCTCGGCGACCAGCGCACCATTGTCCACCGTCCGCTGCCAGCCGTCGGCCCCCCGCGTCCGGCTTTCCAGCGTCAGCTGCGCCACGCTGGCGATCGACGGCAGCGCCTCGCCACGGAAGCCGAGCGTCGACACCGCCTCGATCGCATCGTCCGGCAGCTTGGAGGTGGCGTGCCGTTCCAGCGCCAGCGCCATCTCTTCGGGCGTCATGCCGCAGCCGTCGTCCGTCACCTCGATCAGGTCGATCCCGCCTGCGGCGAGCCGAACCGCAATCCGCGTCGCGCCGGCATCGATCGCGTTCTCGACCAACTCCTTCAACGCACTGGCGGGTCTTTCGACCACTTCACCGGCAGCGATACGATTGACGAGCTGTTCGGGCAGGCGACGTATTGACATGAGTGAAGCTCTAGCCCAAGCGGCGGCATCCCGCGACCCGCATCTCAACGGCATCCCAGCGTGGATTTCCAGGCTCGGGCCGATCGGGATATATGTGCGAACCGCTGCGCGCGAAGGCGACGCGGCCACGGACGGATTGATCGATGCTCTTCTCGCGTTTCTTCAAATTGATGTCCCACGACATGGCGATCGACCTCGGTACGGCGAACACCGTGGTCTACGTCCGCGGCCGCGGCGTCGTGCTCAACGAACCGTCGGTGGTCGCAATCGAAACGCTGAACGGCGTGCAGAAGGTGAAGGCGGTTGGCGACGACGCCCAGCTGATGATGGGCAAGACCCCGGGCACGATCGAGGCGATCCGGCCGCTGCGCGACGGCGTGATCGCCGACATCGACGTCGCCGAGCAGATGATCAAGCATTTCATCATGAAGGTTCACGGGCAGCGCAAGTTCGCCCGCTGGCCGCAGATTGTGATCTGCGTGCCGTCGGGCTCGACCAAGGTCGAGCGCCGCGCGATCCGCGACGCCGCGCAGAACGCCGGCGCCAGCCAAGTGTGGCTGATCGAGGAGCCGATGGCCGCCGCAATCGGCGCCGACATGCCGGTGACCGAGCCGATCGGCAGCATGGTGGTCGATATCGGCGGCGGCACCACGGAGGTCGCGGTGCTGTCGCTGCGCGGCCTCGCCTACACCACCTCGGTCCGCGTCGGCGGCGACAAGATGGACGAATCGATCGTCTCCTACGTCCGCCGCAACCATAACCTGCTGATCGGCGAAGCCACCGCCGAGCGGATCAAGCAGGAAGTCGGCGTCGCCAAGGCACCGGCGGACGGCATCGGCCAGACGATCCACATCAAGGGCCGCGACCTGGTCAACGGTGTGCCCAAGGAAATCCAGATCAACCAGGGCCAGATCGCCGAGGCGCTGAGCGAACCGGTCGGGACGATCGTCGAAGGCGTGCGCATCGCGCTCGAGAACACGGCGCCGGAACTCGCCGCCGACATCGTCGACCAGGGCATCGTGCTGACCGGCGGCGGCGCGCTGCTCGACGGGCTCGACGAGGTGCTGCGCGACGAGACCGGCCTGCCCGTCACCGTCGCCGAGGACCCGTTGACCTGCGTCGCGCTGGGCACTGGCCGGGCGCTGGAGGACCCGACCTTCCGCGGCGTGCTGATGACCGGCTGAGGAGAACGACAGGATGGCGCCGCCACACAACCGGCGCCCCGGTTTCTCGCGGCGGGCGCAATATGGACTGTTCTTCGGCTATGTCGTCGTCGGCGTGGGCATGCTGGTCGCGCTCGTGCTGCTGGTGCTGTCGAACAGCAATCCGCCCGCGTTCGCGGCGTTGCGCGCCAGCGTCGCGGAGGTGACGGCGCCGGTATCCGGCGTGCTGGCCTCAGCCGGCCGCGCCGGGGCGAGCGTGCCCAGCGCGATCGGCAATTATTTCGGGGTCATGCACGAAAACGCCCGGCTGCGCGCCGAGTTGAAGGCGCAGCATGCGTTGCTGATGCGCGCCCGTACGCTCGCCTATGACAACCGCCGGCTGGAGTCGCTGCTATCGCTGCGCGACCGCACGACGCGCACGATCGTCGCGGCGCGGCTGATCAGCGCGTCCTCATCGAGCACGCGACGCGTTGCGCTGCTCAACGCCGGCTCGCGCCAGGGCGTGCACGAGGGGCAGCCGGTCAGTGGCCCCGCAGGTCTGATCGGCCGCGTGCTGGAGACCGGGCCCGATACCGCGCGCGTGCTGTTGCTCAGCGACCCGGAGAGCGCCGTGCCGGTGCGGCGCACTCGCGACGGCGTGCCGGCGATCGCCAACGGCCGTGGTGACGGCACGCTGGAGATTCGCGCGATCAGCCTGGGCGATACCGTGTTCAAGGTCGGCGACGTGCTGATGACCTCCGGCACCGGCGGGCTCTATCCGCCAGACATTCCCGTTGCGCGGATCGTCCGCCTGACGCGCGACGGCGCGCTGGCCATTCCCTTCGAGCAGCCCGACACGCTGGACTATGCGATCGTTCAGCAGGCGTTCTTCCGCGCGCCGACGCTGCCTGCCCCACCGCAGTGAGCGAGCCGCCCCCCGAGCGTTTCGCCGATCCGGCACGCGGGAACCGCGTTGCGCCATGACGAACGGGGATGCCGGAGCCGTTGCCCGTCGCTGCCTCGAGGCCTGGACCGGCGGCGACTTCGAGACGCTCCGCTCGGTGCTCGCCGACGACGTCTCGTTCCTCGGGCCGCTCGGCGAGACGCAGGGGGCCGACGCCTACGTCGAGGGGATCCGGGGCTTCGCCGGGCTGGTCGACCGGGCGCAGATCCACGAGGTGATCGTCGACGGCGACCAGGTCGTGCTGATCTACGACCTCGTGACACCGCAGGCGAGCCTCCCGTCCGCGGGCTGGTACCGGATCCGCGCCGGGAAGGTCG
>JBQCHA010000105.1:0-4460 GCA_051955175.1 Sphingomonas sp.
ACCCGCGCGCAACGACTCTATTTCAAAGGCGACGGCATGCCCGATTTCGGCGTGCCGGTGGGGAACGGACGGATGCCGGAGCGGTTCTCGCCGCTCGCGATGCCCAATGCCTGGCTGACCCAGCAGGGCACGACCGTCACCGCGGCGACGGGCGCGCCGCTGCCCAACACGCAATTTCGCTCGATCGACGCTGGCGACGGCACCGTGCAGCTGTCGCCTATCCTGGCGCGCGACCATGCGCTGGCCGTGACGGCGACAGGCGGGGTCGCGCTGGTGCCGCTCGCCCAGATCGGCTCGCAGCGCGGCGGCGGGCGCTTCCGCCGCGTGAGCGGCAGCGGGCGCGACACGGTGCGGTTCCTGGCGGCCGGGCATGACGGGCAGGCGCTGGCGCTCGCCGGCGGCGCGATCGGCCTCGCCCCGCAAGCCGCCCCGGCCGCGCAGTGGCGGGCGGATTGAGGTCGTGCGCGGGCTGAATGGTCGCGCTGTGATCCGCCGGCTGCTGGCCGCGCTGCTTGCGTCGGCTGCGCTTGCCGGCGGCGCGGCCTCGATGCCGGCAGCGTCGGCGCACACGCCGCCCATGGACATCGATCGCATCGCCCGCGCGCATTTCGGCAATGACGCGCCCTGGTACGAAAGCCGCGTCCCCTTCTTCGAATCCGCCGATCCGAAGATCGATGCGGTCTATTATTACCGCTGGTCGATCTACCGCGCGCATCAGCGCGATCTCGGCGCCACCGGCTATATCACCACCGAGTTCGCCGACGACGTGCCGTGGCAGCGCGAGCCCTACGCCAGCCTCAACGACGCCAGCGGCTTCCACATCGCCGAGGGGCGCTGGCTGCGCGACCGCCGTTTCGTCAGCGATTACATCGATTTCATGTACGAAGGCGGCAACGATCGGCACTTCACCGATTACATGGCCGACTCGGTGTGGCAGAAATATCTGGTGGACGGGGACGGCGCTGCCGCGACCCGCCACCTGGCGGTGATGCGCCACATCTTCGGCCTGTGGGAAGACCATTACGACTGGTCGAAGCGGCTCTATTTCATCGAGCCGCTGCTCGACGCCACCGAATATACCGTCTCCTCGATCGATGCCTCCGGCGGAAAGGACGGGTTTCGCGGCGGCGATGCCTTCCGGCCGTCGATCAACAGTTACATGGCGGCAAACGCGCGCGCGATCAGTCGGATCGCCGCGCTTGCCGGGCAGCGCCAGTTGGCGGCTCAGTTCGATGCGACCGCCACCGCGCTGACGGCGCGAATGGACGCGGCGTTGTGGAATCCGAAGCTCCGGCATTTCACCGACCGTTACAAGGTCGACAACGACCAGGTTCATTACTGGGACTTCATCCGCAATCGCGAGCTGGTCGGGTATCTCCCGTGGATGTTCGACCTCGCGCCCGACGATGCCGCGCATGCGGCGGCCTGGGCGCATCTGATCGATGCGGGATCGCTCGCCGGCCGGTTCGGCATGCGCACGACCGAGCCCGGCTATCCCTATTACATGCGCCAATATCGGTACGAAGGGACGCATCCCGAATGCCAGTGGAACGGTCCAGTCTGGCCGTACCAGACGACGCAGGTACTCGACGGCATGATCAACCTGCTCGATCATTATCGCGATCACGGACCGGTGACCCGCGGCACCTTCATGCGGCTGCTGCGCCAATATACTGCGCTGCATTACCAGGGCGATCGCCTGGACCTGGAGGAGGATTACGACCCCGCCACCGGTAAGCCGATCGTCGGCCTGGCGCGCAGCCACCATTATTTCCATTCGGGCTACGACGATCTTATCCTCACCGGGCTGGTCGGCATACGGCCGCGCGCCGATGACGTGTTGGAGGTGAACCCGCTGCTGCCGGCCAAGGACGATCCGCAGGCGCTCGCCTGGTTCCGCATTGTCAACGTGCCCTATCACGGCCACCTGATCGGCGTGATCTGGGACGGCGACGGCCGACATTACGGGCGCCGCGGCCTGACCGTGACCATCGATGGCCATGAAGCGGCGCATCGCGACCGCCTCGGCCGCGTCGAGCTGCCGCTTGCGCGCAAGGCCAACCCGCCGATCGCGCGTGAATTCGACCGCGCGGTGCAGCTGGTGCGCGGCGACTATCCAAGGGCGAGCGCCTCGAGCGGCACCGACCCGGAGAAGCTGCACGATGCGATCGACGGTCGGCTGTGGTTCTATCCCGAACTCCCCAACGGCTGGGATTCGGCGGCCGGGACGACGCCGCAATGGTACCAGATCGATTTCGGCAAGCCGGTGACGCTGTCGGCGGCAAAGCTGGCGTTCTTCGCCGACGCCGCGACCTATGCCGCGCCGGTGAAGGTCACGATCGAATATCGCGACGGCGACGCCTGGCGCCCACTGGGCGCAGCACCGGCACTCGCCAATGGCGTGACGCGCTTCGCCTGGCGGCCGCGCGAGGTCACCCGGCTCCGCGCGGTGATGCAGCCGCGCGACGGCAAGGCGATCCGGCTGGCCGAGTTCACGGCGGTGGCGGCGGCCGAGGCGGGGGCGGGGGCGGCGCGCGGAGCGGCCGGTCCAAGGTCGGGCCCACGCGCCGAGAATGACCGAACGATCGGCTTCCCTCATCAGGGCGATGAAGCGGTCGATGTCCTTCAGCGACTTGCGGCGCAGCCCGGCCGGCCTGTCCCACCGACCTAGGGTGTCGGCACCCATCCCGCGCCGCCGTTCCACCCGGCGAACACCTCGGCTCGCGTGTCGAGCCCGCTGAGGTCGATCGAATGCGATGCGATGGTCGTGTCGCGCGCGTCCAGCGAGGCCGGCGATCCGTCGGCGTTCATCGTTCCCGCCTCGCGCCAGCCTTCGGTCTTCGTCGGCATCAGGTTTGGCGGGGGATTGTCATACCAGCCGACCGGCGCGATGTGCGGACCCATCTTCGTGTTGATGTACGCTACGATGTCGCAATAGCGCTGGGCGTTGCCGACCGAGCCACCCGGCGTCGCGGCGGTCGTGCAATAGCCGTCGGCCTGGCTGGCGCCGCCGGACCGCGCCAAATAGGTCGATTTCTGCGGCACGCCGTCCGCGGCAGTGAGCGCCGAATTGAGCACGACGAAGCCCGGATAGCCGCGGATCGCACGCGACTGGAATATGTAGCCGCCCGAATCCGGCTGCGCGGTGTCGGCCACGGTGCGCAACTCCGACTCCTCGAGCAGCACGGCGTACGGATAGCCCCAGATGAAATCCACGTCGCCGGCGACGAGGCTGTTGTCGATCCACACCCAGCCCTTCAGCTGCAGCGTGTCCTGCGTGCTGATGAAGTTCATGTTGTCGGCGATCATGCGGGAGCCCGACATCGAGCTGGAGTTGTAATAAATCGCCTCGGCCTGGCCATGGGTATCGGCGTCCTTCACATGAGTGTTGCGCAGCGTGAAGTTGGTGAGGTGCAACATGTCGCCGCCCTCGACCAGCATCACGGAGCGGCCGCCGCCCAGCACCCGGCGATTGCCCAGCGCGCTCGACCCGCCGATGTTGGTGAGGCCGGTCCCGGGATCGGCCTTGCTACCGCCCGACCCGGAATTGAACGCATCCGAATTGTCCGCCTCCACCACGGTGCCGTCGCGGCTATCGCCCTTGATCGTCAGGTTGTCGGCGTTGCGAAGGAACAGGAGCCCGCGATAGATGCCGTCATGGACGGTGATCGTTTTCGCGGCGTCGGCCGATGCGCAATCGGCGCAGCCGCTCGCCATCACCCAGTCGAGCGCGCCCTGCACCGACCTGAAGTCGGCCATGCCGTCGTCATCGACGCTGACCGCCAGGCGTGACTGCGGCTTGTCCTTGGTGGTGAAGGTCCAGCTCACCGCGTCGGCCACGCCGTTGAACGCCTTGCCGTCGACGGTGCCGACGAACACGCCGGGATCGACCGTGACGTAATAGTTGGTGCCATAGTCGAGCACATTGTCGTGCAGCTTGATCGTCGCGCGGTTGCCGTCGATCGATACCGGCCGGTAGTAGACGTACCGCCATTGCGTCAGGCCCGGCACATTGTTGCCGAGCTTGTCGATCGCAGTGTTGGCGTGGGCGAAGGTCGTCTGCGTCTCGCCGCCCTGGTCGACCGCTCCGGAACCGACGTCGATCGTGTCGACGAGCGTCCCGTCCTTCTTGAACACCTTGATCGTGCCTGCGGTGCCGAGCGTCGGCGGCGCGTCGAACGTGATCTGCAGCGTCGTATCGACATAGGCATCGCTCGCCCCGGCAGCCGGGGTGAAGGCGGTGGCGGCGGGGCTTGGCGAGGGCGTCGGGGTCGGCGCGGGCGTGGGGGTCGGCGTCGGATTGTCCGGCGACGATTGGCCGCCATGACAGGCGGCCAAGGCGAAGAGGCCGGCGGCGCAGCAAAATGCAGCTTTTCTCATGAGTGATCGCTCCTTCGTTGGGGAGCATCACCACCTCAGGCTCGGATAGCACCATCGCCCCGGCTTCTGCCTGCTGGGGT
>JBQCHA010000106.1:0-11193 GCA_051955175.1 Sphingomonas sp.
ATTTCTTTTGCCAGCGCGTGGAACCTCTGCTGCCTAGCGGGCGCTCATTTGCGCCCGCGATCTAGCCCCCGCGCGGCCCCCGCGCGCGGCCAGTCCGGCCAGCAGGCGCGCACGGTGTCGATTTCGAAGATCGGCACCAGCGCCTCAATCGTCTCGCCAACGAGCACGCCCCCGGCCACACGATCGTCGGCAACCGGCCGGAACGTCGTGACCGCCTTTTCCCACTCGCCGCGATCGAACAGCCCGGCACCCGGCGACACCGTCTTCACCGTCTGCATCAGGCGTCCGTCCGATGCGCGAACGCGCAGAACCAGGTGCGCGCCGAAAAGCCGACGATCCGGCGTGTCGAAATAGACCGCGTGCTGCTCGATCCGCTGCGGTGGCCCCAGCATCTCTTCCAGCGCGAGGGCACCCGCCGCGTCGAGCTCCAGCTTGACTTCGACCTCCCTCGGCCGGACCGGACCTCGTCCCTGCTGCATGTCCATGCCGAAGGCATGCCGGACGCGGCGCCGGACGGGCTATGCGTAACAGCCCGGATGGGAGCGGCGCAGAATGCCGTCACCGAACCGCCTCGATGCGGCCGTCGAGCATCTCGATCCGGACGTCGGCACCTGCCGCAACGCCGGCGTCGTGAGTAACGCAAACCACCGCCCGATTGTCCTCCGACGCCAGGCGATGCAGCGTCTCGACAACGCGAACCGAATTGGCGCTGTCGAGGCTCCCTGTCGGTTCGTCGGCAAGGATGATCGCGGGATCGTTGGCGAGCGCGCGCGCGACGGCGATCCGCTGCCGCTCGCCGCCCGACAGGCGGCCCGGCGTGCGATCGGCCTTCTCGCCCAGCGCCAACCCGTCGAGCAACGTCCGGGCGCGATCGCGCGCCTGATCATGGCTCAGCCGGCCCAGGCGGCGCATCGGCAGCATCACATTCTCCAGCGCGGTCAGCTCCGGCAGCAGGAAGTGGAACTGGAACACGAAGCCGAACCGGGCCAGCCGCAGCCGCGCACGGGCGTCGCCGTCGAGCGCGCCGACATCCTGGCCTTCGACCAGCAGCGTGCCCTCCGTCTGCCGGTCGAGCATACCCAGCAGGTAGAGCAGCGACGACTTGCCGCAGCCCGATGGTCCGACGATTGCGGTGAAGCTGCCCGACGCGATCGCAAAGCTCGCGGCGGTGACCAGCACCACTGGAGGATCGAGCGGCAGCGTACGGCCGAGCGCCTTCGCTTCCAGGACGGTGCTCATGCCGCGCTGCGCAGGATATCGACCGGGTCGACGCGCGCCGCCTTTCGCGCGGGCAACCACGCGGCCAGCACGCCCGACAGCAGCGAGGCGGCCGCGGCGATGGCATATTGTCGCGGCGAGCGGTCGAGCGGCAGCAGGTGCTGTTCCCCCGCCACCGGAAAGTTGAGCGATCCCAGTATCGCCATCAGCCCGGTGCCCAGCGCCCAGCCGAGCAGCACCCCGACCATCGCCAGCACCATGCCTTCGATCACGAATACCAGCTGCAGGTCGGCCTCCGAAAAGCCGATCGCGCGCAGGATCGCGATATCGCGCGCCTTGTCGGCAACGCTGGTCGACACCGCGGTATAGATGCCGAAGCTTGCCACCAGCAGGATCGCGGAGACGACCGAATACATGATCACGTTGCGCGTCACGAGCAGCGACAGAAAGTCGGCCGAGCGCTCCTGCCAGCTTTCCGCCTTGTAGCCGAACCGTTGTTCCAGCCGCCGGGCGACGTCCTGCGCCTGATAGGGGTCGGCGAGCTTCACCCCGATGCGGTTGATGATGAACGGCCGGCCGAGCACCGACTGCGCCTCACGCAGGAGGACGTAGCCGGACGAGGCACTGATCTGGCCCGCGCCCTTCTTGAACAGGCCGACGATCCGCAGCGTGCGCGTTCCGCCGCCGGCCGAGGTCGCGCCGACGACATCGCCGACCTTCAGTCCCATGCGCTGCGCGAGGTCCTCGCCGACGATCAGGCCGCCCTGCACGGTGTCGAGATCGTGCAGCCGCCCGACGCGCAGGTTCTTCTCGATCGTGCTGACCTTGGTCTCGATATCCGGTTCGACGCCGACCAGCGCGATCGCTTCCTCGCGCCCGCCGAGGCGCAGCGTCACGCCGCCGGTAAGGCTCGGCGAGCCGACCGCACCGGGGATGTCATTCACCGCCTGCAGGATCTTCTGCCAGTCCTTCAGCCCGCGCACCTCGGTCCGCGCCTTCTGGTGGCGCAGGTCGATCGCGCCGCCGGCGAAGGCGATCGCGCCCGGCTGCGGGCTGGGGCTGCGCAACTCGTCGGAGATGATGATATGGGGCGCGGCGTCGATCAGCGTCTTGATGAAATCGGTCTGGCTGCCGATCATCAGCGCCGATACCGCCAGGAAGAAGCCGACGCCGACCGCGACGCCGCTGATCGCCACGAGCGTTTGCCGCCGGCGCATCGCGATGTGCTTGATCGCGAGATCGCCGAGCAGGGCGAGCGTGCCGCTCATCGCGCCGCTGCGGCCCTGACGCGCGCGCCCGGCTTCAATCCATCGGGCGGATTGACGATGACGGTGTCGCCGCCGCTCACGCCAGCAGTGATCTGGGTGGCATCGCTGCCGACGATGCCGGTCCGAACCGCCCTGCGTTCGGCGCGGCCGTTGATCACCACCCATGTCCCGCCGTCCGCGATCGCGGCGTTGGGGACGAGCACCGCGCGCGGCACCTCCCGCGCGACGATGTTGACTTCCAGGCTGAGGCCGATCGGCAGCCAGGCCGATCGGTCGGGCACGATCCGGGCGCGAAACGCGCGCTGCGTCGGGTCGCCGCCGGGCGTCAGTTCAGTGAGGCGGCCGTGCAACACGCGGCCCGGCCAGGCATCGCTCTTCAACAATGCCTGCTGGCCGATCCGCAACAGCGGCACGTCCCGCTCGTCGACGGTGGCGGTGACCCACAGATCGGCGGGATCGCCGAGCTCCAGCAACGTCGTCGCGGGCGTGGCAAGGTCGCCGGGCTGCACCTCGCGCTTCAGCACGATGCCGCTTATCCCGGCGCGCACCACCATCTGGTCCAGCCGCGCCCGCGCCGCGGCCTCGCCGGCCCGGGCGCCCGCGGCGGCGGCCACCGCGGCATCGCGCGCCGCACGGGCAATCCAACCCTCGCCATAAAGCGTGACGGCGCGGTGCTCGTCGAGTGAGGTCTGTACGCGTTGCGCGGCGGCCTGGGCGAGCATCATGCGCTGCTCGTCGGCGTCGAGCAGCACCAGCGGCTGCCCTCGCCGCACACGGTCTCCCTCGTCGACCAGCACCGCCCGCACCGGGGCGGTCGTTCGTGCCGCCACCAGAACGGGATGGCGCGGCTCGACATAGCCGGTCGCGTAGATCAGCTGCACTGCCGGCCCCTCTCGCGCTGTCGTCATGACAACGGCTCGCGGTGTGCCGCGCCACCAGCCATAACCGCCTGCACCCAGAGCGAGCAGGACCGCGAGGATCAATCCGACGCGCGCATAGTGCATCGCCAATCGCTACGGGGTCCAAACACAACAGGCAGTTCGTGATTGTACGGAGCCCGCCGGTCATGCGACGCCGAGCAGGCGGATCAGGCCGAGGCTGACGGCGCCCAGCACGAGGAGCGACAGCACCACCGCGGCGGTTACCCGACCGCCGGCATGCGCCACCGTGCGCACGTCGACGCCCAGGCCCAGGGCCGCCATCGAGATGACGGTCAGCAGCGTCGCGGCATGGCCGGCGGGCGCGAGGAGGACGTGCGGGATCAGATCGAAGGAGCGCAGGCCGACCAGCGCGAGAAAGCCGATGATGAAACACGGCACCAGATGGTGCAGCGGCGGTCGGCCGGGCGCAGGGCGATCACCGGCGGTGACGTGCGGCGCCGGCTCGTCGGTCTCCTCGCGCAGCCTGGGGGCGGCGAGCGACAGCAGCAGACAGACCGGACCGAGCATCAGCACGCGCACCAGCTTGACCAGCGTGCCCATCTGCACCGCCGTCGCGCCGGCCGGAGCGGCGGCGGCGAGCACCTGCGGCACGGCATAGACGGTCAGCCCGGCCAGCGCGCCATATTGCAGCCCGTCGAGATGCAGCGCGACGCCGAACAGCGGCAGGCCGAGCACCACCACGACGCCCAGCACCGCGGTGAAGCCGATCGACGCCGCGACATCGTCGCCATCGGCACCGATCACCGGTGCTACCGCGGCGATCGCCGAATTGCCGCAGATCGAATTGCCGCAGGCGACGAGCAGTGCGAGGCGCGTCGGCAGCCGGAGGAGGCGCCCGATGCCGAAACTTGCCGCAATGGCGACGGCGACCACGCCGGCAATGCCGAACAGCAGGCCCGGACCGGCGGCAATCAGTGTCGCCGCGCTGACCGAAGCGCCGAGCAGTACGACCGCCACCTCGAGCAGGAACTTGGCGCTGAACGAGATACCGGCGAACCAGCGACCGTCGGGCGTCCAGGCGCTGCGCAAGGCGGTGCCGATCAGGATGGCGAGCACCAGCGCCTCCAGCCAGGCGCGGCCGAACAGCCATTCCTCGGCACGCTGCAGCACGAAGGCAGCGCCCGTCACGGCGAGGCACAGCGCGAGACCTGGCAACAGCCGGGTGGCGGAGGGGCGGGGCAGGGCTTGGGAGTGGGTGGCCACTTGGTGTCTCCTTGGGGTCGAGGAGGCAGGTGGACGCTCGCGATCGGTCCATCCAACGATGGATTGCTATCGTTTCAATCTATTCGGAAGATCGATATCTTCGCACATTGACCTGCACAGGCCGAGGCGCCCGTTCTTCGAAGGGGCACCAGGAGGGGATGTGCCGCCCGTCGTGATTAGTTCGATCGCGTGGGCCGATCAGATCACCCAATCCGGCTGAGCGCCATAATCCTTGATCACGTCGAGCAGCGCATCGGCGGCCTTGCTGCGATAGCGTTCCTTCTGCCGCAGCCCGAAAAAGGGCCGGGCGGGCAACTCGAACGGCAGCGCGAACAGCGACCGTCGTTCGAGAGCGGCCGTCACCACCAGCTGCGACAGCATCGCGCAACCGACCCCCGCGCGTACCGCGGCGAGCACCGCTTCGTTGGACGGCAGCGTCAGCACCACGTTCAGCGCGGCGGGATCGACGCCGCGATCATGCATCGCGCGCTCGAAGGTCGAACGGGTACCGGATCCTTCCTCGCGGATGATCCAGGGGGCGGCGAGCAGCCAGTCGTTGGTGATCGCATCGGCGGGCTCGCTGCCCACCAGCAGCATTCGATCGTTGCCCACCGGCCAGGCGGCCAGCGACCCGTCATCGATGCTGCCCTCGATGAACCCCAGTTCCGCCTCGCCCGCGCGCACCGATCGCGCGGCCCCCTCGGTATTGGCGATCGCCACCGACAGGTCGATCAGTGGGTAGCGGAGGTGAAACGCCGCCAGGCGTTCGGGCAGCCAATAGGCGGCGATCGTCTGGCTGGCGACGAGGCGCAGGTGCCCGCGCTTCAGCCCGCCATATTCCCGGAGCGCCAGTTCGGCTTCGGCCGCGCGCGCGAGCACCGCGCGTGCCTCGCCCAGGAAGAAGCGACCGGCATCGGTCAGCTCGATGCCACGGCCGACGCGGTGGAACAGCTTGACATCGTGCCGCGCCTCAAGCGCCGCGATTGCGCCGCTCGCCGCTGATTGCGTCACGCCCACCGCCTCGGCCGCGCGCGTGACATGCTCGCGCTCGGCAACGGCAACGAAGATGCGCAGCTGTTCGAGCGTCATGCCGGCAGGGTAGCCGGTTGATCCAGATTGTCACGCCCGAGCTGCGCTGCTCCGGCGCATCCGATTCCACGCGCTCGGTGGCTCGCCGCCTCATTCCTCGTCGGGATAGGGACCGACGCCGCCATCCGCGATGAAGCGGTCGATTCGGGCATTCAGCACCGGCAGGGGCACGGAGCCCATCTGCAGCACCGTGTCGTGGAAGGCGCGGATGTTGAACTTCGGTCCCAGCGCCTTCTCGGCCTTTGCCCGGTCCTGCAGGATCGCCATTTCACCGAGATAATAGGACAGCGCCTGCGCCGGCCAGGCGATGTAGCGGTCGACTTCGGTCTGGATCTCATGATCGTCGAGCGCGGTGTTGTCGTGCATGTATTTCTGCGCCTGCTCGCGCGTCCATCCCATCGAATGGATGCCGGTGTCGACGACGAGACGGGTGGCACGCCACATTTGATAGCTCAGCATGCCGAAGCGTTCGTAGGGCGTGTGGTAGATGCCCATTTCCTCGCCGAGCTTCTCGCAATAGAGCGCCCAGCCTTCGCCATACGCCGAGATGTAGGTGTTCTGGCGGAACGGCGGCAGGTTCTTGTTCTCGGCGGCCAAAGGCATCTGGAAGGCGTGGCCCGGCGCGCTTTCGTGCAGGGTCAAGGCGGGCAGCGAATAGAGCTTGCGCGCCGGCAGGTCGTAGGTGTTGACCAGGTAGATGCCGGGGCCGCCGCGGCCGCCGGTATAATAAGGCGCGATGTCCGCCGGCACCGGCACGATCGCGAAGCGGCGGCGCGGCAGGTGGCCGAACCATTTGTCGGCGACGCCGTCGAACTCCTTGGCGACCCAGGCGGCGTCCTTGAGCAGTTCCTCCGGCGTCTTGGCGTAGAATTGCGGATCGCTGCGCAGGAATGCGAGGAATTGGGGGAAGGTGCCCTGGAACTTGGCATCCTTCATCGTCTGCAGCATCTCGGCGTGGATCTGCGCGACCTGCTCGAGCCCCACCTGGTGGATCTGCTCGGGCGTGAGGTCGAGCGTGGTGAACTCCTTGATCTTGGCCTGGTAATAGGCCTTGCCGTTGGGCAGGTCATAGGCGTGGATCGAGGGTTGCGCGTGCGGGATATAGTCGTCGCGCAGGAACGATAGCAGCGCCTTGTGCGCGGGGATCACCGACTTTTCGATCGCCGTGACGGCATCGGCACGCAATTGCGCCTGCGTCGCGGCAGGGATCGACGCCGGCATCTTCTGGAACGGTTGGTAGAAGATGCTGTCCTGCGGTTTGGCCACGTCGGTGACCGACGTCACGGTGTCATCGCGGCCCTTCAGCGTGACCTGCGGCGGCGTGAAGCCGCGCGCCAGGCCCGCCCGCATGTTGGCGATCTGCTGATCGAAATAGCGGGGAAAGTCATTCAGCTGAGCGATGTAGTTCCGATAGTCGTGCGCGCTGGTAAAGGTTCGCCGCGCGGTGCCGGCCAGATTGCCCCAGAACGAGGTATCGGCGTTGAGCGGGCGCTGATAATCCTTGTACTTCTGCTGGTTGATCAGAACGTCGATCTGCGCCTTGTAGACGTCGAAGTTGACGCGGTTGTCGGGCGACAGCTTGGCGCGGTCGATCGTTTCGAGCTGCCTTTCGACGTCCTGCCAACGGTTCAACCGCTTTTCCTGCGCGGCTTCGGATACGTCGGGCAGGTTGGGGCTGATGTTGGAAGTGTCGCTATCCTCATCGTCAGCGAACTGGTGCTGGCGCCAATCCCATTCGGCGGTGTAGATCGCCTTGAACTTCGCGTCCTCGGCGGTCTGCGGTGCACTCAGCGTGCAGGCGCACGCCGCCTGATCCTTCGCCAGCGCCGGCGCAGCGCCTCCCAATGCCATTGCCATGACGATTGCGCTTGCTGCTCCCATAATGATCGACCGGTTCAATTGTCGCTCCTCCCGCTACCCAGAGTGTTGGTATACCGTATAATCGTCATTGATCAACAGGGTGAGGGTGCCGTGGGCATGCGGACGCCGGCACGGCTGCTTGGAATGCGGGATTGGCAGCGGGGCTGCAGTCGCGCCCGGTGCCGAAGGTGCCCGGCTCGTTCTCGACCTGAACGGCGATGACCCTGCGTCGGTCGCCGCCGATCTTCTTGAGGTGGGCCATCAGCGTCGTGAACGCTCGCTGGTCCGCCGCGAGGGTCGCAGGAGCGAAGGTGGAGAGGTCGTCGACCGGTTGCCCGTGGTCGTCAAGCTGGCGCGGGGGCGTCGCCGGATCGCCCTTGATCCACTCGGGCGCATATTGCAGCTGGCCATTCTTCCACGTGCCGACCACAACAGGATCAGCCGCTAGTCGGTGGCGCGCGCCTTGGCGACCAGCGCATCGATATTGTCGGTGTCGAAGGTGCCGGGCGAGGGCTCGAACTGCTCCCAATAGACCGGCGCTTCGACGGTGTTGGCGGAAAGCGCGTCCACCGCCTGCCACGACTTGTCGAGCACGGATGGCCACGCGCTCGAATTGTGCAGCTGTGGCGAGTATGAAGAAGGGCTTGCCGTCGACGATCAGCGAAAAGCGGCCGTCATGTGCGATGAAGCCGGGCATGGGCGTCGTCGCGGCTGGCGCGGCGCATCTGCTGCTCCCTTGGCTTGAAAAAAGAGGCCGCGCTTTCGCGCGGCCTCGGCGAGGATCGGCGGGGGAGCCGATACACCTCAGAAATCGGCGGTGAGGCCGAAGAAGATATGCCGACCCAAGGCGTCGTAATAGCCGGGGAAGGTATTACCGTTGCCGAACGCGTTGTTCTGGCCCTCGTACAGCGCCGGCGGATCCTTATCGAAGAGGTTGTTGATGCCGGCGCGCAGCGACACACCGTCCAGCACCTTCACCGTGCCCGACAGATCGAAGTAGTTGTAGGCCTTGATCCTGGCGCCGTAGACGTAGTTCGTACCAGACAGCAGCGAGTTGCTCTGGTTGCTGGTGATCTCGGTCGCGCCCTTGTACCGCCAATTGAGCGACAGCGTCGCGTGCGGCCACGGCATCTGCCAGGTCATGCGGAAAGTATGCTGCCAATGAGGGTTGGGCTGCCCGCAGCTCGGGCCATACAAGCCGGCGCAGTCGTAGGTGCCGAGGCCCGGCAGCGGCTCGGTGACTTGATGGAGCAGATAGTTGCCCACGAAGTCGAAATTGAGCTTGCCGCTGTTGCCCAGGCCCAGCGTGTAGTTACCGTTGACGTCGATGCCGTCGGTCTTGAGATAGCCGGTGTTCTGCGTCGTGGCGACGACATAGCCGTTGGTGCCAAACAGCACGCCCGACTGCGGATCGCGGTGGAACAGGTTGCAGAAATAGGGATTCCCGCCTTCGATGCACTGGGTGATGATCAGGTTGGCATCGATCGAGCTGATGTAATCCTTCACCTTGATGTTGTAATAGTCGACCGACAGCGACAGCGTCGGCACGAAGCTCGGGGTGAAGACCGCGCCGACCGTATAGGTGTCGGCCTTCTCAGGCTTCACGTCCGGGTTGCCGCCATATTGTTGCACGCAGACGGCCGAGGGGCATTCGGGGATCTTGCCATATTGCGCAGCGGTGACGCCGCTCGCTTCGCACGCGCTGAGCGAGGCCGAAGGATGGGTGCCGGCGCAGGGATCCTGCGAGGAGACGTTGCCGACCCCCTGCGCCTGGAACAGTTCGGCGATGTTGGGTGCGCGGATCGCCCGGTTGTAGCTGGCGCGGAACCGGATGTCGGTGACCGGTGCGTAGTTGAGCTCGACCTTGTACGTCGCGGTCTTGTAGCTCGACTGCGACTGCACGCCCTTGTTGGTGTAGCGCGAGTAGCGGAAGCCGCCGTCGATCCCCAGGGAATGGGCGAACGGCTTGTCCTGGATCACCGGCAGATCGAGTTCGGTGAACACCTCGGTGACGTCGATCGTCCCGTGCGAGTTGGTCGTGCCCTTCGACTGCGCAACCTCGTCGGCCTGGAAGTCGAGATATTCCTGGCGATGCTCCACGCCGACTGCCACGCCCAGGCCCTGCGTCGCCCAGGGGCTGGCGATGCCATAGTTGGTCAGGTTGGCGTTGACGGTGCTGTTGAGGACCAGCTCCTTGTATGTGCCGTGTGTGTAACTCGGAACGTAGAGGTAGTTGTAACCGGCATCCGAGATGGTGCCGTAGCCGAACACGTCGACCGGCACGCAGTTCGGATCGGTGCCGTCGACCACCGATTGGCAGGTCGGCGTGCCGTTCACATTGACCACACGGACGCCATTGGCGGCGCGGTTCTGATCGATGTCGTTCTTGTAGCTTTCGTCAAAGACGACTTGCGATCGCAGCGCGTTGAAATCGTAGGTGATCCCGTCGGCGATCTTGCCGCGCAGTCCGCCGGTGATGCGATAGTCGGTGTGGCGCAGATCGTCGCGGCGCGGCGAACTCCCTTCAGAGGTCGGACGATAGCCGATGAAGACGTTCTCCGTTGTCGGCGTTCCGGCATCGCCGCCGCAGAGCGTCGTCGCCTGCGAGGCGCTCAGCAGCGGGTTGTCGCAGTTGATCTTGAACGTCGTGCCCTGCCAGATCGCCGAGGGCGCCGCCTGTGACCAGGTATGGTCATCCATGAACATCACGCTGCCGTAGAGCGTGATCAGGTCAGAGATGTCGTAGTGCGCGAAGGCGCCGGCGGTGTAGCGATTGTCTGACCGCTGGAAGTAGTTGGTCGGCGCGTAATTGTAGGCGAAAGAGCTGTCGTACGGTTGCCAGGCCTTCGTGCCGTCCTTGGCGTTGACCAGCGTCTGCCCCTCGTTGGGGCCGCTCAGCAGCGTGAAAAGACCGTATTGGTTGTTGCTCGACCCGCCGCAGCGCAGCGTGCTGTTGGCGCTGTCCGCAGGATCCAGCGCACAGGCGGACACGTCGCGGGAGGACTCCAGGATCGGGTTCGAATGGCGGTTGCCCACGAACATCGTGACGTTGCCGCGGTGATCGGCGAAGTTCGTGCCGACGGCCGCGTTGATCTCGTAGGTGTCGCCATCGGTCACGTGCTTTGGCGCGACGTCGTACCCGCTGCTCGACACGAGATCGCGCAGCGTCTGGTCGTCGTTGGTATGCTGGTAGAAGCCATAGGTGGCATCGACCCGAGCACCGTTGAGATCATCCTTCAGCACGAAATTGACCACGCCCGACACGGCGTCGGCGCCGTACACGGCCGATGCGCCGCCGGTCAGGACGTCGACGCGGTCGATCAACGAGGCGGGAATGAAGTTGAGATCGATCGCCTGGCTCGGCAGCAGTCGCCGGCCGTTGAGCAGCGTGAGCACCCGGTTGGAGCCGAGGTTGCGCAAGTTGATGTTAGCGGTGCCGTCTGATCCATTGGAGACGTTGCTGTTGGCGTCCGGCGTGAACTGCGGCAGGCGGTTGAGCGTGTCCTCCACCGCGGTCGAGCCCTGGTACTGGAACTCCTTGTTGTCGACCACCGTGATGGGGCTGTTGCTTTCCAGATTGGGGCGGCGGATCAACGTGCCGGTGACGACGATGT
>JBQCHA010000107.1:0-3841 GCA_051955175.1 Sphingomonas sp.
GCACCAGCGCCGACTGGAACTTGGCGTAGAACAGGTGCGCGACGTCGAACTCGCCGGCTTCGAAGCGGCGCAGCACCTCGGCTGCGACCGCCTGCGCATCGGTGAAGGCGACGTTCTTGATCCCGCCCATGTCGACATCGCCGACGATGTTCTTCGGGTAGAAGCGGCGCATTACGCGACCCTTCTTGCCGACCGTCAGGATCTTCACGGTCTTGCCCTGCGCGATCAGCGATTCGGCCTTGCGGCGCGCGGCGCGCACGATGTTGGCGTTGAAAGCGCCGGCCAGGCCGCGCTCCGACGTCGCGACGATCAGCAGGTGCGTATCGTCGCGGCCGGTGCCGGTCAGCAGCCGCGGCGTGGTGCTGGTGATCGTCACCTTGCGAGCGAGGTTCGCGACGACCTGCTCGATCCGCTCGGCATAGGGGCGGCCGGCTTCCGCCGCCGACTGCGCCCGGCGCAGCTTCGCGGCGGCGACCATCTGCATCGCCTTGGTGATCTTCTGCGTCGACTTCACCGAGCCGATGCGGATTTTCAGGGCCTTGAGGCTCGCCATTTCAGTCCGTCTCTACATCCGTTCGCTTCGAGCACGTCGAGAAAGCGTCTCGACTGCGCTCGACGCGAACGGCCTGGGGTTCAAGCAAACGACTTCGCGAACGAGTCGAGGGCGTCTTTCAGCTTGCCCTTGATCTCATCGGTCAGGTCGCGCTTCTCGCGGATTTCGCCCAGAATGTCGGCGTGGCTCGCGCGCATGTGCGCCAGCATCGCCGCCTCGAACGAGGTCACGCGCTCGACCGGCACCGTGTCGAGATAGCCGCTGGTGCCGGCGAAGATCGACACCGTCTGCTCCTCGAAGGGCATCGGGTTGAACTGCGGCTGCTTGAGCAGCTCGGTCAGGCGCGCACCGCGGTTGAGCAGCTTCTGCGTCGCCGCATCGAGGTCGGAACCGAACTGCGCGAACGCGGCCATTTCGCGATACTGGGCGAGCTCGAGCTTGATGGAGCCCGACACCTTCTTCATCGCCTTGGTCTGCGCGGCCGAGCCGACGCGGCTCACCGACAGGCCGACATTGATCGCCGGACGGATGCCGGCGAAGAACAGGTCGGTTTCCAGGAAGATCTGGCCGTCGGTGATCGAGATCACGTTGGTCGGGATATACGCCGACACGTCGCCCGCCTGCGTCTCGATGATCGGCAGCGCGGTCAGCGAGCCGGCGCCGTTCTCGTCGCTCATCTTTGCGGCGCGCTCGAGCAGGCGGCTGTGCAGGTAGAAAACGTCGCCCGGATAGGCTTCGCGGCCCGGCGGACGGCGCAGCAGAAGCGACATCTGGCGATAGGCGACGGCCTGCTTCGACAGGTCGTCATAGACAATGACGGCATGCATGCCGTTGTCGCGGAAGAACTCACCCATGGTGCAGCCGGTATAGGGCGCCAGGAACTGCAGCGGCGCCGGCTCCGACGCGGTCGCGGCGACCACGATCGAATATTCCATCGCGCCATTCTCTTCGAGCTGGCGGACGATCTGCGCGACGGTCGAGCGCTTCTGGCCGACCGCGACGTAGATGCAATAGAGCTTCTTCGATTCGTCGTCGCCGGCGTTGACGTGCTTCTGGTTGATGAAGGCGTCGATCGCGACGGCGGTCTTGCCGGTCTGGCGGTCGCCGATGATCAGCTCGCGCTGGCCACGGCCGACGGGGACGAGCGCATCGACCGCCTTGAGGCCGGTCTGCACCGGCTCGTGCACCGACTTGCGGGCGATGATGCCGGGCGCCTTCACCTCGACGCGGCGACGCTCGGCGCCCTCGATCGGGCCCTTGCCGTCGATCGGGTTGCCGAGGCCGTCGACCACGCGCCCGAGCAGGCCCTTGCCGACCGGCACGTCGACGATCGTGCCGGTGCGCTTGACGGTGTCGCCTTCCTTGATCTCGGCGTCCGAGCCGAAGATCACGACGCCGACGTTATCGGCCTCGAGGTTGAGCGCCATGCCCTGCACGCCGTTGGCGAACTCGACCATCTCGCCGGCCTGGACATTGTCGAGGCCGTAGATGCGCGCGATGCCGTCACCGACCGACAGCACGGTGCCCGTCTCGGAGACCTGAGCCTCGGTGCCGAAGTTGGCGATCTGGTCCTTGATGACCTTGGAGATTTCTGCGGCGCGGATATCCATGGGTGTTAAGCCTTTTAGCCTTTCATCGCGTGCGCGAGGGAATTGAGACGGGTGCGGATCGAGCTGTCGATCATCTGGCTGCCGACGCGGACGACGAGTCCGCCGAGCAGCGAGGGATCGACCGAGAGGTCGATCGCGACATCACGGCCGAGCCGCTGGCGCAGCTGCTGTTTCAGCGCATCGACCTGATCGTCGGACAGCGGGAATGCCGAGGTGACCTGGGCGCTGGTCTCGCCGCGATGCGCGGCGGCCAGCTGGCGGAACGCGCGGATCGCCGGCGCAAGCTGGCTGAGCCGGCGATTTTCGGCGAGCACGCCGACGAACTTGGCGGTCATGTCGTCGAGTTCGAGCGTACGGGCGACCGCCTCGATCGCCGCGGTGGCATCGGCGCGCGATACCAACGGGCTGGAGGTCAGGCGCCGCAGCTCCGCCGATTCGTCGAGCGCGGCGCGCAATTTCGCGACGCTCGCCTCGACCGTTGCGATCGCCCGGCCGTCACGCGCCAGCTCGAACAGCGCGGTCGCGTATCGCCCCGCTAAGCTTGCCTGAATACCGCTGGAAATCTCCACGCGATGGTTTTCCCTGTTACAACGGAACATCAAGCCCATACGAAAAGAGGGCCGCAAGCGGGCCCTCATATGGGTTGCCCGGCTGCTAGCATCGGTGCCCGCGCGACGCAAGCCGGCAGGGGGTGGGGCTGCTTGCGCGCGGCGTTCAGCGCAGGTCGACCGCCTCCGGCGTCACATCGATGCGAATGCGGACCCACGATCCGATCATCGGCTTGCCGCCGAGCCGCGGCGGCTGCACCAGGAATTGCCATGCTGCCCGCCGGATCGCGGTGCCGTAATGCGATCCCGGCGTTTCCGACAGCACGCGGCAATCGTCGACGTGGTAATCGGCGATCGTCTTGCAGGCGATCATGCCATAGCCGGTGACCGGCCCGTCCTTCGGCAGATAGGTGGAGAGTTCGGCCTGGCTCGGCCGGCGATACCAGTCGGCGGCGTAGAGCGGCGCGCCGCCCGGGCCGTCGCTGGGGCCGTAGACGGTGCCGCTGTCCTTGCCGCCGCCGGCGCCCGCGGCGTTGTCGGTGGGCTGCGCCGCCATCTTGCCGATATCCGAGGCGGCGAAGTCGTTGTCGCTCAGCTGCAGCAGCTTGACCGGCGCCTCGGCGGGGGTCGCGGCGGGCGGCGGCGGGCTCTTGGGTGCAGGTGTCGGCGCCGCCGAGCCGGCGTTCGGCCTTGTCGTCTTCTTCACGGCGACCGTGCGGGTGGGTTCTGGCGTCGACTGCAGTGTCGGCGGTACGTCGAACGTGACCATCGGCCGGTTGTCGTGCCGGATCGGCGGCGGCAGGATGCCCATCTCGATCAGCAGCAGCAGGACGAGCACGGTGAGGCCGAGCGCCAGCGCCATCGACGACGCGCGGCGGCCGAGCGACGGCCGCTCTCGATAGGATGTTCGCAATATCGAAGCGGCGGCCATGCGGGGCGGCGCTATATCCGCCGGTACCGCCGGACGCCATTGCTTTTCCGCGGATTTGCGACGGACCGTCAGGCGGTGGTCAGTGCGTCGATCGCACCTTGCAGGATGTACGCGGCCGCCATCTTGTCGACCAGCTCGGCGCGCCGCGCGCGGCGGGCATCCTGCGCGATCAGCGTGCGTGTCACTGCCTGTGTCGCCC
>JBQCHA010000108.1:0-5211 GCA_051955175.1 Sphingomonas sp.
GCCTTGAACAGGCTCGGCGCGCTGGGCTATCTGCGCCGCCAGCGCGACGACAGCGACAAACGGAACATCTTCGTCGCGCGCACGTCGGAAGGGGCAGATTTTCTTGAAGAGTTCGGACATTTTCTCGAGGACGACCCCAGCCCCCATCCCGTCCGACACGCCACAGCGTAACGCCTTCGCGCTCACCGGCCCGTCGGTGGAGCTCGATCCGCGCACCAATGCCGTCCGCGCCGACCTTGCCGACGTCAGACTCGCCGACCGCGTGTTCGCGCCGCATTATGCCTCGCCGATGGCGATGATCGCGTTGGCCGACACGCCGATCCTGGCCGATCGCCGTACCACGGCAGAGGCTCTCGACACCCTTGCGGCCGGCGACGTCTTCGACGTGCTTGAAGTGACCGCCAGCTACAGCTGGGGACAGCGGCGCCGCGACCGACTGGTCGGCTATGTCGCCAACGGCGATCTGCGCCCCGGCGCCGACGGAGAGCAACCGTGACGATCAGCGTATTCATCGACGGTGCCGTCGGCACCACCGGGCTGGAGATTCGCGAGCGGCTCGCCGGGCGCAGCGAGTTGGCCGTGGTGGCGCTCGACGAGGCCAGGCGCAAGGAACCGGCGGCGCGGCGCGAGGCGCTCAACGACGCCGATTTCGTCATCCTCTGCCTCCCCGATGTCGCCGCGCGCGAGGCCGTCGCGCTGATCGACAACCCGCGTACTCGTGTGATCGACGCTTCGACCGCGCACCGCGTT
Organism: Sphingomonas sp.; assembly: GCA_051955175.1. Taxonomy (GTDB): domain Bacteria; phylum Pseudomonadota; class Alphaproteobacteria; order Sphingomonadales; family Sphingomonadaceae; genus Sphingomonas. The sequence continues at coordinate 751 of JBQCHA010000108.1, forward strand.
GCCGACGGCTGGACCTATGGCTTCGCCGAACTGGAGCCCGGTCAGCAGGCGATGATCGCCGAGGCGCTGCGCGTCGCCAACCCGGGCTGCTATCCGACCGGTTTCCTGGCGCTGGTCCGCCCGCTGATCCGTGCCGGGCTGATCCCGCACGATTGGCCGCTCAGCGTCAACGCCACCTCCGGCTATTCGGGCGGTGGCAAGGCGATGATCGAAGAGTTCGAGGATGGCGACAGCGGCGGCTCGGCCTTCCGCGCTTATGCGCTCGATCTCGCGCACAAGCATGTGCCGGAAATGCAGCGCCATGCCCGGCTCGCCCACCCGCCGATCTTCGCACCTGCGGTGGCGCGGACCTATCGCGGGATGGTCGTCGAGGTGCCGCTGCCGCTTCATGCCTTCGGCCGGCGCCCCTCGCTCGAGGCGTGCGAGAACGCGCTGCGCGAGGCGTATGACGGCTTCCCGCTGATCCGCGTTGAACGCAGCGAGGACGGCCTGGTCGACATCGCCGCCGATGCCGGTTCCGACCGTATGACGCTGCGCGTCCATGGCAATGTCGAGCTCGGCCAGGCGCGGCTGATCGCCACGCTGGACAATCTCGGCAAGGGCGCCGCCGGCGCCGCGGTGCAGAACCTCAACATCATGGCCGGGCTTGATCCGGTCGCCGGGCTGACGCTGTGACGTCGGCCGCTCGCCACAAAGGAGAAGTCATGCGTCAGCCCGTCTCCAAACTGTTGCTGTTCGGCGCGACCGGCGACCTTGCACAGCGCATGCTGCTGCCGTCGCTTTACGGTCTGCATGCCGATGGGCTGCTGCCGGAAGGGCTGACGATCACCGGCACTGCGCGGTCGGACCATGACGACGAGAGCTACCGGGAGTTCGCGGCCAAGGCGCTCGACACCTTCCTGCCGAAGGACCGGCGCGACAAGGAGGAGATCGCGAGCTTCCTCCAGCGGCTGTCGTACCAGGCGCTCGATGCCTCGACGATCGAAGGTTTCGACGATCTCGCGAAGAAGATCGGCGACACCTCCGGCGGACTGGCGATCTTCCTGTCGACAGCGCCGTCGCTGTTCGAGCCAACCATCAAGGGGCTCGAGTCGGCGGGCCTGGCGCACGGCCTGGTGCGCATCGGCCTCGAAAAGCCGCTGGGCGAGGACCTCGCGTCCAGCCAGGAGATCAACGACGCCGTCGCCTCCGTCTTCCCGGAAGAGCGGACGTTCCGCATCGACCATTATCTGGGCAAGGAAACCGTCCAGAACATCCTGGCGCTGCGCTTCGGCAATTCATTCTTCGAACCCATCTGGAACGCCAAGGGCATCGATAACGTCCAGATCACCATTGCCGAAACGGTCGGGCTGGAGGAACGCGCCGGCTATTATGAGGGGACTGGGGCGCTGCGCGACATGGTGCAGAACCATATCCTGCAGTTGGTCGCGCTGATCGCCATGGAGCCCCCTGCCCGCTTCGACGGCACCGCCATCCGCGACGAGAAGGTGAAGGTGCTCCGCTCGCTGCGGGAGATCACCGCGGCCGAAGTGCCGCACGTCACGGTCACCGGCCAATATGGCGCCGGCGCGATCGGCACCAACATCGTCAAATCCTATGTCGATGAGCTGGGCAAGCCGTCGCATACGGAGACGTTCGTCGCGATCAAGGCGCATATCGACAATTGGCGCTGGCAGGGCGTGCCCTTCTATCTGCGCACCGGCAAGCGCATGGCGACCCGGCGCAGCGAGATCGCCATCCAGTTCAAGCCGGTGCCGCATTCGATGTTCGCCGCGCGCGGCGGCATGCTGCAGCCCAATACTCTGATCATTCGCCTGCAACCCGAGGAATACATCCAGCTGCTGGTGATGACGAAGGAGCCCGGCCTCGACCGCGACGGCATTCGCCTGCGCGAGGTGCCGCTGAACCTCAGCCTCGATGCCGAGTTCGCTGGCGCGCGCCGTCGCATCGCCTATGAACGGCTGCTGCTCGACCTGATCGAGGGCGATCAGACGCTGTTCGTCCGCCGCGACGAAGTCGAGGCGCAATGGGCGTGGATCGACGCGATCCGCGAAGGCTGGACGGCGAACGACACCAAGCCCAAGAGCTATGCGTCGGGCAGCTGGGGCCCGTCTACCGCCATTGCGCTCACCGAACGCGACGGCGTCACCTGGCAGGACGATTGACGGGCGCACGCCTGTAACGCCACAGCAACGTGCACCGGCGAAGCCGGGCCGATCGCCGAGGCTGGTCGCTGGACGCAAGCGCGCGCCGACATGGTATAGAGAAGGGAGAGCGACGCGCGGCCGCCGCTTTCCCGCGAATGGAGATGACATGACCGAGATCGAATGGTGGGAATATGACGACGCCGGTGAAATGGCGGACGCGGTCGCCGGCGATATCGGCTTCATTATCGAAAGCGCGATCGATGCCCGCGGCGCCGCGGTAATCGCGCTGGCCGGCGGCAAGACGCCGCTGCCGGTCTACGAACGACTGGCCGAGGCCAAGATCGACTGGAAGCGTGTCACCATCGTCCCCGGCGACGATCGCATCGTGCCGTTGGGCGATCCGCTGTCGAACGTGACCGCGATCGGCAAGTTCTTCCTGCCCAAGAAGGCGCGCGTGATCCCGCTGGTGAGCACCACCGCCCCCGATTACAAGGCGGCGGGCCGCGCCGCCGACGCGATCCTTCAGGATCTGCACTGGCCGCTCGATCTCTGCCTGCTGGGCATCGGCGGCGACGGCCATTGCGCCTCGATCTTCCCCGGCCCCGATTATGACGAGGCGCTGTCCGGCCCGGTCGAGCGCCGAGCGCTGGGCGTCATGCCCGATCCGCTGCCGCCCGAGGCGCCGGTGCCGCGCGTCACCCTGTCGCGCGCCGCGATCGTTTCAGCGCGCGCGCTGATGATCGCCTGCACCGGCGCGGCCAAGAAGGAGGTGCTCGAACGCGCCATCTCCGAAGGCCCGTCGTCGAGCCTGCCGGTCGGCCGCGTCCTCGCCGATGTCGAGCTGCCGGTCGATATCCATTGGAGCGCCTCGTGACACTGCATCCCGATGTCGCCGCGGTCACCGACCGCATCATCGAACGCTCGCGGTCGCAACGGTCCGCCTATCTTGCGCTGATCGATCGCGAACGCGACGCAGGCTCGCTGCGGCCGAACCTCGGCTGCGCCAACCTCGCGCACGGCTATGCCGGCACCGAGGAGGATCGCGACGCGCTGAAGGCCAATCGCGCCACCAACATCGGCATCGTCACCGCCTACAACGACATGCTATCGGCGCACGCGACCTATTATCGCTATCCCGAGCAGATGAAGGTCTGGGCGCGCGAGGCTGGCGCGACCGCGCAGGTCGCCGGCGGCGTGCCCGCGATGTGCGACGGCGTGACGCAGGGCTATCCCGGCATGGAGCTGTCGCTGTTCAGCCGCGACGCCATTGCGCTCTCCACCGCCATCGCGCTCAGCCACGGCATGTTCGAGGGTGCCGCGCTGCTCGGCATCTGCGACAAGATCGTGCCGGGCCTGCTGATGGGCGCGCTGCGCTTCGGCCACCTGCCGACCATCCTGATCCCCGGCGGCCCGATGCCGTCGGGCCTGCCCAACAAGCAAAAGGCGCACGTTCGCGAGCTGTTCGCCGAGGGCAAGGTCGGTCGCGACGAACTGCTCGAGGCCGAGATCGGCGCCTATCATTCCAAGGGCACCTGCACCTTCTACGGCACCGCCAACTCCAACCAGATGATGATGGAGATGATGGGGCTGCACGTGCCGGGCGCGGCGTTCGTCAATCCAGGCACCAAGCTGCGCCAGGATCTGACCCGCGCCGCCGTCCACCGGCTCGCGGAGATCGGCTGGAACGGCAACGATTATCGCCCGCTCGGCCGCTGCGTCGATGAGAAGGCGATCGTCAATGCCGCGGCCGGCCTGCTCGCCACCGGCGGCTCGACCAATCACCTCATCCACCTGCCCGCCATTGCCGCGGCGGCGGGGATCACCATCGACTGGGAGGATTTCGACCGCCTGTCGCGTGTCGTGCCGCTGATCGCGCGCGTCTATCCCAATGGCTCGGCCGACGTGAACGGGTTCGAGGCGGCGGGCGGCATGGCGTTCGTGATCCGCGAACTGCTCTCCGCCGGCCTGATCCATCGCGACATCATGACGGCGTGGCGCGGCGACCTGTCGGCCTATGCCGAGAAGCCCGAGATCGTAGGCGATGCGCTCGCCTGGGCCGATCCCGGCGCGAGCGGCGACGACACGATTCTGCGCGGCGTCGACGCGCCCTTCTCCCCGGAGGGTGGATTTCGCATCCTCAAGGGCAATATCGGCCGCGCCTGCATCAAGGTTTCGGCGGTGGAGCGTGATCGCTGGACGATCGAGGCACCGGCGCGCGTGTTCACCGATCAAGCATCGGTACAGGCCGCGTTCAAGGCGGGCGAACTCGACCGCGATGTTGTCGTCGTGGTCCGTTTCCAGGGGCCGCGCGCCA
>JBQCHA010000109.1:0-25602 GCA_051955175.1 Sphingomonas sp.
CCCAGCACGTAGGCCACCGCGGCACGAATGATGTCGCAATGCGTGACCATCACGATCGCGCCGAGGTCATCGCGAGCGGCCGAGAACAGATGCTCGACGACGCGCTGCTGGGCATCGGCCATGCGCTCGCCGCCGGGGCAGCATCCCTCGGCGCGGCGCTCGTTCCACTCGTGCCAGCGCGGATCCCCGTCGAGCTCGTCGAAGCTAGACCCGGTCCATTCCCCGAAATCGATCTCGGTCAGCGCCTCGACCGGCTCGACCGCCAGCCCCATCGGCTCGGCAACCGCATTGGCCGTTTCCATCGTGCGTTCGATCGGGCTTGCCTGGACGGTCGAGAGCGCCCGCCCGCGCAGCCTCTCGCCCAGTCTAACGGCAAGACCCCTGCCCTCGTCGGACAGCATCAGGCCCGGCAGCCGCCCCGAAAGACGGCGACCGACATCGGCATGCGGCGCGTGACGAACGAGAATTGCAGTAGATGCCACTATCTAATGTCGCTCCTCTGAACGGAAACAGCCCCCGGGCCGCATGCATCTACAAAGAAGCTGGGCCGATAAAGTTCCATCCGTAATCTGGATCAACATTCGGCGTTGTCGCCGCTTAGTTTCGTCTTCTCCGGGAACTTAGAACAACAAGAAGCATTTGTTACAGCATCGCTATAAACGTCGCGATGTCAAATACTGCTTCAGATTGTTAACTCAGATCAGCGGGGATTACACATGACGGTGATTGAACGCCATGGGTGAGCGCGTACTCGTCACGGGGGGTGCCGGATTCATCGGCCGTTTCGTCTGCACCGAGCTGTTGGCACGCGGCGACCAGGTGCGCGTGCTCGACAGCCTGATCCCTCAGGTCCACGGCGCCGACGGTGACACGTCGCACCTTCCCGACGATATCGAGGTCATCCGCGCCGACGTGCGCGACGGCGATGCGGTCGCGGGCGCGCTGCGGGGGGTCGACTCGGTGGTCCCCCTTGCTGCCGAAGTCGGCGTCGGCCAGTCGATGTACGAGGTCGAACGCTACACCTCGGTCAATGACGTCGGCACCGCGGTGCTGTTCGAGCGGCTGATCGACAATCCGGTGCGCCGCGTCGTTACCGCCTCGTCGATGAGCATCTATGGCGAGGGCCTGTACAAGGACGCTGACGGCAACCTGGTGGAGAATGCCGAGCGCGCGACTTTGCGCGACGGCCAGCGCAACTGGGAACCAACCGACGGCCAGGCCCGCCCGCTCACCCCCGTGGCGACACCGGAGTGGAAGCGCCCCAACCTCGCGTCGATCTATGCCCTCAACAAGTTCGTGCAGGAGCGCACGACGCACATCATGGCCAAGCCCTATGGCATTGAGGGCGTGTGCCTCAGGCTGTTCAACGTCTACGGTCCCGGCCAGGCGCTTTCCAATCCCTACACCGGCGTGCTGGCGATCTTTGCCTCGCGGCTGCTCAACGGGCAGCAGCCGCTGATCTTCGAGGATGGCGAACAGCGGCGCGACTTCGTCCACGTGCGCGACGTCGCCCGCGCCTTCGCCGATGCCCTGGTACTGCCGCAGGCGGCGGGCGAGACGTTCAACATCGGCTCCGGCCACGACCGTTCCGTGACGCAAGTGGCCGAGGCGCTGGCGCAGGCGATGGGCAAGAACGACATCGCGCCGGAGATCGTCGGCAAGGCGCGGATCGGCGACATTCGTCACTGTTTCTGCGACACCGGCAAGGCCGCCGCCGAAATCGATTTCAGCGCACGCGAGGACTTTATCGATGGCCTCGCCGAACTGGCCGAATGGGTGCAGCAGCAGACCGCGGTAGATCGCGTCGACCATGCCCGCGCCGAGCTCGAGCAGCGGGGGCTGGTGGCATGAGCGCGCCGCCGCGAAAGCCACCCGTCCTCGTCACCGGCGGCGCCGGCTTCATCGGCTCGAACCTGGCCGATGCGCTTGCCGCCGAGGGCCATGAGGTCATCCTCTATGACGCGATGAGCCGCCCCGGCGTCGAGCGCAATCTCGCCTGGCTGGAGGAGCGCCACCCCGGCCGCGTCGAGGCGATCAAGGCCGATGTGCGCGACGGCGACCGCCTTGCCGAAGCCGTCAACCGTGCGGCCGCTGTGTTCCACATGGCAGCGCAGGTCGCGGTGACCACCAGCATGGTCGACCCGCGCGAGGACCACGAAATCAACATCGGCGGCACCTTCAACCTGCTCGAGGCGCTGCGGCTGAAGGGCGATCGCACTCCGGTCGTGTTCGCCTCGACCAACAAGGTTTATGGCGACCTCGCCGATCTCGCCTTCACCTGCGCCGCCAACGGCTATGTACCGGTCGACGAAGGCGTCCGCTCCAACGGCATCGGCGAGGCGCGGCCGCTCGATTTCCACACGCCCTATGGTTGCTCGAAGGGTGCGGCTGACCAGTACGTGCTGGATTATGCCCGCAGCTTCGGCGTCCCCGCCGCCGTGCTGCGGATGAGCTGCATCTACGGCCAGCGCCAGATGGGGACCGAGGATCAGGGCTGGGTCGCCCATTTCCTGATCCGTGCCCTCATGGGTGAGCCGATCACGCTCTATGGCGACGGGCATCAGGTGCGCGACGTGCTCGACGTCTCGAACGCGGTCGAGGCCTATCTCGCCGCCTGGCAGCGCATCGACACGGTCGCCGGCCGGGCATTCAACCTGGGCGGCGGTCCCGCCAATGCGATCAGCCTCAACACGCTGATCCGCGAGATCGAGACGATCGTCGATCGCCGCATCGCGGTCGAGCGCGCCGACTGGCGCCCGGGCGACCAACGCTATTTCGTCGCCGACACGCGCGCCGCGACGCAGGCGCTCGGCCTCGGGCCCAAGGTCCGCTGGCAATATGGCGTCGCCCGTCTGGCGCAATGGCTCGCTGAGGAGCGTGGATTGGCGCTGCCCGAGCGGCAGAGCCGGCCCACGCTCAAGGTGGCACTCTCGTGAGGCGCACGCGCCTGCTGATGACCGCCGACGCGGTGGGCGGCGTGTGGCAATATGCCACCGATCTTGCCGACGCATTGGCCCCGCAGGGCGTCGAGACGGTATTGGTGGTGTTCGGCCCCTCGCCCAGCGCGGCGCAGCGACAGCGCGCGGCAGCCATTCCCGGGCTCAAGCTGATCGACAGCGGCCTGCCGCTCGACTGGATGGCCGACGGTCCGGCACCCGTGGTGCGCGCCGGCGAGATCGTCGCTGAAATCGCGCAGGCCGAAGGCGTCGACGTGGTGCAGCTCAACATGCCGACACTCGCCGCGCGCGCCCATTTCCCGGCGCCGGTCGTCGCGGTGACGCACGGCTGCGTCGGCACCTGGTGGCAGGCAGCGCGCACCGAGCCGCTCGCCGACGGCTACGCCTGGCACCAGGCGTTGATGCACGACGGCCTGACGCATGCCGACTTCGTCGTCGCGCCCAGCGCCGCCTATGGCGCGATCGTCCAGCACCATTATCGCCTGCCGCACGCGCCGCTGACGGTGCACAATGGCCGCATGCCGCCGCAGACGCGGCCCGCCGCGCGGCACGATCACGCCCTGACCGTCGGCCGCCTTTGGGACACGGTGAAGCAGGCGCGCCTGCTCGATCAGGCCGCCGCCGGTCTCGCCGTTCCGTTCCACGCAGCGGGCGCGGCGGTCGGGCCGCACGGCGAACAGGTGGTGCTGGAGCATCTGCACCATCTCGGCGAGCTCGACGCGGACGACATCGCCGATGCGCTGGCGGCACAACCGGTGTTCGTCTCGGCCGCCAGCTTCGAGCCCTTCGGGCTGGCGGTGCTGGAGGCGGCGCAGGCCGGCTGCGCGCTCGTCCTCAACGACATCGCGACATTCCGCGAATTGTGGGACGGGGCGGCGCTGTTCGTCACGGAGCAGACACCCGCCGCCTATCGCCGCGCGATCGAGCAGCTGATCGGCAACGATGCTGAGCGCACTGCGCTCGGCCTCGCCGCCCAGGAGCGCGCTGCGCGCTACACGCCCGACGCGACCGCGGCAGCGATGGCCCGCATCTATCGCGCGCTGCAGACCGCGCGTCCCCTCAAGCGAGAAGCCGCATGAGAATCGTCTATTTCACCCATTCGCTGGTCTCCTGCTGGAACCATGGCAACGCCCATTTCCTTCGCGGCGTGCTGAGCGACCTGATCGCGCGCGGTCATGACGTGCGCGTCTATGCCCCCGAAAACGCCTGGAGCCTGACCAACCTGATCGCCGATCACGGTCCCGATGCGATCGACGCCTATCGCGAGGCCTATCCCGAACTCGGATCGGTGTCCTACCCGGAGAATGCCGACCTGGCGCCGTTTGTCGAGGGCGCCGACCTCGTCATCGTACATGAGTGGACCTGCCCCAAGGTCGTCACACAGCTTGGGCAGCTCCGGCGCGAGGGCGGCGATTTCCAGCTGCTGTTTCACGATACGCATCACCGGGCCGTCAGCGCGCCCGACGAGATGCGCGCCTACGATCTCGAGAATTACGATGGCGTGCTCGCCTTCGGGGAAACGCTGGCCGAGGTTTACCGCCGCTGGGGCTGGGGCGATCGCGTGTGGACCTGGCATGAGGCCGCCGACATCCGCCGCTTCCATCCTCCGGTTGAGAAGGGCGAACGCCGGGGCCTGGTCTGGATCGGCAATTGGGGCGACGGCGAGCGTACCGCCGAACTGGAGTCCTTCCTGTTCCGCCCCGCGCAACAGGCCGGCCTGCCGCTCGACATCTATGGCGTGCGCTATCCGCAGGCGGCGAAGGACATGCTCGCCCGCTATGGCGCCAATTACCATGGCTGGGCAGCCAATGCCGCGGCGCCGGGTATCTTCGCGAGGCATCTGGCGACGGTGCACGTGCCGCGGCGTTATTACGCGACGACGCTGCCGGGCATCCCGACCATCCGTGTGTTCGAGGCGCTGGCCTGCGGCATCCCGCTGGTCTCAGCACCTTGGGAGGATGCCGAGCATCTCTTCACGCCGGGCGAGGACTATCTGGTCGCCCGCTCGGGCGAGGAGATGACCCGTCACCTTGCCGCCCTGCGAAACGACGCGGGCCTGCGTGCCGAACTCGCCGCCCACGGTCTCGCCACCATCACCAGGCGCCACACCTGCGCGCACCGCGTCGACGAGCTGCTGCGCATCGCGGCCGAGCTCGGCGCGCCTGTCGAACTGAGGAACGCCGCATGAAGATCGCCTTCTACGGATCGAGCCTGCTGTCGTCTTACTGGAACGGCGCCGCGACCTATTACCGCGGCGTGCTCGGCGCGCTGGCCGAGCGCGGCTATGCCATCACCTTCTACGAGCCCGACGCGTTCGAGCGTCAGCAGCATCGCGACATCGATCCGCCCGAGTGGGTGCGATCGGTGGTTTATCCCGCGACCGACGACGGCCTGCGCAGCGTCCTCGCCGAGGCAGGCGAGGCGGACATCGTCGTCAAGGCGAACGGCGTTGGCGTGTTCGATCGCGAACTGCTCGAAGGCGTGATCGCCAATAGCCGCGACGATGCCTTGCGCATCTTCTGGGACGTCGACGCCGCGGCCACGCTGGACGAAATGCGCGCCGACCCCGACCATCCGGTGCGACGCGCGCTGCCGGATCTCGATCTGGTGCTGACCTATGGCGGTGGACCGCCGGTGATCTCGGCCTATGAAGGGTTCGGCGCCGCGCGGTGTGAACCGGTCTACAATGCCGTCGATCCCGCGACGCACTTTCCGGTCTCCCCGGACGGCCGCTTCGCCTGCGATCTCGCCTTCCTCGGTAACCGCCTGCCCGACCGGGAGGCGCGCGTCGGGGAATTCTTCCTGAAACCGGCGCAGGCGCTGGCCGATCGCGATTTCCTGATCGGCGGCAGCGGCTGGCAGCAGGCCGACATGCCGGCCAACGTCCGCCACATCGGCCATGTCGGCACCGGCGACCACAATGCCTTCAACTGCACGCCACTCGCGGTGCTCAACGTTGCGCGCAACTCGATGGCGGATGTCGGCTATTCGCCGGCGACCCGCGTGTTCGAGGCGGCCGGTGCCGCCGCGTGCCTGATCACCGACGCCTGGGAAGGGATCGAGCAGTTCCTGATCCCGAACGAGGAGGTGCTGGTCGCCCGCGATGGCGAGGATGTCGCCCGTCACCTCGCCGACCTGACGCCCGACCGCGCGAAGGCGATCGGCGAAGCCGCACGGCGGCGGGTGCTCGACGAGCACACCTATCAACTGCGCGCCGAACAGGTCGACCGGCTGTTCCGATCCGAGCGTGCCCGCATGATGGAGGCCGCATGAAACTCGTCGTCCTCGGCCTCAGCCTGTCCTCGTCCTGGGGCAACGGCCATGCGACCACCTATCGCGCGCTGCTCGCGGCGTTCGCGCGGCGCGGCCATGACATCCTGTTCCTCGAACGCGACAAGCCCTGGTACGCCAACCATCGCGACCTCGCCGACCCCGATTTCTGCGAACTCGCTTATTACGACAGCGTCGAGGAACTGGGCCGCTGGCGGCAGGAGATCGCCGACGCGGATGCGGTAATCGTCGGTTCCTATGTGCCGGAGGGGATTGCCGTCGGCGACGTCGTGCAGCGCGAGGCGAACGGCGTCACCGCCTTCTATGATATCGACACGCCAGTCACGCTGGCGGCGCTGGAGCGCGGCGAATGCGATTATCTGTCGCCGGCGCTGATCCCCGGCTTCGACCTGTACCTGTCGTTCACCGGCGGGCCGACGTTGCAGCGGCTGGAACAGCAATACGGTTCGCCTGCTGCCCGCGCGCTCTATTGCTCGGTCGATACGCACGCCTATCGCCCGACAGGCGCCGCCAAGAAATGGGACCTGTCGTACCTCGGCACCTACAGCTCCGATCGCCAGCCGACGCTCGAGCGCCTGCTGGTCGAGGTCGCCCGCGCCTGCCCCGATCGCCGCTTCGCCGTCGCCGGCCCGCAATATCCGGACGAGATCGACTGGCCGGAGAATGTCGAGCGGATCGATCACCTGCCGCCCGCCGAACACGCCGCTTTCTACTCGGCGTCGCGCTTCACGCTGAACGTCACGCGCGCCGACATGATCGCCGCGGGCTGGTCACCCTCCGTCCGGCTGTTCGAAGCCGGCGCCTGCGGCACGCCGATCATCTCTGACGTGTGGGACGGCCTCGACGACCTGTTCGAACCTGGCCGCGAGATCATCCTCGCGCGCGATACTGCGACGGTGGTCGATGCGCTCACCAGCGACGCCGATGCCATCGGCGCGGCCGCCCGCCAGCGCGTGCTGTCGAGCCATAGCGCCGAGCATCGCGCCGCCGAACTTGAGGCGCTGCTCGACGGCGAGACGCGCCGTCGCCGCTCCCCGCTGCTGGCCGCCGCCTCATGACCCATTCTCCCCCCCAGCCAGGAGACCCGCGTTCCATGCATGGTACCAAGAACCTGACCCTCGTCGCCGGTGGCGCCGGCTTCATCGGCTCGCACCTCTGCCGCGCCCTGCTCGATCGTGGCGAGCGCGTCGTGTGCCTCGACAATCTGCAGACCGCGCGGCGATCCAACCTGCTGATGCTGGAAGGCGATCCCCGCTTCGAATTCGTCGAGGGCGACGTCGTGGAGGAACTGCCCGAAGCGATCACCGCACGCGCCAGCCAGTTCCGTCGCATCTACAATCTCGCCTGCGCCGCGTCGCCGCCGCTCTATCAGGCCGATCCCGAGCATACGATGCTGACCAACGTGATGGGCACCAACCATCTGCTGCGGCTGGCGGAAGCATCGGGTGCGCGGTTCCTGCTCACCTCCACCAGCGAGGTCTATGGCGACCCCGAATGCCATCCGCAGCGGGAAGACTATCGCGGCTTCGTCAGCTGCACCGGTCCGCGCGCCTGTTATGACGAAGGCAAGCGCGCCGCCGAGGCGATGGCGTTCGATTTTGCCCGGCTGGGCCGCGCCGACGTACGCGTCGCCCGGATCTTCAACACCTACGGACCGCACATGAACCCCGACGACGGCCGCGTCGTCTCCAACCTGGTCTGCCAGGCGCTGTCGGGGGAGCCGGTGACGATCTACGGCGACGGCAGCCAGACGCGCAGCTTCTGCTACGTCGCCGACATGGTCGACGCGCTGCAGCGGCTGATGGAAAGCGACGTGGACGGGCTGGAGCCGGTCAATCTCGGCAACCCCGAGGAGCGCACGATCGGCGAACTGCTCGAGGTGATCCAGTCGCTGATGCCGGAGCCGGTCGAGGTGCGTTACCTGCCGCTGCCAGTCGACGACCCGCGCCGCCGTCGCCCCGACATCAGCCGCGCCAAGAGCCGTCTCGACTGGCAGCCGTCGACGCCGCTGATTGCCGGCCTGCGCCAGACGATCGCCTGGTTCCGCACCGAACTGACCCGCAACGAGCCGCCGGCGACGCTTGCCAAGGCCGAGGTGATGATCGCGGCGGAATAGGGCTGCTCGCACGTCGGTCGGCTCGCGAAAGGGCGAGGGTGAACCGGATGCGTCCGGCAGCCGGTTGGCGCCAACGAACAAAGCCGCGTTCGCCCCAAAAGGCGACGCGGCTTTTTGCTGTCCGTCGGCTGTCGCGCCGCCCGAGGCGGCGCGCGCCGCTTACTTCTTGCCGCGGGTGAGCCCGCCGCAGCGCTTGTTGAAGCGGGCGCCCTGGCCGCCGGCGTCGAGCAGACGCTGGTTGCCGCCCGTCCACGCCGGGTGCGAGGTAGGATCGATGTCGAGCGCCAGCGTGTCGCCTTCGGCGCCCCAGGTCGAGCGCGTCTCGAACACGGTGCCGTCGGTCATCTGCACCTTGATCATGTGGTAATCGGGGTGAATGTTCTTCTTCATCGTCAGTCTCCAGGAACGGCGCTGGTTTCCGACCAGCACCCGGAAAGCGCGAGCCTCTATACGGCTCGGCGGCAATCGGCAAGGGCTGCGGCGCGCGCAGCCTGAATCAGGCGGATGGCGGGTCTGCGATCATCGCGGTAAAATTGGCTTCCGCCGCCAGTTGCCCGTCGATCGTGGCGCGGCCGGCGAACTTGCAGACGCTGGCCCGCTTCTGCACGAACTCGACCTCCAGCGTCAGCAGCACGCCGGGTTCGACCGGTTTCCTGAACTTCGCGCCGTCGATCGCCATGAAATAGACCAGCTTGCCCGAACCGGCGAGGTCCAGGCTCTCGACCGCCAGCACGCCGGCGGCCTGCGCCAGCGCCTCGACGATCAGTACGCCCGGCATGATCGGGCGGCCGGGGAAATGGCCCTGAAAGAAGCTCTCGTTGATCGTCACCGCCTTCACGGCGCGGATCGACCGGTCGGGGTCGACGTCCTCGACCCGGTCGACCAGCAGCATCGGATAGCGGTGCGGCAGCGCCGCCATCACCCGGCCGATGTCCATCGGCCCGGTGCGGCGCTCGCTGCCGTTATCCGCCTCGCTCACCGGCCGGCCGGCTGCTGCTGGGTCGGCGCGGCGGCAGGTGCGGCACCGGCGGCAGCGGCCTGCTGGTTCTGGCCGGGCTGCCAGTTGGCCGGCGGCGTGACGCTGACCGGCGCCGTGATCAGGCGGTCGAGCTCGGTCGTCACGGCCGACGTGACGTCGGCCGACGGATCGGCGACGAAGGTCGCTTCCGGACGCAGCAGCACGGTAATGTGCCGGGACTTGACGACGTTCGACACCGCCTCGTCCTCATGGCTGCTGATCTGCTCGATCGCATAGGCACGGGCGCGCGCGACCGGTTGCGACAGGCGCTGCAGTTCGGCGTTGGCCGACTGCTGCTTCTGCTCGGCCGCCTTCCACGCGGCGGCCTGCGAGGTCTGCGCCGCCTGCATTTCGGCCTGCGACAGCTTGCCGTCATGGTTGGTGTCGAACGGCTTCAACGCGTTCTGGATCTCGGTGCCGAGCGCCTGCTGACGCGACTGCACCTGGGTGATCTGCGTCTTGTAGGTGTTCTCGATCGTCTGCGCGGCGGTCTTCCACGCATTGGTGTTGCCGATCGCGGCATCGGGATCGAGCACGGCGACGCTCTGCGCGCTGGCAGGAGCGGCGAGGGCAAGCGCGGGCGCGGCGACAGCCGCGGCCAGGACGAACTTCGAAAGAATGGTCATCAGAATTGCGTTCCTACATTGAAAGTGACGAGTTTCGGATCGTCGCCGGGTTGCGTGACGAGCGCCTTCGCGACGTCGATACGCAGCGGCCCGAACGGCGAATTCCAGTTGACGCCGATACCGACCGAGACGCGGGGCGCCGCGGTATCGCCGAGGAATTGCTCCTGGAACGGCGAATAGGTGCGGGTAAGCGCCGAGTTCGGTGCCACGCCGTTACACGCACCGGAAGCATCGGGGATGCCCGCCGCACAGGTGGTCTGGACCTGCGATCCGTCGGCGAGCGTATAGACGTACAGCGGTTGGCCGCTGCCGTTGGTGACCGGATCGATATAGGGATCGTACACGACCTGCCCGGTCTTCGCGTCAATATGCGATGGGAATTCCTTGGTCGGCTTCGGCGCGCGTAGCCCGAATAGCGAGCCGACATCGAGGTAGATCGACGGCCGCAGCCCCAGCCCGCCCGCGCCCGAGCCGAGCGGCAGCTCGAGCTCGAGGTGGCCGAGGTAGTAGGCCTTGCCGCCCAACGCGTCGTCGGACACCGAATTCTTGTCGGTAACCAGCGTCTGCAGCCCGGTGGTGGGATCGGTGGTGTACGGGAATCGCTTCACCCGCGGACCGACGCCGCGAATGTCGAAGCCGCGGAACTGCGGCTCGCCAAGGAAGAAGCGGTCGGTGATGAGCACGCCTTCCTCGCCGTTCTTGCTGCTCTTGAGCGGCGCGATCCAGCCGCCCTCGCCGCGCGCCGACAGCACGAAGCCGCTGCCCAGCGACCAGTAACGGTCCGCCTCGGCACGGGTGCGGGCGTAATAGACGTCGCCGCCCAGGCCGGCGATGTCGCTGCTGAACGACAGCTGCGTGCCCGACGTCGGGTGCAGATGGCTGTTGAGGCTGTCGTAGATCAGCGAGAAGCCGATCGCCGATTTCCAGCGGTTGCCGAGCGAATCGCACAGATAGCGGCCGGCCTTCAGCGGATCGCACACGCCGTTGGTGTAATAGGTCGACCGGTCGAGGCTGACCTGATCATATTCGAGCGTATAGCGCCCGGCGAGCGACCAATATTCGCTGAGCGGCACCGCCGCGCGCACCTGGAAGCCGGTGGAGACGTTGCCGTACGTCGTCTGCTTGTTGTCGCCGATGTAATTGTACGAATTGAAGTCGCGACGATAGACGTCGAAGCCCAGCGCCACGTCCGAATTGAACAGGTGCGGCTCGGTGAAGCCCAGCTCCAGCGACTTGGAATAATAGGACCAGCTGACGTTGGCGCGCAGTTCCTGGCCCATGCCGCGGAAATTGTGCTGCGTGATGCCGCCTTCGATGATGAAGCCTTCGAGGTCCGAATAGCCCGCGGACAGCTGCAGCTCGCCCGTCGGCTTCTCCTGCAGGTTGGCCTGCAGGATGACGCGATCGGGCGCCGAACCCTGCACCTGCTTCAGCTCGAACTTGTCCTGAAAGTACCCGAGCGAATTGATGCGATCCGACGAGCGCTTGACCTGGAAGCTGTTGAACGCGTCGCCTTCCGCCACGCGCATCTCGCGCCGGACGACCTTGTCCTCGGTGACCGTGTTGCCGTTGATGTCGATCCGCTCGACATAGGTGCGCTTCGCCTCGCCGATGTGGAAGTTGATGTCCATCGTCTGCGTGTCACGATGCGGCGTGAACTCCGGATCGACATTGGCGAAGGCATAGCCGAACAGGCCGGCGGTCTT
Organism: Sphingomonas sp.; assembly: GCA_051955175.1. GTDB lineage: Bacteria > Pseudomonadota > Alphaproteobacteria > Sphingomonadales > Sphingomonadaceae > Sphingomonas. Next base: position 11,715 of record JBQCHA010000109.1, read on the forward strand.
AGTGAGGTTATCGACCGAGTCCTCGACCTGCTTGGCGTTGTACCAATCGCCCTTGTGGAACGGCAGGCCGGCAGCGAGCTTCTTGTCGTCGAAGTCGCGAATCGCGCTGTCGACGGTGACATTGCCGAACTTGTAGCGTTTCCCTTCCTGCACCACGTAGGTGATGATGAAGTCGCGCTTGTTGGGCGTGAGCTCCGCGACCGCGGAGGTCACGCGGAAATCGGCATAGCCCTGCGTCAGATAGAACTGGCGCAGCTTCTGCTGGTCATACGCCATGCGATCCTGGTCATAGCTCGTGTTCGGGCTCAGGATCGTCAGCAGGCGCGCTTCCTTGGTGGCCATCTGGCCACGCAGCTTGCCGTCGGAAAATTCGTGATTGCCGATGATGTTGATCTGGCGGACCTTCGACTTCGGTCCTTCCGAAATGTCGAAGATCACGTCGACGCGGTTCTGGTCGAGCGAGACCATTTCCGGCTGCACGTTGGCGGCGAAACGGCCCTCGCGGCGATACAGTTCGAGGATGCGCGAGACATCCTGGCGGACTGCGGTGCGGGTGAAGATCTGCCGCGGCGCGAGCTTGATCTCCTTGTTGATCTTGTCGGACTTGAGGTGCTTGTTGCCCTCCAGGATCACCCGGTTGATCAGCGGGTTTTCCTTGACCTGGACAACGATGTTGCCGCTCTCGACGCCCTTGATCTGCACATCGGCGAAGAAGCCGCTGTCGTAGAGGTCGCGAATCGCCTGGTCGAGCGTCGCGTTGGTGTAGAGCTGACCGACGCGCAGCTTGGTGTAGGACAGCACGGTCGCCGCCTCGATCCGCTCGGCACCCGACACCGTCAGCGTCTTGATCACCTGCTGCGGGGCCGCAGCGGCCGCGGCCGGCGGATTGGCGGCGGGCGTGGTCGTGGCGGGCGTCGCCCGCATCGGAGCGGGCGTGGCGCCCTGCCCCGCCTGCGGCTGCGTCGCTGGCGCTGCCTGTGCGTGGACGACCGCGGGAACGCCCGACAGAATCGTTCCGGCCAGCAGCAAAGTCACCGCCCGGGCGCCGAGCATCGAGGAATTCCTAACGGTCACAGTCCCACCCTAAACGGAGTTGCCTTGCCGGAAACGGCGCGCATGCCCTGCCCTAACCGCTTCACCCGATCAACCCGGCCAGATTGCGCCACAGGCCGAACGAAGCCAGATCGTTGAACGTCACGATCAGGATCAGCGCCAGCAAGGCCGCCAATCCGCCGCGAAACGCCCATTCCTGCGCCTCCGCCTGCAACGGGCGACGCCTGATCGCCTCGACCGCATAGAAGAACAGGTGGCCGCCATCCAGCATGGGAACTGGCAACAGGTTGATGAATCCGAGATTAATCGACACCACCGCGATCAACGCGACGAAGGCGTCGAGGCCCAGCGAAATCTGCTCGCCGGCGATCTGTGCGGTGCCGACGGGGCCGTGGAAGTCCTTGATCGATCGGCGGCCGGAGACGACCTGGCCGATCGTGTCGGTCATCATCCGCACCAGTGCGCCGGTGCGGCGCAGACCGACCAGCGGCGCGTCGGCCAGGCTCACCTTGGTCACAACCGGTGCCGGTGCGCCGACGCCCAATTGGCCGATCGCGGTCTTGTTGCCGAGCCCGTCCTGCACCTCGACCTTGCCGAGCCGCGCGTCGATCGCCAGCGGATGACCGTCACGCATCAGGCCGATCACGACACGCTCACCGGGCCGTAGCAGCACGTAACGGGCGAGGCCGTCGAACGTATCGACGGAGCGGCCGCCGATCGAGGTAATCTCGTCGCCCGTCTTCAGGCCGGCCTGCTGCGCCGCGCTGGCCGGCATCACCGATCCGACGACGGCGGGCGTGCGCACGTCGCCATAGGCATAAGCGAAGGCCGACAGGATCGCGATCGCTACGATGAAATTGGTAAACGGACCTGCCGCGACGATGATCGCGCGCTGCCATAGCGGCTTCGCCTGGAAGGTCTGGGCGCGCTCTGCAGCGGGCAGCGAGAGCCAGGCAGCGTCGGGCTGGCCCGCCGGGTTCATGTCGCCGGCGAAGCGCACATAGCCGCCGAACGGCAGCCAGCCGAACTTCCAGCGCGTGCCCCGCCGATCGCTGAAGCCGAAAATCTCCCGGCCGAAGCCGATCGAGAAGGCCTCGGCCTTCACCCCGAACACGCGGCCGGCAAAATAATGGCCGAATTCATGGACGAACACCAACGGCCCGATCACCAGGACGAAGGCCAGCAAGCTGATCAGGATGCCGGGGCTGTGGGTCAAATGACGCAATCCTCTACACGCGCACGCGCTACCGCCCGGGCTTCTGCGTCCACCGCCAGCACCGCTTCAAGCGTCGCCGGCGCGTCAGGTGCGTAGCGCTCCAGCGTATGGGCGACGATTGCGGCAATTTCGAGGAACCCGATCCGCTGTTCCAGGAAAGCGGCAACGGCGATCTCGTTCGCCGCGTTGAGCACCGCCGGGGCTGCCCCGCCCGCCTCCAGCGCCTCACGCGCCAGCCGCAGCGCAGGAAAGCGCTCGGGATCGGGCGCTTCGAAGTCGAGCCGGCCGATCTTGACGAGGTCGAGCGGCTCCATCGGCGTAGCAATGCGATCGGGCCAGGCCAGCGTATGCGCGATCGGCACGCGCATGTCCGAAGGGCCGAGCTGCGCCAGCATCGATCCGTCGACATAATCGACCAGCGAATGGATCACCGACTGGCGGTGCAGCACGATTTCGATGCTGTCGTGGGGCACCGGGAACAGGCGCGCAGCCTCGATCAGCTCCAACCCCTTGTTCATCAGCGTCGCCGAATCGACCGAGATCTTGGCGCCCATCGACCAATTGGGATGCGCGATCGCCTGCGCCGGCGTGACGCCGCGCATCTGCTCAACGCTGCGGTCGCGAAACGGCCCGCCGCTGGCGGTCAGGATGATTCGCCGCACGCGCTCCGGCCGCTCGAAATCGAAGCACTGGAAGATCGCGTTGTGTTCGGAATCGGCCGGCAGCACCGTCGCGCCATGTTCCTTCGCCGCCGCCAGCACCAACTCGCCGGCGGAGACCAGCGGCTCTTTGTTGGCGAGCACCACGGTACCGCCCGCGGTCACCGCCGCCATCACCGGCTCCAGCCCGGCGCACCCGACGATCCCGCCCATCGTCCAGTCGGCGCTCGCCGCCGCCTCGCAGATGGCCGACATGCCGGCGGCGGTGGCGATACCGGTGCCGGCGAGCCGCTGCCGCAGATCGCCGAGGCAACTCTCGTCGGCGACGACGGCGCGTTCGGCGTTGGTCCGGATCGCCGCGGCAGCGAGTTCCTCGACATTGCAGCGCGCGGTCAGCGCGACGACATGATAATCCTCCGGCGCACGCTCGATCAGATCGAGTGTCGACCGCCCGACCGATCCGGTCGCTCCCAGCACTGTGACGCGTTTCACCATCCGAACAGCGGATACAGCTTCGGGACGATCACGACCAGTACCGCCGCGACGGGTGCCACGGGAACGAGCCCGTCGACGCGATCGAGGATGCCGCCATGGCCGGGCAGCAGGTTGCCGCTGTCCTTGACGCCCACCTGACGCTTCAACCAGCTCTCATAGAGGTCACCACCCTGCGCCACGACGGCGAGCAGCGGTGAGGCGAGTGTCAGTCGGATGGCAAGACCGGCGTAGAAGTGCATGAAGATGCCGAACAATCCGGCCAGCACCACGCCGCCGCCCAGTCCTGCCCAAGTCTTGTTCGGGCTGATCGTCGGCGCCAGCTTCGGCCCGCCGATCGCGCGGCCGGCGAAATAGGCGCCGATGTCGGTCATCCACACCAGCGCCAGCGTCCAGAAGGTATAGACGATCCCTTCCTCCTGCCGACGGATCAGCAGCAGCGAGAGTACCGGCAGGCCACAATAGATCAGGCCGATGGCGAGCCGCGGGCGCTGCGTCACGATCACCACGAAGAAGGCCGCCCCGATCAACAGCCCGAACGAAAAGAAGCTCGGGCCGGCCGCCAGCGGGCACATCACCGCCAGCGGCACCGTAAGGCTGAACTGCGCCAGGCGCTTGGTGCGCATCGAAACGCCGCGCAGGTCGCTCCACTCCGCCATCATCAGCAACGCACCGATGACGCAGAGCATCCAGAAGAAGAACCCGCCGAGCCACAGCGCCGCGGCAGCGACGGCGACCAGCGCGGCGCCGACCAACGTCCGGAGAGTCAGCTCCGACATCTGACGGGGTGAAGCCTCGGCCGTCACAGGCCTCCGAAACGCCGGTGGCGACGGGCGTAGCACGTCAGCGCCTCGCGCAGGGCGGCTTCGTCGAAATCGGGCCACAAGGTGTCGACGAACAGCAACTCGGCATAGGCTGCCTGCCACAGCAGGAAATTGGACAGGCGATGCTCGCCCGAGGTGCGGATGACGAGATCGAGCGGCGGCAGGTCGCGCGTCTGCAGCTGCGCCTCAACCGCATCCTCGTCGATCGCCTCAGGCGCCAGCTCGCCGCGCTGCACCGCCTGCGCCAGCGATCGCGCCGCGGCGGCGAGCTCGGCCTGGGCGCCGTAGTTGAGCGCGATCGCCAGCACCGGGCCGGTATTCGCCGCCGTGCGCCGCAGCGCGTCGTCGACCATCGCGACCAGATCGGGCGCGAACCGGCGATAGTCGCCGATCACGCGCAACTGCACGTTCTCGCGCACCAGTTCGTCGAGGTCGCTGCGGATGAACAGGCGCAGCAGCCCCATCAGGTCACTGACCTCGCTCTCCGGCCGCCGCCAGTTCTCCGACGAGAAAGCATAGAGCGTCAGCGCTTCGATGCCCATCGCGCGCGCCGCGCGGGTCACCTTGCGCACCGCCTCGACGCCGGCACGATGGCCCGCGACGCGCGGCAGGAAGCGCTTCTTGGCCCAGCGCCCGTTGCCATCCATGATGATGGCGACGTGCCGCGGCAGCGCGCCGTCGCCGCCGCTTGCCGTCAGGGGCGCCGAGGCGGGCAGCGCGGTCACTGGCCCATGATTTCCTTTTCCTTGGCCGCAGCCGCCGCGTCGATGTCGGCGATCGTGGCGTCGGTCAGCTTCTGCACCTCGGTCTCGTGGCGCTTGCGCTCGTCCTCGGAATAGACGCCCTTCTTCTCGTCGGTCTTCAGGCTGTCCATGCCGTCGCGACGCACGTTGCGCGCGGCGATGCGGGCCTTTTCGGCATATTGCCCGGCGAGCTTGGCGAGCTCCTTGCGGCGCTCCTCGGTCAGGTCGGGGATCGGCAGGCGCAGCGTGGTGCCGTCGTTGATCGGGTTGAGGCCGAGGCCCGACGAACGGATCGCCTTCTCGACCGGGCCGACATTCGACTTGTCCCATACCTGGACACTCAGCATCCTCGGCTCAGGTACAGAGACGGTCGCCACCTGGTTCAGAGGCATATGGGCGCCATAAACCTCGACGGTAATCGGATCGAGCAGCGCAGTCGACGCGCGGCCGGTGCGCAGGCCGGCGAGGTCGTGCTTCAGCGCCTCGACGGCGCCGGCCATACGGCGTTCGAGATCGGCCTTGTCATAGGCGGGCATTACAGACTCTCCTTGTCGGTCACGATCGTCGAGACGCCATCGCCGCGCAAGACAGCAGCGAGATTGCCCTCCCCGCGGATGTTGAAGACGACGATCGGAATGTGGTTGTCGCGGCACAGCGCCACGGCGCTGGCGTCCATCACCTTCAGATTGTCGGCGAGGACGGTGTTGTAGGAAACGCGCTCGAAACGCTTGGCGCCGGGGACCTGCTTCGGGTCGGCATCATAGACGCCGTCGACCGAGGTGCCCTTGAACAGCGCATCGCACTTCATTTCGGCCGCACGCAGCGCGGCACCGGTATCGGTGGTGAAATAGGGGCTGCCGACGCCCGCGGCGAAGATCACCACGCGGCCCTTTTCCAGGTGCCGCTCGGCGCGGCGGCGAATGAACGGCTCGCACACGCTCGACATCGGAATGGCCGATTGCACGCGGGTATCGACGCCAATCTGCTCCAGCGCGTTCTGCACGGCGAGCGCATTCATCACTGTCGCCAGCATGCCCATATAATCGCCCGTCGCGCGATCCATGCCGCGCGCCGCGCCGGAAATGCCGCGGAAGATGTTGCCGCCGCCGACGACGACGCACAGCTCGTGCCCCATGGCGCGGGTATCGGCTATTTCATGGGCGACGCGGGCAGTGACGGTCGGATCGATCGCCAGGCCGCCTTCGCCCATCAGGACCTCGCCCGAGAGTTTGAGAAGGATGCGCTTGAAACGGGGGGCTGTCATGGAACCTGCGGAGAAATGGGCCGGGCGGCGCGGACCTTAGTGGCGCGCCGCGCGGCTGCCAAGCTTTGATGCCACCGACATCCCGTGCAGAAACGATGCACGGACGGCGGACACGAAAAAGGCGGGCTCCGGCCGCGACCGGAGCCCGCCTTTCGAAGACGCGATGCTTACTTCTTGATGCCGGCGGTCGCGGCGACCTCGGCAGCGAAGTCGCTCTCTTCCTTCTCGATGCCTTCGCCGAGTTGGAAGCGGACGTAATCCTTCAGCGTGATCGTCGTGCCGGCATCCTTGCCGGCCTTGGCGACGACGTCGGCGATCGGCGTCTTGTTGTCCATCACGAAGAGCTGCGACATCAGCGCATTCTCCTTGGCGAACTTCTTGACGCCGCCTTCGACCATCTTGGCGATGATGTCGGCGGGCTTGCCCGATTCGGACGCCTTTTCGGTCGCGATCTGACGCTCGCGCTCGAGCACGTCGGGATCGAGGCCGTCCTCGTTCAGCGCCAGCGGGAAGGCCGCCGCGATGTGCATCGCGATCTGCTTGCCCAGCGGCTCCAGCACGTCGGCGCCGGCGTCGCTCTCCAGCGCGACCAGCACACCGATCTTGCCGAGCGTCGGCGCCTGGGCGTTGTGGACATAGGGAACGACCGCACCCTGCGACACTTCCAGACGCTTGGCGCGGCGGATCGACTGGTTCTCGCCGATCGTCGCGATGTTGTTGGTCAGCACGTCGGCAACCGTCGTGCCCGACGGCATCGCCGCGGCCTTGATCGCCTCCAGGTCGTCGCCCTTGGCGAGCACGATCTGCGCGATCTCGTCCACGAACTGCTGGAAGCGGTCGTTCTTGGCGACGAAGTCGGTCTCCGAGTTGACCTCGACGGCGGCACCGGCGGTGCCGGCGACGGCGACACCGATCAGGCCCTCGGCCGCGGTGCGGCTCGACTTCTTGGCGGCGGCGGCGAGACCCTTGGTGCGCAGCCAGTCGACCGCGGCTTCCATGTCACCGCCGGTTTCGGCCAGCGCCTTCTTGCAATCCATCATGCCCGCGCCGCTCTTCTCGCGCAGGTCCTTGACCATTGCTGCCGTGATGTCGGCCATGTCTTTATCCTCTAGCTTTCGTGAATATGGGTGCGGGCGGAGTGGAGCCTGTCGCCCTACCCCGCCCGCATGTCAGTTCCGCGACGAAATCAGGCGTCGATCTGGCGCTCGGCCTCGGCCGCCGCATCAGCGGTCTCGGTCGGCGTGGCGACCGCCTGCTCCACCGGCGGCTCGGCCATCGCGCCGAAATCCTGGCCGCTCATCTGCGCCGCATCCTGGCCACCGCGGGTCGCGGCGATCGAGATGGCTTCGCAATAGAGGCGGATGGCGCGGCTGGCGTCGTCATTAGCCGGAACCGGGAAGGCGATGCCGTCGGGCGACACGTTGGTGTCCAGGATCGCGACGACCGGAATGCCCAGGGTATTGGCTTCCTTGATCGCCAGCTCTTCCTTGTTGGCGTCGATCACGAACATCACGTCCGGAATGCCGCCCATGTCGCGGATGCCGCCGAGCGACAGCTCCAGCTTGTCGCGCTCACGGGTGAGCTGCAGCACTTCCTTCTTGGTGAGGCCGGCGGTGTCGCCCGACAGGCGCTCCTCCAGCGTCTTGAAGCGCTTGATCGACTGCGAGATCGTCTTCCAGTTGGTCAGCATGCCGCCCAGCCAGCGGTGGTTGACGAAATGCTGCCCGGCCTTGCGCGCCGCCTCGGCGATCGGCTCCTGCGCCTGACGCTTGGTGCCGACGAACAGCACCTTGCCGCCGGCGGCGACGGTCGAGTTCACGAACTCGAGCGCGCGGGCGAACAGCGGCACGGTCTGCGACAGGTCGATGATGTGGACGCCGTTACGATCGCCGAAGATGTACGGCTTCATCTTGGGGTTCCAGCGGTGCGTCTGGTGACCGAAGTGGGCGCCGGTCTCGAGCAACTGCTGCATGGTGACGACGGGAGCCGCCATAGTCATTTCCTTTCCGGTTAGTCCTCTGGGAAGCAGTGACCCTGGACAAGCCAGAGCACCGGTATGTGCGCTTCCCATGCGGGGTTGAGGCGGCGCGCTTAGCCGAAGCGCCACCGCAAATCAAGCGTTGACACCTGGAACATAGTTGGAACATACAGCGCATCAAGAACGAACACGGAACTGAACAAGCACATTCGGGGTTAACACGGGCTCAATACCGCCCGGTATCAAGGAGTGAGACAATGGCGGCTGTATCGGCGTTGGTTTTCCTGGGCGCGGTGGCGCTGATCGCGTTCGTTTTCCTGAATACCCTGATCCCCGCGTTGCCGCGGATCGCCGCCGTGCTCTCCGGCGCCGAAGCGGAGCCGCAGCCCCGCCTGGTGCTGGCCCGGCACCGCCGGGCGCTCAGCCGGTCGAGCCGGTCGGTGCGTCTGGCACACCGGCTGCGCGAAGCCGCCTGACGCGCGAATAGGCGCGGATGCTGAACGGGATGGTGAGCACATAGCCGACGCACAGCACGGTCAGCGTCTGCCACGGCGCCGACAGCAAGGCGGCGCCGAACAGGACGATCACCGCCAGCGCCTCGAACCGGATGTTGCGGCGCAGGCGCATCGACGACCAGCTGAACGTCGCGACGCTCGACACCATCGTCAGCGCGACGAAGGCCACCCAGGGCGCGACCAGCGCGACCGAGCGGAACACGTCGAGCCCGCTCCAGAACCAGCAATACATCGGCAGCATGGCGAGCAGCGCGCCCGCCGGCGCCGGCACGCCGGTCAGGAAGCCGGCGGATTTGTGCGGCTGCTCGGTCACGTCGATATTGGCGTTGAACCGCGCGAGGCGCAGCGCGCAGAACACCGCGAGCAGCAACGAGCAGATCCAGCCGATCCGCGGCAGCGCGATCAGCGACCAGAGATAGACCACCACCGCCGGCGACACGCCGAACGAGACGACGTCGCTGAGCGAATCGAGCTCTGCGCCGAAGCGGCTGGCGCCGTGCAGCATCCGCGCCACCCGGCCGTCGAGGCCGTCGAGCACGCCGGCGACCATGATCATCAGCACCGATCGTTCCCAGTCGCCGGCGATGCCGAAGCGGATCGCGCTCAGCCCGAAGCACAGCGCCAGCGCGGTGACAGCGTTGGGCGCGACCGCGCGCAGCGGCAGGCCGCGGACCGGCCGTCGGATCGGCCGCCTCATGCCGGCAGCCTCGAACAGGGTACGGCGAGGAACTCGAGCCGAGGCAACGGAGCGGAGGCAGCGGCGTCCAGGGCGCAGAAGCGCGCCGAGCCTGATGGGATCACGATCATCGGCATGTCACGCGCGAAACGAGCGGAAGGTTCCGTGCTGCGATCACTGCGCAATGCCGACCGGCGCCGCCAGGCCGACGCGGCCGAGCACCGTTTCGCCGGCGATGCTGCGCTGACCGAGCATCACCTGCGGCTCGACGCCTTCGGGCAGATAGACGTCGACGCGGCTGCCGAAGCGGATCAGGCCGACGCGCTGCCCCGAGGCGACGATGTCGCCAGGCTTCACGAACGAAACGATGCGCCGCGCGACCAGTCCGGCGATCTGGGTGAAGCCAATCCGCCGGCCGTCGAACCCCTCGACCAGGATGTGCTGCCGCTCGTTCTCCTCGCTCGCCTTGTCGAGATCGGCGTTGAGGAACTTGCCGGAGATATACACGACCTGTCGGATCGTGCCGGCGATCGGCGTGCGGTTCACGTGCACGTCGAACACGCTCATGAAGATCGACACGCGCACCAGCGGCAGGTCGCCCAGTCCGTTAGGCCCAGCCAATTCGGGGGGCACCGGCACACGCTCGATCATCGTCACCAGCCCGTCGGCCGGCGCCACGATCAGGTCGTCGCCCTGCGGCGTCACGCGCACGGGGTCGCGGAAGAAGGCGGCGACCCAGACGGTCAGCCCGACCAGCGGCCAGGTCGCGATATCCCAGATCCAGATCGACGCCAGCGTGATGGCGGCGGCGATCAGCACATATTTGCGGCCTTCCGGGTGCATGTCCGGGAAGCGCCACTTGACGGTCGAGGTGCCGACCGGCGGCTTTTCGAGTGAGCTCATGGGAAGCAGGTCTAGCTGCGCTGTCTTGCCAAGACAACGCACTTCGCGTGGTTGATCGAGGCGCGGCTTCCTCCTAGGTGCTCATCGCAAATCCCTTCAGACACGAAAGCGAGACGCGAATGGCGAAGATCAAGGTGAAGAACCCGGTCGTCGAAATCGACGGCGATGAAATGACCCGGATCATCTGGCAGTGGATCCGCGAGCGCCTGATCCAGCCCTATCTCGATGTCGACCTGGAATATTACGACCTGTCGATCCAGAAGCGCGACGAGACCAACGACCAGATCACGGTCGACGCCGCCAACGCCATCAAGAAGCACGGCGTCGGCGTGAAATGCGCCACGATCACGCCCGACGAGGCGCGCGTCGAGGAATTCAAGCTCAGGAAGATGTGGCGCTCGCCCAACGGCACGATCCGCAACATCCTGGGCGGCGTCGTCTTCCGCGAGCCGATCGTGATGTCCAACGTGCCGCGCCTGGTGCCGGGCTGGACCAAGCCGATCGTCGTCGGCCGTCATGCCTTCGGCGACCAGTACAAGGCGACCGATTATCGCGTGCCCGGGCCCGGCAAGCTGCGCCTGGTGTTCGAAGGCGACGACGGCACGGTGATCGACGAGGAGGTGTTCCACTTCCCCGGTTCGGGCGTCGCGATGGCGATGTACAATCTCGACGAATCGATCCGCGATTTCGCCCGCGCCTCGATGAACTACGGGCTGGACCGCAAATGGCCGGTGTACCTGTCGACCAAGAACACCATCCTGAAGGCCTATGACGGCCGTTTCAAGGACATCTTCCAGCAGGTGTTTGATGAAGAGTTCGAAGCGCAGTTCAAGGACGCCGGCATCGAATATCAGCACCGCCTGATCGACGACATGGTCGCCAGCGCGCTCAAGTGGCACGGCGAGTTCGTGTGGGCGTGCAAGAATTACGACGGCGACGTGCAGTCTGACACCGTCGCGCAGGGTTTCGGGTCGCTCGGCCTGATGACGTCCGTGCTGATGACGCCCGACGGCAAGACCGTCGAGGCGGAGGCCGCGCACGGCACCGTCACGCGCCATTATCGCCAGCACGAGCAGGGCAAGGCGACGTCGACCAACCCGATCGCCTCGATCTTCGCCTGGACCGGTGGCCTGAAGTATCGCGGCAAGTTCGACGACACGCCCGAGGTGACTCAGTTCGCCGAGGCGTTGGAGAAGGTCTGCGTCGACACCGTCGAGGGCGGCCAGATGACCAAGGACCTGGCGATCCTGATCGGCCCGGACCAGCCGTGGATGACCACCGAGCAGTTCTTCGAGGCGGTTCGCGTCAACCTCGAAAAGGCCATGCACGCGCAGGGTCTCGGCTGAGCATCGCAGACGCTGAGCTATGCCGTCATGTCGGACTTGTTCCGGCAGCCACCGTGCCGCAGGATACTCGGATCTGCAGGCGCGGCACGGTGGACCCGGAACATTGCCGGGGTGACGTCATTCCTCGGTGTATGGAGGCTCCGGCCTCGCCCGTGAGTTGATACCGTCGAGGAGACGTTCCCGAGTGCCCCGCTCGACCACCAAGCGCCTGGAAGTCCGCAACGCCCGCGTCGGCGACGTGGAGGGTATCATCGACCTGGTCGACCGGGCCTATGACCGTATCTCCGGCTACAGCCATGGCCAGGTTCGCGGACAGATCAATCACTTCCCCGAAGGCCAGTTCGTCGCGCTCTACGATGGCCAGATCGTCGGCTATTGCGCCGCGATGCGGCTCGACGAGGAGGTCGCCTTCTCGACCCACGATTGGGAGGAGATCACCGCCAACGGCTTCGGGTCGCGGCATGATCCGACCGGCCCTTGGCTGTACGGCTATGAGATGTGCGTCGACCCCAAGGTGCGCGGCGTGCGCATCGGTCAGCGGCTCTACGACGCTCGCAAGACACTCGCCGAACGCCTTGAACTGAAAGGGATCGTCGTCGGCGGGCGGATGCCCGGCTATCAACGCAACCGCCGCAAGGTCGACGGGCCGCTCGGCTATGCCCGCGCCGTCGCCGAGGGCAAGCTGCGCGATCCGGTGGTCAGTTTCCAGCTGCGCAACGGGTTCGAGATCAAGGGCGTGCTCGAGAAGTACCTGCCCGAGGACCGGCGCTCCGACGGCAACGCGGTGCTGCTGGTCTGGAAGAACCCCTATGTTCCCGACGACGCGGACAAGGTCTATTCGCTGCCGCGCGATGTCGAGAGCGTGCGCCTCGCCACCGTCCAGTTGCAGGCGCGCGCGGTGAAGGACTTCGAGGATTTTCTCGGCAACGTCGAGTATTTCGTTGATGTCGCGGCGGATTATCGCTCGGACTTCGTCGTCTTTCCCGAGCTGTTCACGCTGCCGCTGCTGGCCTATGAAAAGCGCGAGATGACGCCGATGCAGGCGATCGACGCGCTCACCGCGCACACGCCGCGGCTGGTTAAAGAGCTGAGCCGCATGGCGCTCAAATACAATATCAACATCATCGGCGGCTCGCACCCGACCCGCACCGAGGACGGCGACATCCAGAACGTCGCCTATGTGTGCCTGCGCGACGGCTCCGTCCATGCCCGCGAGAAGATCCACCCGACACCGAACGAGCGCTATTGGTGGAACATCAAGGGCGGCGAGATCGCCGATGTGATCCAGACAGATTGCGGCCCGATCGGCATCCTGATCTGCTACGACAGTGAGTTTCCCGAACTCGCGCGGCGTCTGGTCGACGAGGGCGCGCGCATCCTGTTCGTGCCGTTCTGCACCGACAGCCGCCAGGGCTATCTGCGCGTGCGCTATTGCTGCCAGGCGCGCGCGATCGAGAACCAATGCTATGTCGTCATGTCGGGCAATGTCGGCAATCTGCCGAACGTCGACAACATGGACATCCAGTACGCGCAGAGCTGCATTTTGACGCCCTGCGACTTCCCCTTTGCACGCGACGGCATTGCCGCCGAGGCGAGCGAGAATGTCGAGACGCTGACGATCAGCGACGTCAACCTAGCCGACCTGACCTGGGCGCGGACCGAGGGGACGGTGCGCAACCTCACCGACCGCCGGTTCGATCTCTACCGGATCGATTTCGAGCATCATGCGCCTAACGGCCAAGGGATGCCGGCGAGCACGCCCAGCCAGGGCCCGCACGGGCCCGGCGGCGGCTGATCTGGCGCTGCCGGGCCATCGTCGGCGCGGCGGCGGTGTTGCGCCGTTGAGCTGACGACCGCCGCTTCCGCCGGCTTCACGCCTCGGGCGAGTGGACGTGCTCTGGCCGAAAGCCCAGGCCGATCGCGCGTGCCGGCAGGCGCCGCAGCATCGGCAGCTTCTCGAACAGCTTGAGCATGGCAGGCGGGTGATCGAATCGCTCGCCCGCGAGCAGCGGCGCCACGACGCGATCCTGGATCAGCTTCTGCATCTGCTGGGTCAGCCGCGTGGGCAGCATCCGGCGATCCTGGACTTTGTGCAGCAGCGGATCGACCGCCTCCCCCGCGCGCATCGCCGCTGCCAGGATGTTGGCCGACGCGACGGCATCCTGGATCGCCAGGTTGATCCCCACCCCGCCGATCGGCGACATGGCGTGGGCGGCGTC
>JBQCHA010000110.1:0-3286 GCA_051955175.1 Sphingomonas sp.
CTCTTCCGATCTGTTGCTTTCGGTCACGATCATTTCAGTACTTGACAGTATTCAAATCCATGCATTAGGATACCATTCAGTATCATAAATATGCAAGCCAAGGGTCGGTTTCAACCGGTCGTCCGAATCAGTTTCCCCGGCCGCCCGGCGATATCGAGCGGCATTGTCCGGCCGTTCAACACGGTGACGGCGACTGTCGCGCCGTTGCCGAAGCCCTGCTCGCAGCCCGTCTGGAGCGCGTATCGCTGGACGATATGGCGCACCAAGCCCAGCCCCTCCCACCAGGACACGGAGCCCATCACCATGAATGACGTCATCATCATCGGCGGCAGCTTTGCCGGCCTCGCCGCCGCGCTGCAGCTCGGCCGTGCCCGCCGCGAGGTCACCGTGCTCGATACCGGCCGCCCGCGCAATCGCTTTGCCGGTCACTCGCATGGCCTGCTCGGCCACGATCACAAGCCGCCGCTCGACATCCTGGTCGAGGCGCGGCAGCAGCTGTCGCGCTATCCGACGATCAAGCTGGTCAATGCCCGGGCGGAGAGCGTGTCTGGCGCGATCGACGATTTCTGCGTCGTCACCGACGATCACGAAAGCTTGAGGGCGCGCCGCCTGATCCTGAGCTATGGCGTCGCCGACCAGATGCCTGAGGTTCCGGGCTTTGCCGAAAGCTGGGGCACGTCCATCGTGCCATGCCCCTATTGCGACGGCTTTGAAGTCGCCGGCCAGCATTGGGGCCTCGTCTGGTCCGGACCGCAGTCGTACCAGTCTGCCAGGCTGTTCCGCGACTGGACTGACGCGTTGACGATCTTCACTGACGGTCATGACATCGCGCCCGATATCCGGGCCGATCTGGCGCGCCGCAACCTGTCTGTCGTCGATGGCCGGATCGTCGAGATCGCGCACCAGAACGGCCATATCGCCACCGTCAATCTCGACACGTGCCGCAACGTCGCGGTCGACGTCCTGTTCGCCCAACCGCGCAACAAGCCGTCCGCCAGCCTGCACGAATCACTGGGCCTCGCCACGGTCGATACGCCTACCGGCATCGTTCTCGCGGTCGACGAGCGCCGCCAAACCAGCATGCCCGGCATCTACGCCGCCGGCGACCTCGCCACGCCGTTCTTGCCCTCGGTCACCCAGGCATCATCGCAGGGCGCGATGGCGGGTATCTTCGCCCAGCAGTCGATGGTGGTTTGAGCGCACGGATTCCTGCTCTCGTTGCGTCGTCGCGTTCGAACAGGTTGACATGGATCGACGCGGCGAAAGGCGGATCGTCGGGTCAAGGAGAATGACATGGCAAAGCAAAGTGCTGATCAGGCGGGTGACTGGAATGGTCAAAGCGGCGAGCGCTGGGTCGCCAACCAGGCTCGGCTCGACGCTCTGGTGGCGGTGTTCGGGCAGGCCGCGATCGAAGCCGCCGCGCCCGCGACGGGTGAGCGCGTGCTGGACATCGGCTGCGGCGCGGGTGCGTCGAGTCTGGCTCTGGCTGCTCGCGTCGGCGCGGGGGGCCAAGTGCTGGGCGTGGACATATCCGAACCGCTGATCGATCGAGCGCGCGCGCTTGCGCGCCACGATACGCCGGCCCTGTTTCAGGTGTCCGACGCCAGCAGCGCAGCGCTGCCCGAAGGCGCGTTCGACATTCTGTTCTCGCGTTTCGGCGTGATGTTTTTCCCCGATCCGACAGCGGCGTTCGCCCATATGCGACGCGCGCTCCGGCCGGGTGGCCGGGTCGCGTTCGTCTGCTGGCGCGGGGCGGCCCAGAACGATTTGATGCGACTGCCGGTGGGCGCGCTCAAGGACATCGTCCCGCCGAGTGCGCTGCCCGATCCCGACGCGCCCGGCCCGTTTTCGTTCGGCGACCGGGAGCACGTGGCGCGCATCCTGACGGCGGCCGGTTTCACCGAAATCGTTATCTCGCCCTTCGACGCCGCCGTCCCATTCGGCGAGGGCGAAACGCGGGACGCCGCGATCGCCGACGCAGTGAGGATGACGCTCGAGGTCGGCCCGCTGTCGCGTGCGCTCGCTGGTCAACCCGACGACATCCGCGCCCGTGCCTCCGCCGCCGTTCATGCCGCCTTCGCGAGCCTCCCCGGCGAGGGAGCGGTATTGATCAACGGCGCTGCCTGGGTCGTCACGGCACGAAATCCGGCAGGCTGACAGGGATTAACAGGCGAGACGCGGCCGCTTGGTCGCGCCGGGCGTCGTTGGCCGCTCAGATGGATGTCCATTTCGAGCGCTGAACGAGCGCTCGCCTTGCGACAGGCAGATGGCCGGTTGCGAAGCAGAGCCGACGCCTGAGCGGCCTGCCGGCGGCGCATGCGACCGGCAGTTCGTGGCCGATTTTCGCCGACGTGATCAGGCTGAATCGCTACAATTGCCCCATCTGTCCCCTTCGACGGCATCGAATTCGAGACATGCTGACTTCCTATTTCTGGAGCGGCGACGCCATTCGCAGTCGACGCGTCAGTGACATCGTTCTATCAGGCACGGTCGACGTGCCGGTTCCTTCCGCACGGCTGCTCGCAGATTGGGAAAGAGAGACATCGTCGCGGCTCGTCCTGGAGCCGGGGGACGTCGAGGCAATGCCGTTGGCGCGAACGCAAGCGCGCTGGCCGGACTACAAGCGCTGCGTGCAGGCCATGTCCGACTGGACGGGCGCACTCGGACTGCCCAACGTGCTTGCCGCCAGTGACGTGGCCCTCATGGCCTGTCGTGGCGCGAGGTACCACCATGACGGCGCGCAATATGGCGGTGCGGCCTTCTGCAATCTCTTCCTGAGCGAGGACCGAGGGCTGGACTTGCATTTTCCCGCTACCGGCCATCGCATTCCGCTGACCCGGGGGACCGCTGTGATATTCGATACGGGCCAGCCTCATGGCGTCATTCAGCGCGGCAGTCGCGAATTTAATGCGGTCGACTTCGCGCCAGGCCGCGATTGCATCCAGATATTCCTGACCTGGGAGCTTCCCATCGAAGACGTCCATGTCGGGCAAGCGCTTGACGTCGTCTTCGACACTGCCCGTTCGACCTCGCTGCACCTGGATGAGGAACAAGTCTGGTCGAACGGCGCACCCGCCGCCGTGTGCCCGGCATCCGGTCGCTGGTATCGGCCCGGCGGCCGGTCGCACATACGACCGCTTGCCGACGCCTCATCGATGTCTTAGGGAGCATGTTTGCGTCAATGAGTGCAAGCGTGACGGCCTTCCGGTCGTTCGCCGAAACCGACGCCGACACCGAAGCCGACGGCCCGACGGCGGCCCACCGTTTTTTTCCCTCAGGAAAACCC
>JBQCHA010000111.1:0-10377 GCA_051955175.1 Sphingomonas sp.
GTCACGCCTTCGCGGATCCAGCGCGTGATCACCAGGTCGCGGGCGTCCTGCACGAGCCCGATGGTCGAATCGAACGCCTTCTCGGCGCGGCTCGAAACCCAGAATTGATTGACAGACTGGAACATCACCGACGCGGCGATCACCGTCAGGATGATCGGCACGCTGGCGATCACGGAGAACGTGGCGACCAGGCGTACGTGGAGCCGCCCGTCGCCGGCAACCTGCGCGCGGGCGGCGCGGTGCTTGGCGACACGACGCCCGATCAGCACGAGCAACGCAACGACCGGGATCAGATTGGCGAGCAGCAGCAGCGCGGCGAGGCCAGGGCTCAGCAACCGTTCCGGCTCGGTGGAGGCCTTCAGAACGCCGTAGGTGACAAACCCCATCGTCACCGCTGTGACGAGCACTGCCGCCTCGACCACCGCAGACCAGGCTATCCTGCGCTGTGGCGTCAAAGGGCGGTTCATCGTGTCAACGCCGGACGACATCGTTGCAGGGTTACAACGCCCGCGTTGCAAGGAAAACACAATAATTGTCAGTTGGTCGCTTTTGCTCGGACGCCGTGACGAGCGAGGTCAGCGCTGCGGCGCGATCCCCAGCGTGTCGAGCCGCTTGCGCAGCGTGTTGCGGTTGATGCCCAAGGCGCGCGCAGCACGCAGCTGGTTGTGGCCGTGGCGGGCCAGCACCGCCTCGATCAGCGGCCGTTCCACTTCGGCGATCAGGCGATCATACAGGGTGCCGTCGTCGAGCGCCGCCGGGTCCTCCCGCTCCAGCCGCGCCAGCCGGGCGCGGACGGCGCTCTCGATGCCAGCATCCTGCGGCGGCGCGGGCTCGACGAGGCTCGCCCCCAACGCCGCCCGCAGCGCCTCCCCGGTGATGACATCCTCGCGGCTCAGCGCAGCGAGGCGACGCATCGGGTTTTCGAGCTCACGCACGTTGCCCGGCCAGTCATGCTCGCGCATCACGGCGAGCGCCGGTTCCGACAGGCGCTTTCGCGGCAGCCCCTGTTCGGCGGCGCGGTCGAGGAAATGCGCGGCGAGCAGCGGCACGTCCTGGCGCCTTTCGCGTAGCGACGGCAGCGCGATCGGCACCACGTTGAGCCGGTAGAACAGATCTTCGCGGAAGCGTCCGTCAGCGACTAGCTGGCCCAGATCGCGGTTGGTGGCCGCGACGATGCGCACGTCGGCACGGATCGCGCGGGCGCCGCCGACGGTGGTGAACTCGCCCGATTGCAGCACGCGCAGCAGCCGCGTCTGCGCCTCCATCGGCATGTCGCCGATCTCGTCGAGGAACAGCGTGCCGCCGTTCGCCTGTTCGAAACGCCCGGCGTTGCGCGCCTGCGCGCCGGTGAAGGCGCCGCGTTCGTGCCCGAACAGCTCCGCTTCGATGAGTTCGCGCGGGATCGCAGCCATGTTGATCGCCACGAACGGGCCCCGGCGGCGCGGTCCCAGGTCGTGGATGGCGCGGGCCACCAACTCCTTGCCGGTGCCC
Source organism: Sphingomonas sp. (assembly GCA_051955175.1). Lineage (GTDB taxonomy): Bacteria > Pseudomonadota > Alphaproteobacteria > Sphingomonadales > Sphingomonadaceae > Sphingomonas. The sequence continues at coordinate 1,492 of JBQCHA010000111.1, forward strand.
GACTCGCCCGAGACGAGGACGGTCAGGTCGTTGGCGACGACGCGCGCGATGACGCGATAGACGTCCTGCATCGCCGGTGATCGACCGATCAGCGGCAACGCTCGGTCTTCCTCGCCGATCGGTTCGGCGGCACTCCCCTCCCCGTCGCCCAGCGCGCCGGCGACCGCCTTGGCCAGCGCATCGAGATCGAACGGCTTCGGCAGATAGTCATAGGCGCCGACTTCGGTCGCCCGTACCGCCGTGGTCAGCGTGTTCTGCGCCGACAGGACGATGATCGGCAGATCTGGATAGGTCGCCTGTACATCGGCGATCATGTCGAGTCCGTTGCCGTCGGGAAGCACCACGTCGGTGATCAGCACGTCAGGGCGGCGCGTCCCGAGCGAGCGACGCATCTCTGCCAAAGAGGCGGCCAGCGTGACGTCATGCCCTTCACGCCGCAGCGCCTGCCCGACGACGGCGCGGATCGCCGCATCGTCGTCCACCACCAGCACGGTGCCGTGGCGGCTCATCGCGGCCCCCTTGGCAGCAGCAGGCGGAAAACGGTGAGCGGCGGCGTGCCCTCGCGGGCGTATTGGATGACGCCGCCCATATCGCGCACCAGCTTGTCGACCAGCGCGAGACCCAAGCCCTTGCCCTCCGGCTTGCCCGACACGAACGGCTCGAACAGATGATCGACGATGTCGGGGGCAGCACCGGGTCCGGTATCCATCACGCAGATCTCGATCGGCAGCGGCAGTCGCGGGGCCCCCTTGGCGGGCCGCACCGCCATGCCGTGGCGATAGGCGGTGGTGAGGAATACCCGAGGATCGGGCAGCTCGGCCACCGCCTCGCAGGCATTCTTGAGCAGGTTGAGCACCACTTGCAGGAACGCGTCGCGATCGACCAGCACGGGCGGCAGCGAGGGATCGAACCGCTCCTCGATCGCCACGCCACTGGCGAAGCCGGCCCGCGCCACGCTGCGGATGTGGCCGAGCAGCGGATAGATGTTCTCCGCCGTCGGGTTGAGCGGGCGTGTGTCGGTGAAATCCTGCATATGGTCGATCAGCGCCGCGATGCGATCCACTTCGGTGGTGATCAGCCGGGTCAGCTCGCCCGACTCGTCGCCTCCGGCGGCGATCAGTTGCGCGGCGCCGCGGATGCCTGACAGCGGGTTCTTGATCTCGTGCGCCAGCATCGCCGCCGCTCCGACCGCTGCGCGCGCGCCAGTTGCGCGGTCGGCCGTGAGGCCGATGCGGCGCGAGGTGGCGGCATGGTGCAGCGTGATCGTCCGCCAGCCGGCGGGCTCGGCCAGCGCGGTCTCCAGATAATCGATCCTCACGCGGCCGGCGCGGCTCGTCTCGACCTCCACGTCGAAGGCGGCGAGCCCCTGCCCGTCGCGCTCGGCAAAGCCCGGCGGTGTCAGCACGGCATCGAGCCGCTGGCCCAGCATCGAGCGCTCCGACATGTTGAGCAGCGTCTCCGCCTCGGCATTGGCGCGGGCGATACAGCCGGCGGGATCAACCGCCAGAACGGCGACCGGCAAGGACGACAGCAGCTCGTCGCTGCCGGGCGCCTCGACCGGCTCAGGCGGCTTCGCGGGTGCGCCAGGGGGCATAGAATTCGGCCAGCATCGCCTTCACCACCTTCGGATCGGGCTCCTGGTTGACGCGGTTGCGGAACTCGGCCGAACCATGAAGGCCGCGCGTGTACCAGCCGATGTGCTTGCGCGCCATGTTGACGCCGGTTTCAGTGCCATAATGGTCGAGCATCGCCTCGTAATGCTCGACGATCACGCGGTATTGTTCGTCGAGCGAGGGGTCGGGCACGCGGCGCCCCTCGCCCAGCCAGGCGATCACCTGGTTGAGCAGCCACGGCCGACCATAGGCACCACGGCCGATCATCACGCCATCGGCGCCCGACTGCCTCAGCGCGGTCTCGGCATCCTCGATCGAGCAGATGTCGCCGTTGACCAGCACCGGCACGGTCACGGCCTCCTTGACCGAACGGACGAAGCCCCAGTCGGCAGACCCCTTGTACATCTGGCACCGGGTGCGGCCGTGGACGGTGATCATCTTGACCCCGATCTCCTCGGCAATCCGGGCGAGTTCGGGCGCGTTGAGGCTGGCGTGGTCCCACCCCATCCGCATCTTCAGCGTCACCGGCACGTCGACGGCTTTCACTACCGCTTCAATGATTTCCGAGGCAAGCTTGAGATCGCGCATCAACGCCGAGCCGGCCCAGCCATTGACGATCTTGCGAACCGGGCAGCCCATGTTGATGTCGATGATCGCGGCGCCGCGATCGGCGGCCAGCTTCGCCGCCTCGCCCATTTCGTAGGCGGTGCAGCCGACCAGCTGCATCGACACCGGCTCCTCCAGCGGATGCCAGGCGGCCTTCTGCAGCGATTGGCGTGTTTCGCGTATCGCCGCCTGGCTCGCAATCATCTCGGTGACGTTGAGGCCGGAGCCGTAGCGGCGCACCAGCGTGCGGAACGGCATGTCGCTGACCCCCGTCATCGGCGCGAGCGCGACAGGGCAGTCGATCCGGACGGGGCCGATCTGGATGGGATTGAGCTTGGTCATAACGTGCCTGAAAATTGGGCAGCGCTCTACGCCAGACAAGGCCCGCTGGCAAGGATCGTGGCATTGGGCTAGGCGGGCGCGATGACCCGACCTCGCATCGCCGCGATCATCGTCGCCGCCGGCAAGGGCCTGCGCTCCGGCGGCCCGCCCAAGCAATTCACGCCATTGGCCGGCAAGCCGATGATCGCCCACAGCCACGAACGCCTTTCGGCGCACCCGGCGATCGATGAGGTGCTGGTGGTGATCGGCGCCGGCCAGGAAGATGCGTTGCGGGCGGCGCTCGGCGACGAGGTCGCGTTCGTCATTGGCGGCGCGGCGCGGCGTGATTCGGTGCTTGCCGGCCTGTCGGCGCTGGGTGCGGGGATAACGCCTGACCGAGTGTTGATCCATGACGCTGCCCGCCCATTCGTGCCAGCGGCGCTGATCGATCGGCTCCTCGCGGCGCTCGATGACACGCCTGGCGCTGTCCCGGCCTTGGCGGTCGCCGACACGCTCGCGCGCCGCGATGGTATGCTGGGCGAGACGGTATCGCGCGACGGCCTCGTCAGAGTGCAGACGCCTCAGGCGTTCCATTTCGGCGCCATCATCGACGCGCACCGGCGATGGCCGGCGGATCGGGAAGCAACCGATGACGCGCAAATGTTGCGCCACGCCGGCGGCACGGTCGCGATCGTCGAAGGAGACACCATGCTCGAAAAGGTGACCTATCCCGCCGACTTCGCCACCGCCGAGGCGCGGCTTGGCACGGCGCCGCGCGTCCGAACGGCGACCGGCTATGATGTCCACCGCCTCGTCGCGGGCGAGGAATTGTGGCTGGGCGGTGTGCTGATCCCGCACGACAAGGGGCTGAGCGGCCACAGCGATGCCGACGTCGCGCTGCACGCCATCACCGATGCCCTGCTCGGCACGATAGCCGCGGGCGACATCGGCACGCACTTCCCGCCGACGGATCCGCAATGGCGCGGCGCCGACTCGGCGCAGTTCCTGCGGCACGCCGCCAGCCTCGTCGCTGCCGAGGGCGGCGTGATCGACTTCATCGACCTGACGCTGATCTGCGAGCGGCCCAAGGTCGGCCCCTATCGACCGCAGATGCGCGCCCGCATTGCCGAGCTGTTGCGGCTCGACGAACGGCAGGTCAGCGTCAAGGCGACCACCACCGAGCGGCTGGGCTTCACCGGGCGTGGCGAGGGGATCGCCGCTCAGGCCGTAGCCACCGTTCGTGTTGCGTAAGGAACAAGCAGATGAAACGACTCCTTCTCGCCGCCGCCGCGCTCGCGCTGCTCGCCGACACGGCTGCTTCCGCCGCAGCTCCGTGCGTCACGCCGCCCGAGGCGACGTCGATCACGCTGGTCGCCATGCCCGAGATCATCCGGCAGGTCGGCCAGATCTGCGCAACGCAGCTGCCGCCCTCGGCGCTGGTGCGGCAGACGAGCGGCGCCTTCATCGCCAAATATCAGGCGGAGGCAGACCGTGCCTGGCCCGACGCCCGCACCGCGCTGGCGCGGGTCGCGGGCCCCGATGTTGCGCCGCTGCTGCAATCGGACTTTACGCGGCCGATGCTGACCTCGCTGCTCGCGCCGGCGCTGGTCGGCACCGTCGATCCGGGCGATTGCGGCAAGATCGAGCATATCGCCACCGACCTGCAGCCGTTGCCGGCGCGCAACACCGCGCAGCTGATCGTGGCGACGCTGCAGTTGGTGCGGGAGAAGAAGGCCGAATTCGGGACGGGCGCGGGCAACGAGACGCTCGACATTCCGATCTGCCGCGACAATAGGCGCTGATCCATGGACACCCTGCTTCCCAAGGAACTGATCGACGCCGGCCAGCGCGTAATCGAGGCCAACCGCGCCGCGGGCCTGCGCATCTCGCTGGCCGAAAGCTGCACCGGCGGCCTGGTCGCGGCGGCGCTGACCGAGATCCCCGGCGCGTCCGACGTGTTTGAATCCGGTTTCGTGACCTATTCCAATGATGCCAAGCTCACGACGCTCAAGGTCTCGACCGACGTGCTCGAGACGTTCGGATCGGTATCCGTGGCGGTCGCCTGGAGCATGGCGCAGGGCGCGTTGGAACTGTCCGGTGCCGACGTCGCGGTGGCGATCACCGGCATTGCCGGCCCCGGCGGCGGATCGGAGAAGAAGCCGGTCGGCACGGTGGTGTTCGCGCGCGCCGAAAAGGGTGCCGACCCCAGCCATGTCGTCGCCGATCGCCGCGAGTTCGGCGATCTCGGCCGCGGCGGCGTCCGCCTTCAGGCGGCGTTGTGCGCGCTCGAGTTGTTGATGCCGTCCGAACCGGCACCGGCCACGGACGCCGAACCGGTCGCGCCGTAAAGCTCGGCGGCGCGCGTTTCGAACGCGCCGATCATCTTGCGCAGGGCGCGGTCGAATACCTGGCCCGCGAGCATCTCGAACACGCGGTTCTTGAACGCGAAGTCGACCGTGAAGTCGACCAGGCAGCCGCCCTTGCCATCCGGCCGGAACTGCCAGTCGTTGTGCAGGAACTTGAGCGGTCCCTCGATATATTCGACGTGGATCGACCGCGGCCGCTCTTTGTCCACCTTCGACGTGAACGTCTCGCGCAGCCCCTTGAAGCCGACGATCATGTCGGCGACCATCTGCGTGTCGCTGTTCGACCGCACGCGGATCGCGCTCACCCACGGCAGGAACTCGCCATAGCGACCGACATCGGCCACCAGGTCGAACATCTGCTCGGGGGTGTAGGGAAGGTGGCGGGTTTCGTGGTGCTTGGGCATCGTCATCGCCGACCGCAGCCGGCGCCTCCCCTCACCGTGCCGCAGCAGCCGCGAGCTTGGCCTCGCGATTGGCGCGCAGCCGCTCGAAATCGTCACCGGCATGATAGCTCGACCGCGTCAGCGGCGACGACGCGACCAGCAGGAAGCCCTTGGCCCGCGCGATCCCGGCATAGGCGTCGAACGCCTGCGGCGTCACAAAATCCATCACCTTGGTGTGCTTGGGCGTCGGCTGCAGATACTGGCCCATCGTCAGGAAATCGATGTCGGCCGACCGCATGTCGTCCATCACCTGATGCACCTCCAGCCGCTCCTCCCCGAGCCCCAGCATGATGCCCGACTTCGTGAAGATCGACGGATCGAGCTTCTTGACGCTCTCCAGCAGCCGCAGTGAGGCATAGTAGCGCGCGCCGGGCCGGATGGTCGGATAGAGCCTCGGCACCGTTTCGAGGTTATGGTTGTAGACGTCGGGACGGGCGGCGACGATCATCTCCACCGCGGCTTCCGCCTTGTTGCGGAAATCGGGCGTCAAAATCTCGATCGTCGTCCTGGGCGCGGCGGCTCGAATCGCCTCGATCACCCTGACGAACTGCTTCGCGCCGCCATCGGGCAGATCGTCACGATCGACCGAGGTGATGACGATATGTTCCAGCCCCATCTGCACCGCCACCTCGGCGACATGCTCGGGCTCCTTCGGATCGACCGCGCGCGGCATTCCCGTCTTCACGTTGCAGAAGGCGCAGGCCCGCGTGCACGTGTCGCCCAGGATCATCACCGTCGCGTGCTTCTTGGTCCAGCACTCGCCTATATGGGGGCACGCCGCCTCTTCGCAGCCGGTCGACAGGTTGTTGGCGCGCATCCGCGCCTTGGTCTCGGCGAAGCCAACGCTGGTGGGCGCCTTCACGCGGATCCAGTCGGGCTTGCGCTGGCGCGGTTCGCGCGCGATCGGGGCGATCTCGTTCATGGCGGCCAGATAGCGATTGTTCGCGTGGCTTGCCACCCCCGCGCAACGCTGCAAAAGAAGCGCGCATGACAGACTTTTCCGATCTCATCGCCGGCTATCACCGCTTCCGCGACACCGATTACAAGCGCCAGCACGATCGCTGGGCGCAACTTGCCGAAGGCCAGAGCCCCAGGGTGATGGTGATCGCCTGCGCCGACAGCCGCACCGATCCGGCAACGGTGTTCGACGTGTCGCCGGGCGAAATCTTCGTCGTCCGCAACATCGCCGCGCTGGTCCCGCCTTATGAGGTCGGCGGCGGCCGCCACGGTGTTTCGGCGGCGATCGAATATGCGGTGACGCAGCTGGAAGTGCCCGAGATCGTCGTCATGGGCCATGGTTCGTGCGGCGGCGTCCAGGCCTCGCTCACTGGTGTGTTCGACGGAGCAGCGCCGGGTGAAGGCGGCTTCGTCGCGCATTGGGTGGACATGCTTCAGGATGCCCGCGCCAAGGTCGTCTCGGAATGCGGCGTCGGCCCGGATGCAAGCCACGCGCTGGAGCTTGAAACGGTGCGGGTCTCGATCGCTAATCTGCGCACCTTCCCGTTCGTCGCCAAGCGCGAGGCCGCGGGCAAGCTGGCACTGCGCGGCGCCTATTTCGCCATCCGCGACGGCATCCTGTGGGTGATGGACGAAGAAGGCGTGTTCTCGCCGGCGTAAGCGTCAGCCGACCAGCCGGTCCGTTTCCTCGGCCGGATAGGTCGCAAGCGGCGCCCCGGCATGACGCCGGGCGAAGCGGATCACCGCCCAACCGAGCAGGATCGCCGCGGTCAGCGATCCCACGAACACGCCCATGCCGGCACCCATCGTGCCGAACCGCGGGAGCAGCCAAAGACTGGCGCCGAGCAGGCAGACCACCGAGACCGTTCGCGCCGCAAGCGCGGTGCCGGCGCGGTGAGCGGCCATCAGCACTGGCTCGAAGCTGACGGTCGCCAGGTCGATGCAGCCGGCGGCCGCCAGCCACATCAGCACCGATCGGCCGTAATGGAAATCCTTGCCCCCGACGAGATAGAGGATCGGATGCCCGGCGGCGGCAACGATCGCCAGGATCACCACGGCAGCCGCCGTCGACACCAGAAAAACCCGCGTCAGCATCCGCGGCAGGTTCTGCGCGGCGGGTGATCGGATCGCGCGAACGATCTCAGGGAAGGCGGCGCGCGACAGCAGCTGCGACACCTTGGCGAGCGCCTGCGCGATCTGAAACGCGAGTCGGAAAGCGCCCGCGCCGGCCGGCCCGACATAGCCGCCCACCAGCAACAGCGGCACCTGTTTGGTCGACAGGCCAAGCGTCGAGGTGGCGTTGGTGCTGAGCATGAACCGGATCAAGCCGGGATTCTCGTCACGCAGCCGCCCCTGCCCGATCCGGCCCCGCGCGATCAGCTTCAGGTCGCCCGTGCGCGCAAGCAATGTCCAATAAGCGGCGGCGGTCGCCAGTTCTGCGGCTGCCCAGGCCATCAGGAACCCCGTCACGGTCGGCATCCAAACGGCAGCCGCGATTGCGCCGATGAACCGCACCGCCGGCGTGGTGCTGTCGGCGAGTGCAGAAAGCGAGAATTTGTCGCGCAGGCGCAGGATGCCGATCGCGGTCGAACGGATAGTGACGAGCTGGACGATCGCGTAAAACAGCGTCGCGCGCATCAGATCGGGCGTAATGCCGAATTTCTCCCCCCACAGCATCAGGATCGCGATCGAAATCATCGATCCCGCAACCGCGCTCGCCGCATCGAGCAGCACGCAGCTTCTCAGCAAGCGGCCAAGCGCCGACTCGTTATCCGCGACCAGATGATCGACGCCGTATCGAACCACGATCTGCCAGGTTTGAAACCCGACAAAGGTGGCGATCGCCTGCGCCGCGCCGTTGATCAGCGCGAACCGACCGAAATTATAGACGCCCAGCGTGCGAGTCGCGATGCCGAGATAGACGAGCGACAGCACCGCAAGCACGCCGCGGCTTGCAAGCAGCCAGCCGAGATTCCGGGCGGCCGCGCGGACCCCCTTCGGCAAAGTGCGGCGACGCCGGGTAGGAGAAGAAATGGACATGCGCTTGGCGGCGACTATCGATCGAACGCCCCGCCGACAAGCGCTCCCATGCCCTCTGTCGGATGACAGGTAGTGGTTCAGGGGTCTATCCGTGGCATCGATCAACCATGCCGCGAACGGCGTCTGGACGCTGCGATCCGGAAACTCAACGACGGGAAATCACCATGCCCTGCTATGCCATCGGCGATCAGAAACCCACCCTTGGCACGGATGCCTGGATCGCGCCGAGCGCAGACGTGATCGGCGACGCGCGGCTTGGCCCATCGGCCAGCGTCTGGTTCGGCGCGGTGATCAGGGCGGATAATACCCCGATCATCCTGGGCGCGCGAAGCAACGTTCAGGAATCCGCGATGCTTCATTCCGATCCCGGGGCACCGCTGACGATCGGTGAAGATGTGACGGTGGGCCATCACGCCATCCTGCATGGCTGCACGATCGGCGCGCGCACGCTGATCGGCATGGGCGCGATCGTCCTGAACCGGGCGGTGATCGGCGAAGGCTGCATCGTCGGCGCGGGGGCGCTCGTCACCGAGGGCAAGG
>JBQCHA010000112.1:0-8115 GCA_051955175.1 Sphingomonas sp.
CGCTCGCTGCAGCACATCAGGTCACTCGGCAAGCGCGCCGGCGTCGTGCTCAACCCCGGCACGCCGGCCAAGATGCTCGATTCCCTGCTCGAGGAGGTCGACCTGGTGTTGGTGATGAGCGTCAATCCCGGGTTCGGCGGGCAGAGCTTCATCCCCAGCCAGCTGCGCAAGATCGAGGCGATCCGCAAGATGATCGACAAGCTCGGCAAGCCGATCGACCTGGAAGTCGACGGCGGCATCGATGCCGAGACCGCGCGCCAGGCGATCGACGCCGGCGCCGACGCTTTGGTCGCCGGCACCGCCACCTTCAAGGGCGGCCCCGCCCGCTACGCCGACAACATCCGCGCGCTGAGGGGCGGGTGAGCAAGCAGCCGCCGCCAGAGACCGCCGCCGACGGGATCGAGCAGGGCAAGCGGCTGATCCGCCTGGGCAGCGACAAGGGCCTGTCGCTCGCCGAGCGGCTGTCGGAACGCTTCGCCCGCCTTACCTGGCGCACGCCGATCCACCGCCTGCGGCTGCGCGGCCGCTATCCGCTGAAGCTGATCGCGGTGCCCGAGGACCCGTTCCTGGGCGATGTCCGGCGCGGCAATGCGTTGATGAAGGGCATGCTGACGATCGCCGGCGAAGGCCGCCCGATCGAGCGGCTCGACCTCGCCCGGCCTGATTTCTCGCTGCGCTTCGCCGAGCATCTGCACAGCTTCGCCTGGCTGCGCGACCTTTCGTCGGTGGCGACGCGCGCACAGGCGACGCCGGTCGCCGAATATCTCATGCAGAAATGGCTCGACGTCCATGCCGACGACGTCTCGGAGCCCGCCTGGCGCCACGATCTGGTTGGCCGCCGCATCCTGTTCTGGGCAGCGCATGCGCCGCTGATCCTGTCGTCGACCGATCTCGTCTACCGCTCCGCGGTGCTCAACGCCTTCGCGCGCAGCGCCCGCCACATCGATCGCGGCGCCGACAAGCTGCCGATCGGCGTGCCGCGCGTCGCCACCGCCTGCGGCGCGATCGCCGCCGGCCTGCTGATCCCGGGCGGGGAGCCCCGGCGGCAGATCGGCGAGACGGCGCTGACCAAGGCGCTCGAAGCCTCGGTGTTCGAAGACGGCGGCACGGTGTCACGCTCGCCGCTCGCCCAGCTCGAGATCATCATGCTGCTCACCATGCTGCGCGAGGCCTATGCCGCGCGGCGGATGGAGGCGCCCGCCGCGCTGGAGGCGGCGCTGGCGCGGATGGTGCCGGCGCTGCTCGGCCTCACCCATGGCGACCGCGGCCTGTCGAGCTGGCAGGGCAGCGGCCCCGTTCCGGCCGAGCGGCTCGATCAGATCGTCGAGGCGACCGGCGTTCGCGCGCGGCCGCTCAAACAGGCGCGCGACTGGGGCTATCAGCGCCTCGCCGCGCAGAAGACGGTGGTGATCGTCGATGCCGCACCGCCGCCGGTCGCGCGGCAAATGCGCACCGGCTGCGCCTCCACCCTCGCCTTCGAGATGTCGGACGGCCCGGCGCGGCTGATCGTCAATTGCGGCGGCGCGCGTACCGCAATGGCGCAGGTGCCGGCCGACCTGATCCGCGGTCTGCGCAGCACCGCGGCGCACTCCACGCTGACGGTTGCGGACAGCAATTCGACCGCGATCCTGCCCGACGGCATGCTCGGCAAGGGCGTGGTCGAGGTCGAGCTGACGCGTGAGGAGAGCGACGCCGCCAGCCGTATCGAGGCAAGCCATGACGGCTATGGCCGCCGCTACGGCTTCGTCCATCGCCGCCAGCTGGTGCTGACCAGCGACGGGCGTGAGCTGCGCGGCGAGGACATGCTGCTGCCGTCGGGCCGCAAGCGCAAGCTCGCCGCGACTCCGTTCACCGTGCGCTTCCACCTCGGCGCCGGCGTGCAGGTGTCGCCGACCGCCGACGGCCTCGCCGCACTGCTGCGGCTGCCCGGCGGGGCGGCGTGGCAGTTCCGCTGCCGCGGCGGAGCGCTCGCCACCGAGCCCAGCCTGTGGATCGACGCGGACGGCCGGCCGCAATCGACGCAGCAACTCGTCGTCACCGGCGAGGCCCCGGCGGGCGGCGCCAATGTCAGCTGGGTCTTGAAGCGCGCGACCTGACGGGCCACAGGGGCGCCGTCCAGCACCAGCGGAGTCCCCGATGACCGAGATCACCATCAAGCGCGCCCTTCTGTCGGTATCCGACAAGACCGGCATCGTCGACCTGGGCAAGGCATTGGCCGCAAACGGCGTCGAGCTGGTCTCGACCGGCGGCACCGCCAAGGCGTTGCGCGACGCGGGGCTGCAGGTGCGCGACATCTCCGACCTCACCGGCTTTCCCGAGATGATGGACGGCCGCGTCAAGACGCTGCACCCGAAGGTCCACGGCGGCCTGCTGGCGGTGCGCGACGACGCCGAGCACGCCGCGGCGATGCGGGAGCACGACATCGGTGCGATCGACCTGGTGGTGGTCAACCTCTACCCCTTCGCGCAGACGGTGGCGAAGGGTGCCGGCCGCGACGAAATCATCGAGAATATCGACATCGGCGGCCCGTCAATGGTGCGCTCGGCGGCCAAGAACCACGCCTATGTCGCGATCGTCACCGATCCTGCCGACTATGCGCTGGTCCAGCGCGGCACGACGACGCTCGACGACCGCAAGGCGCTGGCCGCCAAGGCGTTCGCCGCCACCGCCGCCTATGACGCGGCGATCTCCTCCTGGTTCGCCTTCGCCGATCAGGGCCAGGCGTTCCCCGACACCTTGTCGGTGCCGCTCAGGAAGGCGAACGAGCTGCGCTACGGCGAGAATCCGCACCAGTCGGCCGCGCTCTACCTGCCGATGGGCCCGACCGCGCGCGGCATCGCCCAGGCAAGCCAGGTGCAGGGCAAGGAACTGAGCTACAACAACCTCAACGACGCCGATGCCGCACTGGAGCTGGTCGCCGAGTTTCGCGACGGCCCGCCGACCTGCGTCATCGTCAAGCACGCCAACCCCTGCGGCGTCGCTACCGCCGACACGCTGATCGATGCCTACAAGGCGGCGCTCGCCTGCGACTCGGTATCGGCGTTCGGCGGCATCGTCGCGCTGAACCGCCCGCTCGACGAGGAAACCGCGGCCGCGATCAGCGACATCTTCACCGAAGTCGTGTGTGCGCCCGACGCCTCCGACGGCGCCAAGGCGGTGTTCGCCAAAAAGAAGAACCTGCGCCTGCTGCTGACCGGTGAGCTGTCCGATGCGGCGCGTCCGGGCTTGCAGATGAAGTCGATCGCGGGCGGGATGCTGATCCAGTCGCGCGACAATGCGCTGATCGAGGGCGAGCTGAAGGTGGTGACGAAGCGTGCGCCGACCGAACAGGAGCTGGCCGACTGCCGCTTCGCCTGGACGGTCGCCAAGCACGTCAAGTCGAACGCCATCGTCTATGCCAAGGGCAACGCCACCGCGGGCATCGGCGCCGGCCAGATGAGCCGCGTCGAATCGGCGCGCATCGCCGCGTGGAAGGCGAAGGACGCCGCCGACAAGGCGGGCTGGGCCGAGCCGCGCACGATCGGCTCGGCGGTCGCCTCGGACGCCTTCTTCCCCTTCGCCGACGGGCTGCTGACCGCGGTCGAAGCCGGCGCGACGGCAGTGATCCAGCCCGGCGGCTCGATCCGCGACGACGAGGTGATCGCCGCCGCCGACGAAGCCGGGCTGGCGATGGTCTTCACGGGCATGCGCCACTTCCGGCATTGATCGGGTTCACGCGAAGGCGCGGAGGCGCGAAGAGGTCGCGTCCTCCTCACCGCCTTCGCGCCCTGGCGTGAATTTCTATGAGCGGCAGCCGCCGCGTTCGACGTCCCCGATCCTCCCCTGCAAGGGGAGGTGGCAGCCTGCAGGGCTGACGGGAGGGGTGTCCCGTCATCGGGAGGGCGACACCTCTCCACCATGCTGCGCATGGTCCCCCTCCCCTTGCAGGGGAGGATTATTACACCGGCAGCGTCGCCTCTTCCGTCTTGGGCAGCTTCTTGAACAGCTTGCGGTCCTCGGGGCCGAACGCCCAGCGCCAGATGACGAACAGATAGGCGCCGGCGATCGCCGGGATGCCGAACACCAGCTCGACCCATTCCAGTCGGTGCGGCAGCGAGGTGAACACCGTGCCCGCCACGATCGCTGCCGCCGCAGCCCAGACGAGCGGCCAGCGGAAGCCCGAGACCGGCGCCTTCAGCAGCCGCTTGAGCAGCATCGCCTTGATCGTCGAGGTGAGCGCCACCGACACCATCAGCGCCACCGCTGGCCCCGCCGCCTGGAAGTTCGTCTCCCAATGCAGCGCCCGCATCGCGAAGATCAGCGCGAAGCTCAGCACGATCTGCACGCCCAGCATGACCAGCGAGATCATCAGGTTGCGGTGCCGCGCGATATAGACCAGCGCCGATTCGCACACGGTTCCCGTCGAGGCGAGCACCTCGGCGATCAGCAGGAACGCCATCGCCGCGGTGCCGGCGACGAACTGCGGCCCGACCACCCCCATCACTGCCTTGCCGGGGATCGCCCCCATCAGCGCGATCACCGCCTGCGCCGCGACCGTCCAGAACGCGACCTGGCGGATCTGGTTGGCGACCGCGGTATAATCTTGCTCGGCCAGGCTCTTGGTGATCACCGGGCCCATCACCGGCTCGAAACTGGTCTTCAGCTTCTGTGGCAGCGAGGCGAGCTGCTGCGCCATGTAATAGATGCCGACGATCTTCGGCGCGAACAGCAGGCCGAGGATGAAGCGGTCGACGTTGCGCGTCCCCCATTCGATCGCGTCGGCGCCGGCCAAGGGCACGTTCTGTCCGGCGAGCGCGAGCAGCGGCCGCACCCGCGGGCTCCAGCCATGCGGCAGGCCGTAGCTCTTCACGAACGGGATCACCGAGGCGATCATCGCCGCGGCCATGGACACGACATAGGCGAGGACCAGCCCGTCGTGGAACGAGACGTAGGACATCACCCACGCGCCGATCGAGATCGTCCACGGCTCGACCACCGCGCGCGCCGTCACCGTCGCCTTGACGTTGTGCCTGTAGGCGAGCGCCGCCAGGCTGACGTCGGACCAGGCGCTGGCGAAGATGATGCACGGCAGGAACCGGTCGAGCCCGTGGATGTCGCTGTCGGGATACATCACCTGCGGAAAGGCGATCAGCACCGCACTGGCGATCAGCGAGACGACGAAGGCCACCACCATCGCGTCCCACACGACATGGGCATGCGGCCGGTCGGCCTTGGCCAGTGCCTGCGCCAACCCGCGCTTGAGGCCGAGCGTCGCGACCAGGGCGGCGAGTTCCACCACCACCACGGCGAGCGCGAAGCGACCGACCAGGTCAGGCCCGTAGATGCGCCCGGCGATGAACAGGAACGGGATGCGTGCGAACAGCCGCAGCACGAAACCGGTGACGTTGGTCCGGCCGCCCTTGGCGAGGGCGGCGATGTCGTCGTCGGGGTGGCTCACCGCCCCTCCCCAACCGCTCGTGCCGAGCCCGTCGAAGCACGTCGCGCCCCACGCCCTTCGACAGGCTCAGGGCGAACGGCAATCTGCAGGAAGCGCCGCGCGGTCAATGCGCCGCTCCCCAGCTCGGGCCCACGCCGATCTCGACGCCCAGCGGCACGGTCAGCGTCACCGCCGGCTCGGCCGCCGTCGCCATCACCCGTTCGATCACGCCGCGCGCCTGCTCGACATCGCCTTCGGGCAATTCGAACACCAGTTCGTCATGCACCTGCAGCAGCATGCGGACGTTGGGCAGCCCGGCCTCGGCCAGCGCCGGCCCCATCCGCGTCATCGCGCGCTTGATGATGTCGGCACAGGTGCCCTGGATCGGCGCATTGATCGCCGCGCGCTCCGCCCCCTGACGCTCGTGCTGCACCTTGGACTTGATGCGCGGGAAGTGCGTCTTGCGACCGAACAGCGTCTCGGTGAAGCCGCGTTCGCGCACCTGCGTCAGCGTTTCGGCGATGTAGCGGTTGATACCGGGGAAGCGCTCGAAATAGCGGTCGATCATCGCCTGCGCCTCTTCCGCGCTGACGTCGAGCCGCCCGGCCAGCCCCCAGCGCGAGATGCCGTAGAGGATCGCAAAGTTGATCGTCTTGGCGCGCGCCCGCGTGTCGCGATTGACCTCGCCGAACAATTCGGTGGCGGTCATCGAATGGATGTCGTCGCCGCGTGCGAACGCCTCGCGCAGCGCCGGCACGTCCGCCATGTGCGCGGCGAGCCTGAGCTCGATCTGCGAATAGTCGGCGGCCAGGATCACGTTGCCCGGCTCGGCGACGAAGGCGTCGCGGATCTGCCGTCCGACCTCGGTACGGATCGGGATGTTCTGCAGATTGGGATCGGTCGAGGACAGCCGCCCGGTCTGCGCGCCGGTCAGGCTGTAGCTGGTGTGGACGCGCCCGGTCTCGGGATTGATCTGCCCCTGCAGCGCGTCGGTGTAAGTCGACTTGAGCTTCGACAGCTGCCGCCAGTCGAGCACCAGCCGCGCGATCTCCGCGCCCAGCGGCTCGTCCTTGTCGGCGGCGAGGCGCTCCATCTCGTTGACGTCGGTCGAATAGACGCCCGATTTGCCCTTGCGTCCGCCCTTCAGGCCCAAACGCTCGAACAGCACGTCGCCCAGCTGCTTGGGACTGCCGATGGTGAACGGCCCGCCGGCGCGATCGTGGATCTTGCCCTCCA
Organism: Sphingomonas sp.; assembly: GCA_051955175.1. GTDB lineage: Bacteria > Pseudomonadota > Alphaproteobacteria > Sphingomonadales > Sphingomonadaceae > Sphingomonas. The sequence goes on from JBQCHA010000112.1 coordinate 6,653, forward strand.
GCTCGGTGATCTGTTGCGCGAATTCGGCGGACAGCCGCGACAGCGCCTCGGCATCGACCTTGATGCCCGCGCGCTCCATGCCGGCGATCACCGCGGCGAGCGGGCGGTCGACCATCTGGTAGACGCGCGTCGCGCCCTCCGCCGGCAGCCGCGCCTTGAAGCGGTTCCACAACCGCAGCGTCACGTCGGCATCCTCGGCGGCGTAGCGTGTCGCCGCTTTCAGATCGACTTCATGGAAGCCGAGCTGCTTTTTCCCCGTGCCGACCACCTCCTTGTAGGCGATGCAGCTGTGCGACAAGTGCGTCGCGGCGAGCTCGTCCATGCCGTGGCCGTGCAGCCCGGCGTCAAGATCGAAGCTCATCAGGATCGTGTCGTCATACGGCGCAACGTCGATGCCGCAGCGGCCCAGCACGGTCAGATCGTACTTCAGGTTGTGCCCGATCTTGAGCACGCTTTCGTCCTCGAACAGCGGCTTCAGGCGCGACAGCACCACGCTGCGTTCGATCTGCTGCGGCCGTTCGGCGAACATGTCGCTGCCGCCATGCGCGATCGGCACATAGCAGGCGCGGTTGGGCGCCAGCGCCAGCGAGACGCCGACCAGATCGGCGCAGGTCGCGTCCTTGCCGGTGGTCTCGGTGTCGATCGCGATGAAGCCCTGGTGGCGGGCCTGGGCGATCCAGCGGTCGAGTGCATCGACCTCGACCACCGTCTCATAGGAATCGAGATCGCACGGCGGCTCGTCGGGCTCCGGCACGCTGGCCGGTTGGGGCGTCGGCGCATCGGCGACCTGGCCGAGCCGGAGCAGCAGCGACTTGAAGCCGTGATGTTCCAGGAACGCGCGCAGCGGGGCCTCGGGAATGCCCTGCATCGCCAGTTCCTCGAGCGGATGCTGGAGCGGCACGTCGCAGGCGAGCGTCACCAGCTCGCGCGACAGCCGGGCATTTTCGGCATGCTCGATCAGATTGTCGCGCATCTTCGACTTCTTCATGTCGGGCGCGGCCGCCAGCACCGCCTCGACGCTGCCGAATTCCTTGATCAGCTCGGACGCACGCTTCGGCCCGATCCCCGGCACGCCCGGCACATTGTCGGTCGAGTCGCCGATCAGTGCCTGCAGGTCGATCATCTTGTCCGGCGTGACGCCGAACTTCTCCATCACCGCCTCGGGCCCGAGCTTGATCTTCTTGATCGGGTCCATCATCTCGACGCCCGGCCGGATCAGCTGCATCAGGTCCTTGTCGGACGAGACGATGGTGCAGGTGCCGCCGGCTTCGACCGCCATCCGCGCATAGGTCGCGATCAGGTCGTCGGCCTCGTAGCCTTCGAGCTCGCAGACCGTGACGTTGAACGCTTTGGCGGCCTCGCGGATCAGCGGGAATTGCGGGATCAGGTCCTCCGGCGGCTCGGACCGGTTGGCTTTGTACTTGTCGTAGATCTCGTTGCGGAAGGTCGTGCCGCTGGCGTCG
>JBQCHA010000113.1:0-20639 GCA_051955175.1 Sphingomonas sp.
GCGCGCGGGTGAACATGCCCATCTGGCCATGGAACGCGACCATGCGGCCGAACGACTGGCCGTGATGCTCCTCGGCGGTTTCCTCCTCGACCAGGCGGAAGCTGCCGTCGGCACCCTGCTCGACGAACGGCAGCGGCGCGAAGGGGGTGAGTGCGGCGGAGAACACCACCGGCCCCGAACCCGGCCCACCGCCGCCGTGCGGGGTGGAGAAGGTCTTGTGCAGGTTGATGTGCATCGCGTCGACGCCGAGGTCGCCCGGGCGCACGCGACCGACGATCGCGTTGAAATTGGCGCCATCGCAATAGACGAACGCGCCCGCCGCATGCACCGCGTCCGAGATCGCCCGCATGTCGCGCTCGAACAGGCCGCAGGTATTGGGGTTGGTGATCATCACGGCGGCGACATCGGGGCCCAGCCGCTGCTTCAGCGCGGCGAGATCGACGCGGCCGTCGGCGTTGGCCGGAATATTCTCGACCGCATAGCCGGCAAAGGCGGCCGTCGCCGGGTTGGTGCCGTGCGCGCTTTCGGGGACCAGGACCACCTTGCGTGTGTCGCCCCGCGCTTCCAGCGCGGCGCGGATCGCCAGGATGCCGCACAATTCGCCATGGGCGCCGGCCTTGGGGCTCATCGCCACCGAATGCATGCCGGTCAGCGTGACCAGCCAGTGGCCGAGCTGGTGGATCAACTCCAGCGCCCCCTGCACGCTCTGGATCGGCGCCAAAGGATGGATGTCGGCAAAGCCCGGCAGCCGCGCCAGCTTCTCGTTCAGGCGGGGGTTGTGCTTCATCGTGCACGAGCCGAGCGGGAACAGGCCGAGGTCGATCGCGTAATTCTGCCGCGACAGGCGGGTGTAATGCCGCACCGCCTCGGGCTCCGACAGGCCGGGCAGGCCGATCTCTGCAGTCCGTGCGAGGCCGCCGAGCTTATCCTCCCCGGCGCGGGGACGGGGACCAGCCGAAGGCTGGTGGAGGGGGGCCGTGGCAGAAGAACCGCACAGAGGCGCCCCCCCGCCCCCACCGGGTTCGCCGGGGGTTGCCCACCCCGGGCCGGGGCGGATCGGGTCAGGGATATCGACGCCAGTCGTCCTGGTATCGCCGATCTCGAAGATCAGCGCTTCCTCCAGCATCAAAGCCTTGTTGCCGGTGACGGTGGGGGTATCGTGACGGCGCTCTTCGGTCATTTCCGGGCGCCAGCCGCTCTGGTTGATGGTCATGCCAGGACCTCCTCGAGTGCGGACGCCAGGGCTTCGACATCCTCCGGCGTGGTGGTTTCGGTGACGGCGACGATCAGGCCGTTGCCCAGCGCGTTTTCCGCGGGATAGAGCCGCCCCATCGACACGCCGGCGAGAATGTCGCGCTCGGCGAGCTGCCAGGCGACCGGCCGCGCTTCCTTCGGCAGCTTCAGCGTGAATTCGTTGAAGAAGCTATCGTTGACCAGCTCGACGCCCGGCACCTTCGCCAGCCGCTCGGCCGCGGCGACGGCATTGGCGTGGTTGACCAGCGCCAGCTTGCGCAGCCCCGCCTCGCCCAGCAGCGTCATGTGGATCGAAAACGCCAGCGCGCACAGGCCGGAGTTGGTGCAGATGTTGCTCGTCGCCTTCTCGCGGCGGATATGCTGCTCGCGGGTCGAGAGCGTCAGCACGAAGCCGCGCTTTCCCTCCGCATCGACCGTCTCGCCGCACAGCCGGCCCGGCATCTGGCGGACGTACTTTTCCTTGCAGCCGAACAGGCCGACATAGGGGCCGCCGAACTGCAGCCCGACGCCGAGCGACTGCCCCTCGCCGACGACGATATCGGCGTCCATTTCGCCCGGCGCCTTGAGCGCGCCCAGCGCCACCGGCTCGGTGACGACGGCGATCAGCAGCGCCTTCTTGGCGTGGCACGCAGCGGCGAGTTCCGATAGGTCGCCGATGCGGCCGAGAATGTCGGGATACTGGACGGCGACGCACGAGGTGTCGTCGTCGATCCGGTCGATCAGGCTGGCGGTATCGGGCGCCCCCGTCAGCGTCGGCGCCGCGGTGTCGAGCACGTCGCCGGTGAACTTGGCCATGGTGTTGGCGACCGAGACGTAATGCGGGTGCAGACCCGACGACAGGATCGCCTTGGCTCGCTTGGTGATGCGCCGCGCCATGGTGATCGCTTCCCAGCAGGCGGTCGAGCCGTCGTACATCGACGCGTTGGCGACGTCGGTGCCGAGCAGTCGGGCGACCTGCGTCTGGAACTCGAACAGCATCTGCAGCGTGCCCTGCGCGATTTCCGGCTGATAGGGCGTGTAGGCGGTGAGAAACTCGCCGCGCTGGATCAGGTGATCGACCGAGGCCGGGACATGATGCCGATAGGCGCCGGCGCCGAGGAAGAACGGCACGTCGCCGGCGACGATGTTCTTGCGCGCCAGCGCCGACAGGTGGCGCTCGACCGCCAGCTCGCTGGCATGTCCCGGCAGGTCACGGATCGGGCCGTCGAGCCGCGCGCAATCGGGCACGTCGACGAACAAATCGTCGATCGACGCCGCGCCGACCTTGGCGAGCATCGCCTGGCGGTCATCGGGCGTGAGGGGCAGGTAACGCATCAAACGGGTTTCCTCATCGTGAAGCGGAGCCGGACGTAGTCGGCGACCCAGGTACCGTCCGCTTGCAGAAAATCGGGTTCGAGGCGGCGCTCGACCGCCGCGTAGATCGCCTCTCGCTGGTCCTCGGGAACGGCATCGACGTCGAGCAATCCGGCGCCGAACGTCCGCAGCCACCCGACCACGCCGGTCGGCAACGGCGTCGGGCGCGGGATCAGCCGCGCGTCGATCTCGACGAACCCGGCCGCACCGTAGACCTCGGCGAATGCCGCGGGGCTGGGATACCAATGGCTGTTCTGCGGCGCCGGCCGCAGTCCGCGGGCGGCGAGTTCGGCGCGCATCGCCCGCCACACCCCGGCGACATTGCCCTCCCCGCCCATTTCGCCGACGAAGCGACCGCCGGGCCTCAGCGCTGCGAACACCCCTGCGGCAACGGCCGGCGCATCGGTCATCCAGTGCAGCGCGGCATTGGAAAACGCCGCGTCGAACTCGCCCGAGAAGGTCAGCGCCTCGCCGTCCATCAGCCGGGCATCGAGACCGCGGCCACGCGCCGCGGCGACCATGTCGGGCGCGCCATCGACGCCGACCACCTCGGCACCGGCCGCGGCGATCTCGGCGGTCAGCACGCCGTCACCGCAGCCGACATCGAGGATGCGCTCGCCCCGCTCAGGCGCCAGCAGCGCCAGTACCGGCGCACCCAGCGCCGGCACGAACGCCGCATTGGCGGCATAGGCCGCCGCGTTCCAATGCGAGGCGGTCGCCTGACTCACAGCTTGGCGACGAACGCCTGATACGCGGTCTCGTCCATCAGGCCCGAGAGCTCGCCGGTGTCCGTCAGCGTCAGGCGGAAGATCCAGCCATCGCCCTCGGCATCTTCATTGAGCAGGCCCGGCGCATCGCCCAGGTCGGCATTGACCTCCAGCACCGTGCCCGAAACCGGCGTATAGACGTCCGACGCCGCCTTCACCGACTCGACCACTGCGGCGTCGTCGCCCTTGGACAATTCCTTACCCTCTTCGGGCAGGTCGACGAACACGATGTCGCCCAGCTGGCCCTGCGCATAATCGGTGATGCCGACCGTGCCGGTGTCGCCATCGACATCGACCCATTCGTGATCTTCGGTGTAGTAACGGCTCATGTCACTCAAGCTCCTGCACGCACGTAGCGGTGGGGGACGAAAGGCATCGGCGCGACGGTCGCACTGTGGACCTTGCCGCGCTGGGTAAGCTGGATGGTGGTGCCGGGATCCGCCATCGCGACCGGCACATAGGCCATGGCGATCGGCTGGCCGAGGCTCGGCGCGAAGCCGCCCGACGTGACCTTGCCGACCGTCGAGCCCTCGGCGTCGAGCACGGCGGCACCCTCGCGCACCGGCTGGCGCCCCTCGGTGATCAGGCCGACGCGCCGGACGATCGCCCCATTCTCGCGCTCGGCCAGAATGCGCGCCGCGCCGGGGAAATTGGCCTCCTCGCGCCGCCGCTTGCTGGCGACGGCGAAGCCCAGCGCCGCCATGATCGGCGTCGTCTCGGGATCGAGATCATGGCCGTAGAGCGGCAGATCGGCCTCCAGCCGCAGCGAATCGCGCGCGCCGAGCCCGATCGGCTTCACCTCGGGCTGGCCGAGCAATGCGTCGGCCAGCGCCGCGGCCTGGTCGCCGGGCACCGAAATCTCGAACCCGTCCTCGCCGGTATAGCCCGAACGGCTGATCCACAGCGAGGTGCCGTTCCAGTCGAACCGGCCGCCGCGCATGAACACCAGCGCCTCGACGCCCGGCACCAGCCGCGCCAGCGCGTCGACCGCCCTGGGCCCCTGCAGCGCCAGCAGCGCCTGCTCGTCCATATGGTTGAGCGTGATCTCGTCGGGCAGGTGGTCGCGCAGGTGGCCGATGTCGTCATATTTCACCGCGCCGTTGACGACCATGTAGATGCCGTCCGCCCAGCGGGTCAGCATCAGATCGTCGAGAATGCCGCCATTGTCGGCGAGCAGCAGCGAATATTTCTGGTGATCGACCTTCAGCCCCTTCACATCGGCAGGGATCAGCGCCTCCAGCGCCTCGTCCAGCCCGTCGCCGGCAAGATGCAGCTGGCCCATGTGGCTGACGTCGAACAGCCCGGCGGACTCGCGCACCCACAGATGCTCGGCCATGATGCCTTCATACTGGACGGGCATCCAATAGCCGGCGAATTCGACCATCCGGCCGCCATGCGCGCGGTGCCAGCCGTCGAGCGGCAGCGTCTGCGTTTCGATCGCCTCGATCGTGTCGGTATCGTCGCTCACACCAGGCCCCATGCAGCATAAGAAGACGACGCGCCGACCGGTGCCCCGGTTCCTTGCACGCCGCCCCCTCTGTCACGTGACCTGAGAGCTTTCGCCGTTCGCCGGGAACGGCTTACCCCTTCGGTGGCCCCGGCAACGCCGGTGCGCTTTCCAGAGTGTCGTCTTGCGAGCGCGCGCGGTCTCTGTTGCCTGAGAGATTCCGGGGCGGTTGCTCCTTCGGCGGTGGCGGTTGCCCGCCACACTCTCCCGCGCGTGCCCATGGCGGCGAACCGCCATCGACGCGCCCGCTCTGACGCAGCGCAGCAGGCGAGTCAATCGCGACGTTGACGGGCCGCAATCGGCCCGCCCATGTCAGCGTGTCATGTTGTATTTCAGCTGTGCATCGGTGAGCTGGAAGCCGACCAACGCCTGGAAGGTGGCGCGCTGCACCGCCTCACGCACCTTGGGCTCCGACAGCGGGTCGACCGCCGCATCCTGGCTGCCCGCCTTGCGCGGCTTGGTCAGCAGGTCGCGCACGTTCTGCGGCAGCGTCGCCGCGGCACGATCGACGTTGGCGACCGCCGTGCCGCTGGTCGAGGCGCGCGCCTGGCCGGCGTCGAAATGCACGGTCACCTGGCCGGTGCGTTTGGCCGAAACGACCGTGCCACCCTGCACCACCGCGATGAAATAGGGCAGCGTGACGTCCCGTGCGGCATCGGCATGGGTGCGGCTGGCATCGACCTGGAAGCTGATGTTGGTCACCACCTTCTCGCTGGCGGAATCGCAGGTCGAGCGGACGTTGGTCATCACCGCGGTGACGTCGAGCGCGCTCTGGTCCTGGCTGGTCGCCGGGTTGAACAGCGTGATGTCGCCCGTGCCGGCGGGAACGGCGACGGTGGGGCACGGCGTACGGATGGCGGTGATGCCGCCGGCAGTGATCTGGCCCTTCTGCGCGCAGCCGCCGGCGGCGACGAGCAGGACGGCGGGAACGGCGATTTTCCAGGCTCTCACGGGCACGCGTACCTTCTCACAAGGAAGGGGCCGCCGCCTGCCGGCGAGAACGGCCCCGAATTGGCTGGCACCATAGGAACGGCCTTTCGTCGGTGCAAGCAATCGCGTAGACCGCGGGCATGACCGTTTCCCAAAAACCCGTGCTCAATCTGATGATCGCCGCACCGCGCGGATTCTGTGCCGGTGTCGACCGCGCGATCCGGATCGTCGAGCTGGCGATCGAGAAACACGGGGCGCCGGTCTATGTCCGTCACGAGATCGTGCACAACGGCTTCGTGGTCGATCGCCTGCGCGATCTGGGCGCCGTGTTCGTCGAGGAACTGGACGAGGTGCCCGATGGCGCGCCGGTCGTGTTCTCTGCGCACGGCGTGCCCAAGACGGTACCGGCGGCGGCACAGGACCGCGGGCTCGACTATCTCGACGCGACCTGCCCGCTCGTCTCCAAGGTGCATCGGCAGGCCGAGCGGCTGGTCGAGGCCGGGCGCCACATCCTGTTCATTGGCCACCATGGCCATCCCGAGGTGATCGGCACGTTCGGCCAGGTGCCGGACGGCGCGATGACGCTGATCGAAACGGTTGAGGATGCCGAGGCGGTCATGCCCGCCGATCCCGCCAATCTCGCGTTCCTCACGCAGACGACGCTGTCGGTCGACGACACCGCCGACATCGTTGCCGTGCTGAAGCACCGCTTCCCGGCGATGCAGGGGCCGCGCGGCGAGGACATCTGCTACGCCACGTCCAACCGCCAGGCGGCGGTCAAGGCGATCGCCGCCTCGTGCGATGCGGTGCTGGTGATCGGCGCGCCCAACTCGTCCAACTCGCTGCGCCTGGTCGAGGTGGCCGAGCGGCAGGGCGTGCGCGCGCGGCTGATCCGGCGCGCGAGCGAACTCGATTATGGCTGGCTGGACGGCGTGACGACGCTGGGCATCAGCGCCGGCGCGTCGGCGCCCGAGCTTCTGGTACGCGAACTGGTCGACCATCTCTCCGAACGGTTCGAGATCGTCGAGACCGAGGTCGCGACCGCCAGCGAGAACATCGCGTTCAAGCTGCCGCGCGGCCTGGAAGCGGCCTGACGCCACCGACGCGACCGGGGGGATTGGATGGCTGTCTATACTCAAGTTTCGGCCGAGGCGCTGGGCGCGTTCCTGGCGCGGTTCGACGTCGGCGAGCTCGTCTCCGCCAAGGGCATCGCCGAAGGCGTCGAGAACAGCAATTACCTGGTCGACACGACCAAGAGCCGCTTCATCCTGACGCTCTACGAAAAGCGCGTCGCCGCCGGCGACCTGCCCTATTTCATGGCGCTGCTCGATCATCTCGCCGACCGCGGCCTGCCGGTGCCGCCCGCGGTGCCCGATCGCGACGGCCGGATCATCCATCAGCTGGAAGGCCGCCCGGCCTGCCTCATCCAGTTCCTGTCGGGCGTGTCGGTGTCGCATCCTACCCCGGCACAGGCGCGCGCCGCTGCCGAGGCGATGGGACGGATGCACAAGGCGGTCGTCGACTTCCCGCTCGATCGGCCCAATTCAATGGGTATCGACAGCTGGCAGCCGCTGTTCGACCGCTGCGGCCGCAGCCTCGACCAGATTGCGCCCGGCCTGTACGACGATCTCGGCCACGCACTGGAGCGGACGCTGCGCACCTGGCCGAGCGACCAGCTCGATTCGTGCGCGATTCACGCCGATCTGTTCCCCGACAACGTCCTGATGCTCGGCCAGCGCGTCACCGGGCTGATCGACTTCTATTTCGCGTGCACCGACCTGCGCCTCTACGATCTCGCGGTGATGCACAGCGCCTGGGCGTTCGATGCCACCGGCCGCAGCTTCGATGCGGCGGTCGCCGATGCGCTGCTGACCGGTTACGAGGCGAGCTTCCCGCTCAGCGGAGAGGAGCGCCGCCTGCTGCCGACGCTGGCGATCGGCTCGTGCATCCGCTTCACGCTGTCGCGCGCCTGGGACTGGCTCAACACGCCGCCCGACGCCCTGGTCACGCGCAAGGACCCGCTCGCCTTCTGGCGCCGCGTGAAGGCCTATGACGCCGATCTCGCCCAGCGGCTGACGACGCTGGCATGAGCGAACTGACCAAGGTCGAAATCGCCACCGATGGCGCGTGCAAGGGCAATCCCGGCCCCGGCGGCTGGGGCGCCGTGATCCGATCGGGCGGGCATGAGAAGGAATTGTCCGGCGGCGACCCGATGACCACCAACAACCGCATGGAACTGAAGGCGGTGATCGAGGCACTCAACGCGCTGAAGCGCCCCTGTGCCGTCGCGCTGTCGACCGACAGCCGCTACGTCATGGACGGGTTGACCAAGTGGATTCACGGCTGGCGGAAGAACGGCTGGATGACCGCCGAGAAGAAGCCGGTGAAGAACGCGGATCTGTGGCAGGCGCTGGTCGAGGCGACGGGGCGCCACCGCATCACCTGGGAATGGGTGAAGGGCCACGCCGGCCACCCCGACAACGAGCGCGCCGACCGGCTGGCCAGCGACGCCGCCATCGCGGCAGGCCGCCGGCGCGCCTGACCGTCCGCCGCTACCGCTGGAAGCGGCCGGGACGGTAGCGGCCGGGGTCGACCCCATCCGGCATGCCGCCCTGGCCCAGGATCAGCGCCGCCGCCAGCCGGGCGGCCGCCGGCGCGGTCTGGATGCCGAACCCGCCCTGGCCGGCACACCAGAAAAAGCCGGGCACATCCGGATCATGACCATAGACCGGCAGGCGATCGGGCGCGAAGCTGCGCAGGCCGGCCCATTTGTGCTCCAGCGCCGCGACGCGCCAGTCGACCACGTGCTCGAAACGGTCGATCGCCAGCGCGACGTCGAATTCTTCAGGCTGCGCGTCGCACGGATCGGTGGCGATCTCGTCATGCGGGCTGAGCCATAGCCGGCCACCGGCTTCGGGCTTGAAATAGAAGGTACCGGCGATGTCGCCGACGTGCGGCAGGGTCTCGGGCGGGGCGGGATCGGTCGCGAGCTGCACCATCGTGCGGCGATAGGGCTGGATGCCGAGCGGACGCACGCCCGCGCGCGCGGCGATCGCGTCGGCCCAGGCCCCGGCCGCGTCGACCAGCAGGTCGGCGGTGAAACTGCCGCGCCGCGTCGCAAGCCGCCAGCCGCCGCCCTGACGCACCGCCGATTCGAGTTCGGCCGCGGTTTCGATGACGACACCGGCCTGCCGTGCCTGCTTCAGATAGGCGCCGTGCAGCGCGCCGACGTCGATATAGGCGCAGCTCGGCTCATAGACGGCGCGCGTCCAGTCCGCGCGCAGGCCCGGCACCATCGCCTGCGGATCGCGCTCCTCCAGCACCACCTCGCTATCGGCGAATTCCGCCAGAAAGGCGTCGATTGCAGCCGAGTCTTCCGCCCGGCCGATGTGCAGCGACCCCAGCGGCGCCAGCACGTCCATCGCCCGCAGCGTCGGTCCCGACGCGCTGGTCAGCGGCTGGACGTCCGGCCCGCCATAGGTTTCCGACCAGAACGCCGCCGAGCGGCCGGTCGCGTGATAGCCGGGCTGCGCCTCGCCCTCCAGCAGCAGCACCCGCGCGTGCGGCCCCAGTTCGGCGGCAAGGCTGGCGCCCGCCATGCCGGCGCCGACGATGGCGATGTCGTAATGCGTCATGCGGCCCTCGGCGCGCGGGTATCCATGAAGCCGTCGATCGCGGCGATCGCCCGGTCGCGGACCGGATCGGCCTCGCGCAGGATCTCATGCGCCGATTCGTCGCCGAAGCGCACCAGCGTGCAGTCAGGAAGCCGCGATGCGATCGCCACCGCCGCCTTGGGCAGCACCAGCCGGTCCGCCTCGGCGACCAGCATCAGCGTCGGCACGGTCATCCCCGGCAGCCGCGAATCATGCCGCACCCGCCGCGTCGAGGCGAACGCCTGATGCACCCAGCGCCAGCTCGGCGGCCCGACGTCGAGCTCCGGAACGGTCTCGCGCCACCAGATCTCGTCCGAATAGCGGTCATGGTCGTGCGTCAGCAGCGCCTGGCGCGATGCCTGGGCGGCAGGAATCTCATTGGCTTTCCATGCCTGCCGCGCCGAATCGCCCAGCCGGCACATCAGCCCCGCGACCTGCTCGCCGCCCCATTGCCCCACCGGGCTGTGCAGCCCGAGCATCGGCGCGACCAGCACGGCGCCGTCGGGCCGCGCGGCGCCCTCGACCAGCGCGCGCAGCACCAGGTGGCCGCCCATCGAATGGCCGATCGCGACATGCGGTCCCGGCGTTGCCGCCGCCCATGCCGCGTAGAAAAGGCGATAATCGTCGACATAGGTGTCGAACGTGTCGGCATGGCCGCACCGCGCGTTGGCCGCCAGCCGGCCCGATCCGCCCTGCCCCCGCCAGTCGAACGAGGTCACCGACCAGCCGCGCTGATGCCAGTGGACGATCAGCTCCAGATACTTCTCCACCATGTCGGCGCGGCCGGGCTGGAACAGGATCGATCCGCGGGGACGACCGTCCCGCGCCGGGAAATCGAATCGCCGGAGCGCCCATCCGTCGGGTGCGCGCCACATCGAGAAGCGGGCGCCGGAGGGCACCGCCCTGCGGAAGAGTGCTGAGGAAGCCATGGCGGGTGGTTACGTTTTGGAAAGCCGTCTCGTCTAGGGACTCTGCGCGATGGGGTGGGACATTCTCTCCGCGATTCTGTTGGCGGTGTTCGCCGTGCTGCTGGTTTCGGCCGGCATCGAGGACGTGCGCAAGCGCGAAATCGCCAATTGGAAGAACGCCGCGATCGCGCTGATGGCACCGCTGTGGTGGCTGAGCAGCGGCTGGTCGCTGTGGCCGGATGTCGGGCTGCAGTTGCTGATCGCGGCGCTGGTGTTCGGCCTGTTCGTGATCGCCTTCGCGCTGGGCCAGATGGGCGGCGGCGACGTCAAGCTGATCGGCGCTGTCGCGCTGTGGCTGCCGTTCAACGCGCTGATCTGGATGCTGGTGGTGATGTCGCTGGTCGGCGGCGCGCTCACGCTGCTGCTGGTCGCCGAGCGTCACCTGCTCCGCCGCGAGGCGAAACTCGAGGTTCCCTATGGCGTCGCGATCGTCGTCGCGAGCCTCACTGCGCTGCACGAACCGATTCTTAACAGGTTTGGCTAATACTTAATGCCGGATCAACCGGCCACTCGTCCGAAAGGCCTTGAGAGTCATGGATAGCAGGAAAGTCTTATTGTTGGTGGGCGCGGTCGTGATCGCGGTCATCACTGCATTGATGGCCCGAAGCCTGATGATGGGCACATCCGCCCCCGTCGCCGTGGCCGAGGTGAAGCAGGTCGAAGGGCCCGCGATCGCCGTCGCCACCCGTGCGCTGCCGGTCGGCACGATCCTGGATGCCTCGGCGTTCAAGTTCCAGCCCTGGCCGAAGGAACTGGTCGACGGCGCCTATTTCCAGCAGAAGGACACCAGCGTCAAATCGCTGATCGGCACCGTGGTCCGCAACCCGATCACCGCCGGCCAGCCGATCACCCAGGGCGTGCTGATCCATCCCGGCGATCGCGGCTTCCTGGCCGCCGCGCTCGGGCCGGGCATGCGCGCGGTGACGGTGCCGGTGTCGGCAGCCACGGCGGTGGCGGGCTTCATCTTCCCGGGCGACCATGTCGACCTGGTGCTGACGCAGTCGGTCCCTGGCGGCGGCAACGGTCCGCCGCTCAAGGTCTCCGAGACGATCATCCGCAACCTGCGCGTGCTCGCCACCGACCAGAACACGACCAACCCGGTCGGCGACGACGGCAAGCCGGTGGTGCACACCTTCTCCAATGTCACCGTCGAGTGCACGCCGAAAATGGCCGAGCAGATCTCGGTGGCACGCACGATCGGCGACCTGTCGCTGTCGCTGCGCTCGCTCGCCGACGACCAGAGCCAGCTCGACGAGGCAATCGCGACCGGCAACGCCAAGGTGCCCGACAGCGACGATCCGAAGGCGGAGCAGCAGATGCTCGCCGCGGCCGATGTCCGCCCGATCGAAGGCCCGACCAGCTATCAGACCGGCGGCGACGTCTCGCGCTTCCAGCGCAGCTCGGTGCCCGGCAAGGCGGAGGACAGCGCGCCGCCGCCGATGGGCTCGCCGACAAGCGGCGGTGCCCCGGTTGCCGCCACGATCACTGGCCCGACGGTGCGCGTCGCCCGCGGTACCGACGTCACCATCGTCCCGGTGGGGAGGAAGTAACATGCGCTTCAGCTTCAATGCCGGCCACCGGTCGCTCGCGCTCGCGCTGGCCGCCGCTGGCACCCTGGCCGCCACGGCGCCCACCGCGGCGCAGACCGTGGCACCGCAGCCGACCAGCACGATCTCGATCGATACCGGCCGCGGCCGCCTCGTGACGCTTTCCCGGCCGATGAGCGACGTCTTCGTCGCCGACGACAAGATCGCCGACGTCAGCGTGCGCTCGCCCACCCAGCTCTACATCTTCGGCAAGGGATCGGGCGAGACCACCGTCTATGCGACGAGCAAATCCGGCGCCGTGGTCTATTCGACCACCGTGCGCGTCGGCGCCAACATCGCGTCCGTCGGCGAGATGCTGAAGCTGGCGATGCCCAATTCGGACATCACGGCGACGCCGATGAACGGCCTGATCCTGCTGACCGGCACCGTCGCCAATCCCGACGATGCGGCGGAAGCGCAGCGCCTGGCGCAGGCCTTCGTCGGCAAGGGCACCCAGGTGCTGAGCCACATCAAGACGGCGACGCCGCTGCAGGTGCTGCTGCAGGTGCGCGTCTCGGAAGTGAGCCGCAGCTTCGTCAAGAACATCGGGGTGAACCTTCAGTCCTTCGACAACAGCGGCGGGTTCCAATTCGGGATCGGCCAAGGCCGTGGAGCGAACCCGTATACGCCTGGCGGCGGCTTGTTCACCAACACCACCAATTCGTCGGCCGGCACCTCTTCGCTGTCTGCTGCTGCTTCGGGCACTACGATCGGAATGGCCGGCAAGCTTCTCGGGCTCAACCTGCTGAGCGCTCTCGACCTGGGTGAGACGGACGGTCAAGTTACCGATCTCGCCAACACCAATCTCGCCGCTCTGTCCGGCGAGACCGCCACGTTCCTGGCCGGCGGTGAAATCCCGATTCCGATCAGCCAGGGCCTGGGCGCCGTCTCGGTCGAGTACAAGCAATATGGCGTCAGCCTGTCCTACACGCCGACGGTGTTGTCGGACGGCCGCATCTCGCTACGTGTGCGGCCTGAAGTCTCGCAGCTGTCGGCTGCCGGCGCCGTGACGCTCAACAACGTCACCATCCCCGCGCTGACCACGCGGCGTGCCGAGACGACGATCGAACTGGGCTCCGGCCAAAGCTTCATGATCGGCGGCCTGCTGCAAAACCATAACGACAACCAGATCACCAAGGCGCCCGGCATCGCGGATCTGCCGATCATCGGCACGCTGTTCCGGTCCAACGCGTTCAATCGCGGCGAGACCGAGTTGGTGATCGTCGTCACGCCCTACCTGGTGAAGCCCGTCGACTCGCAGAGCCAGATCGCGCTGCCGACCGACGGCTACAAGGCGCCGACCGATCTCAGCCGGGTGCTGTTCGGCCAGCTGTCCGAAGGCGATTCGACGCCACGGCCGGTGCCGACCATGGCACCGCCGGCCAATGCCGATCCGGCGCTCGGTGCGGCGGGCACGCTGCCGGCCGGCCCTGCGCCGCGCCAGCCGCTGCCGGCCGGTCCGCGGCTGCCTGCTGCTACGCCGCCGTCAACTGCCAAGGGCGATGCCGCGCCCGGCTTCAGCCTCAACTGATGCCCGTTTTCGTGGAGACCGTCATGCGCAAGTCCCCTCGCCTCCTGATCCTCGCCGCGCCGGCGCTGCTCGTCGCCGGCTGCACCGGCACGCAGAACCGCGGGATGGAATCGGTCCACCAGCCGGTGGTGAGCCTGTCCAACTACGCCTTCGACCTCAACACCGATGCGCGCGGCCTTGCGCCGGGCGAAACACAGCGGCTCGACGCCTGGCTCGCCTCGCTGCGGCTTGGCTATGGTGACCGCGTCGCGATCGACACCGGCGGCGCGCCCGATACCGCGGCGCGGATCGACATCGCGCGCGAAGTCGGCCGCTACGGCCTGTTGCTGACCGACGCTGCGCCGGTGACCGCCAGCCCGATCACCCCCGGCACGGTCCGCGTGGTGCTCACCCGTACCAGCGCGTCGGTCCCCGGCTGCCCCGATCACAGCCGCATCGCCAGCCCGGACAACGACAACAACGTCGATTCCAACTTCGGCTGCGCGACCAATTCCAACATCGCCGCGATGGTCGCCAATCCCGAGGACCTGATCCACGGCCGGTCCGCCACCGATGTCGCCGACCCGGCCGTTTCGTCCAAGGCGATCGAGACATTCCGCAAGGCGCCCAACACCGGTGCCGGCGAACTCAAGCAACAAAGCACCACCCAGGGTGCGAGCGGAGGCTGATCGATGAATGCTCCCTGGAATCCCGGGCGCGCGACCAATCGCGAGCCGTTCGTCGCCTTCGTCTGCGACGAGACCACTGCCGAGTTGATGCGGCCGATCGCGGTCGAGATGGGCTGGCCGCCGGAAAAGGTGAACAAGGGCGGCCTGCGCAACGCCGTGCAGACGCTGTCGGTCTCGGCCAGCCCGCAGATCCTGTTCGTCGACCTGTCGGAATCGGGCGATCCGCTCAACGACATCAACGCCCTGGCCGAGGTGTGCGAGCCCGGCACCGTGGTGATCGCCACCGGCCAGGTCAACGACGTGCGCCTCTATCGCGACCTCGTCGCCAGCGGCATCCAGGACTATCTGCTGAAGCCGCTCAACCCCGACGTCGTGCGTGAGGCCTTCGCCCATGCCCAGGCGATGCTGGCGGCGCCGCGGCTTGCCGAGGCCGTGGTCGAGCGGCCGCATTGCGGCGTTGCGGTGATCGGCACGCGCGGCGGCGTCGGCGCCTCGACGGTGGCGACCTCGCTCGCCTGGCTGCTGAGCGACAAGGGCGGGCGGACCACCGCGCTGCTCGATCTCGACGTGCATTTCGGCACGGGCGCACTGGCGCTCGACCTTGAGCCGGGGCGCGGTCTCACCGACGCGATCGAGAACCCCAGCCGCATCGACGGGCTGTTCATCGAACGCGCCATGGTGCGCGCCGGCGAGAAGCTGGCCGTATTGTCGGCGGAGGCCCCGATGAACGCGCCGATCATGTCGGACGGCGCCGCCTTCTACCAGTTGCAGGAGGAGATGCGCTCGGCATTCGAATGCACCGTCGTCGACCTGCCGCGTTCGATGCTGATCCATTATCCGCACCTGATCGGCGACATGCAGGTGGCGGTAGTCGTCACCGAACTGACGCTGGCGTCGGCGCGCGATACGATCCGCATCCTGTCCTGGCTCAAGTCGAACGCGCCCCACGTGCAGGTGCTGGTCGTCGCCAGCCGCGTGCCGGCGGGTGGCCTGCTGGAGATCAGCCGCCGCGACTTCGAAGGCTCGATCGAGCGCAAGATCGATTTCGTCGTGCCCTATGACCAGAAACTGGCAGCGCAGGCGGCCAAGCTCGGCAAGCCGCTCGCGGATGCCGGGAAGGGCTCCAAGACCGTGGCCCCGCTCTCGGCGCTCGCCGAACAGGTGGTCGGTGTCGGCATGGCCGCGGACGGATCGGACGAAGCGCCGGAGGGCAAGGGCAAGATCAAGACCAAGGACAAGCCCAAGGGTGACTCCCTGATGGCGCGGTTCGACCTCAAGTCGATCGTGCCGAAGCGCGCGAAGAAGTAATCCGGCCGCCGCGCCCGATCGGCGGCGTGGGGCCAGGCGGAGTGAAGGCACGATGGCGATGATGCCCTTGATGGTGATGCTGGGTGGCGGGCTGTTGATGCTCGTGCTGCTGGCGCTCGCCTTCGGCGGGCCGTCGCCGCAACGCTCCGGCGCGCGCCGCCTGGAAAGCCTGCGCGAGCGGCATTCGACTTCCGCCGGCGCCGCGGTCGAGGCGAAGATGCGCCGCATCACCGCCGACCGCAGCACGCGGATGGACCAGGCCGCGATGCGCTTCCTGCCCAACCCCGCGCTGCTCAAGAAGCGGCTGGCGATGACCGGCAAGGACTGGACCCCCGGCCAGTACGGTATGGCGACGCTCGGCATCGCCGCGGTGGTCATGCTGCTGCTTCTCACGCGCGGCATGCCGATCCTGCTGGCGCTGTTCCTGGGGCTGTTCGCCGGCGCCGGGCTGCCGCACATGGCGGTCGGTTATTTCATCAAGCGCCGCATCAGGCTGTTCAACGCCAAGTTTCCCGACGCCATCGAGCTCTTGGTCCGCGGGCTGCGCTCCGGCCTGCCGATCTCGGAGACGCTGGGCGTCGTCGGCCAGGAACTCGACGGCCCCGTCGGCGAGGAATTCCGCGCCGTTTCCGACAAGATGAAGATCGGCCGATCGATGGACGCTGCGCTGCAGGAAACCGCCGACCGGCTGGGCACGGCGGAGTTCCAGTTCTTCGTGATCACCATCGCCATCCAGCGCGAAACCGGCGGCAACCTTGCCGAAACGCTGGCGAACCTCGCCACCGTGCTTCGGCAACGCATGCAGATGAAGCTGAAGATCCGCGCGATGTCGTCGGAATCCAAGGCCTCTGCCTATATCGTCGGCGCGCTGCCCTTCATCGTGTTCGGTCTGATCATGGTGATCAACCCGCCGTACATGCAAAGCTTCTTCACCGACGAGCGGCTGATGGTCGCCGGCATCGGCGGGATGGTGTGGATGGGCATTGGCGCGTTCATCATGGCCAAGATGGTCAGCTTCGAGATCTGACGGGAGGCGTCAAGCACATCATGGGCGATACCGGCGGACCGAAGATCCTGGGGATCGATGTCTATTTGGTGGCGACGGTGCTGTCCGGCGTGGCCACGCTTGCCGTGCTGTTCGCGATCTACCTCGCCACCACGGTGCGCGACCCGATGGCCAAGCGCGTCAAGGCGCTCAACGAACGGCGCGAGCAGCTGAAGGCCGGCATCACCGCCTCCACCTCGAAGCGGCGGGCGAAACTGGTCCGCCAGAACGAGACCACCGACCGCATTCGCTCGCTGCTCGCCTCGCTCAAGGTCCTGCAGGACAGCCAGGTCAAGGCCGCGCAGATCAAGCTCGAGCAGGCCGGCATCCGCCGCAAGGAATACGGCGTCGCGGTGATCTTCGCCCGCATGGTGCTGCCGATCGTGTTCGGCGGCCTGATGATCGTGTGGGTCTATTTCACCCACGGGTTCGATACCTGGAGCCCGATCAAGCGCTATGCCCTGGTCGCCGGCACGCTGGTGCTGATGTACAAGGCGCCCGACCTGTACCTGAAGAACAAGATCCAGAAGCGCAGCGCGGCGATCCGCAAAGGCCTGCCCGACGCGCTCGACCTGCTGGTGATCTGCGCCGAGGCCGGCCTGACGGTCGACGCCGCCTTCCACCGCGTCGCGCGCGAACTCGGCAAGGCCTATCCCGAGCTCGGTGACGAATTCGCGCTGACCGCGATCGAGCTCGGCTTCCTGTCGGAACGCCGCCAGGCGTTCGAGAACCTGGCGCGCCGCGTCGACCTCGATGCGGTCAAGGGCGTGACGACGACAATGGTCCAGACGGAGAAATACGGAACGCCGCTCGCCTCGGCACTGCGCGTGCTGTCGGCCGAATTCCGTAACGAGCGCATGATGCGCGCCGAGGAAAAGGCCGCGCGCCTGCCGGCGATCATGACCATCCCGCTGATCCTGTTCATCCTGCCGACGCTGTTCGTCGTCATCCTCGGCCCGGCGGCCTGTTCGATCGCCGACGCCTTCAAACATATGTGATGGGAACGCGCACCGCTGCCGGTCGTTGACGGTCCGTAACACTGTGGGAGCGGAACCGTCATGCTTTTCCAGACCCCGACGCAATATGCGGTGCTGGTATTGCTGCTCGTCGCCGGCTGGTTCTTCGGCCTGGCCAGCCATCCGGGCGGCCGCAAGTGGAAGACGCGGTACGAGGAGGAACGCGACGCGCACGCCGCCTACCGCCGCGACATCGAGGCGCAGCGCAACGCCGATGCCGAGCGCATCGCCACGCTGGAGCGCCGCAACACCGAACTGGAACGTGACCTTCACGCGGCGCATACGGCGGTGCCCGCCGCGCCGATCGCGGCAGACGCGCCGCGTCGCGGCACCTGGCTGGGGTCGGGCCATCCCGACACACTGCATCGCATCCGCGGCATCGACGAGCCGACCGCGCGTCGGCTGAAGGACGTCGGCATCGTCAGCTATGACGATGTCGCGCGGCTCAGCGACGCCGATGCCGACGAGGTCGAGCGGCGCCTGGATCTTCGGCCCGGTACCATCGAACGCGACGAATGGCGCGAACAGGCCCGCCTGCTCGCTGCCGAACGCGAGGACGATTGGCGCGCCCGTTACGGCTGAGGCCGCGGTGCTCCGTCAGTGATCCGGATCGACGATCGCGCGAACGATCCGGAAGACCTTGAACGGCACGGCGAGCAGGTTGACGCCGGTGCACCCGGTTGGCGGACAGACCGCGCAGGCCCGGCCGGTGGCGGCGGCACAGTCGGTGCTGGCTTCGCCCGGCGTCCGATCGGCGACCTCCACGGGACCGCTGGTCTCGTGCAGCGGCAATCGTTGCTCGGCGTGGCGGGTACTGCACACGGTGATGTCGCTGGTATCGAGATCGCACTGCTCATCGGGCGTGGCTCTGGTCATCTCTCGATAACGGCTGACCATCCCCACGGTATCGGCCCCCGCCGCCTGCGGCAGGCCGGTCAACAGCATTGCCGCCACTGCCACGATCATCGTCGCGCCCCCGCATTGCCGTCGGCCATCTTGCCGGAATAGCGGGAGAAAGGGAAGCGCCTCAGGCGATCGGCGCGACGCCCAGCCGGGGGATCTCGATCGCCGGGCAACGGTCCATCACCACGGTCAGCCCGGCGGCCTCGGCCCGCTTCGCCGCCGCTTCGTTGATCACGCCGAGCTGCATCCACACCGATTTGGCACCCGCGGCGATCGCCTCGTCGACCGCCTCGCCGGCCGCCGCCGGGCGGCGAAAGATGTCGACCATGTCGATCGCCTCACCGATCTGCGACAGGTCGCGCCACACGAACTCGCCATGGACATGCTCGCCGGTGATCTGCGGATTGACCGGCAGCACGCGATAGCCGTGCCGCTGCAGCGCCGCCATGACGCGATAGGATGGCCGGTCGGGCCGGTCCGACGCGCCGACCAGAGCGATCGTCCGCGTGCCCTCCAGCAACGCCTTGATATCCTCGTCGCGCGTGATCGGCATCAGCCCGCTCCCTGGTCGAGCCAGGCGGCAACGCGCCCGGCCACCGCATTGAACGCGGCCGCCTCCGGCCCGTTCCCGGCGACCGGCGGCTCCCCGGCATCCGAGCCGCGGCGGATCGCGAGGTCGAGCGGGATGCGTCCCAGGAACGGGATGCCGAGGTCGCCCGCCGCCGCCTCCGCGCCACCGCGGCCGAACGGATCGGACACTTCGCCGCAATGCGGGCAGAGATAGCCGGCCATGTTCTCGACGAGTCCGATCACCGGTACCCCCGCCTTGGCGAAGAGGTCGATCGCGCGCCGGGCGTCGATCAGCGCCAGGTCCTGCGGCGTCGAGACGATCACCGCACCCGCCGGCTTGTGCTTCTGGATCATCGTCAGCTGCACGTCGCCCGTCCCGGGCGGCAGGTCGAGCACCAAGGTGTCGGCCGGCGCCCAGTCGGCCTCGACCAGCTGGCTCAGCGCACCGCCCGCCATGGGCCCGCGCCAGGCGATCGCCTGGTCGGGCGCGACCAGCTGCCCCATCGACAGCAGCGGCACGCCGAACGGCGTCGGTACCGGCAGCATCACCTTGTCGCGCGCCTGCGGGCGCATGCCCTCGACGCCGAGCAGCTTGGGCTGCGACGGGCCATAGATGTCCGCATCGACCAGCCCTACCGCGCGGCCCTGGCGGTGGAGCGCGATCGCCAGATTGGCGGCGACCGTCGACTTGCCCACCCCGCCCTTGCCGCTCGCCACCGCGATCAGCCGGCGCTGGATGCGCTGGCTGGTCATCGCCACGCGCACCTCGCCGACGCCCGTGACGCTGCGCGCGGCCTGCTCCACCTCGGCCTGCAGCGCCTCACGCGCATGGGGGTCGAGGCCGGTGACGTCGAGGATGATGTTGGCGCGCCCCTCGTCGAGCCGCGCGGTGGCGCGCGTGCCGGCCACGGGCCGCAGGGCCTGGTCCAATGTCGTGCTGTCGGTCATCGCCGCGACATAGGACGGTGGCGCCCGGTTGCCACTGTTTTTCCGCGCTCGCCCCCCTATAAAGGCGCCATGACTTTACCGGTACGGCTGCGTCAGGGGCTGAAATCCTTCATGAGCGACAAGTCCAAGGGCCCATGGGGCGGTCCGGGCGGCGACAAGGAAGAAGGGCCGCCGAATCCGTGGACGATCCCGCCCAGCGGCAAGCGCGGCCGTCCGACGGCGCTCGACGAATGGATCAAGCGGGCGCGCAACGGCGGCAACGGCGACGGCGGCGGCGGCCATTTCCGGTTGCCGCAGGGCCCCGGCGGGCGATCGCTGTGGCTGATCGGCGTCGTCGTCATCGTGCTCGCCTGGGTTGCCTTCACCAGCATCCACCCGATCGGCCCGCAGCAACGCGGCGTCACCACCTTCTTCGGCCGCTATGAGACGACGCTCGGCCTGGGCATCCACCTGACGCTGCCGTCGCCGATCAACCGCGTCATCCCGGTCGACGTGCAGAACATCCGCACCGACGACTTCCCCGAAGGCGGCAGCGGCGAAAATCTGATGCTGACCGGCGACCAGAACATCATCGACCTCGCCTATTCGGTGCGCTGGAACATCGCCAACGCGCAGGATTACGTGTTCGAGAT
>JBQCHA010000114.1:0-23419 GCA_051955175.1 Sphingomonas sp.
CACCCTCATCTCGCAGATGGGCGAGCGCGCCCGCAGCGCCGCCGCGACGCTCGCCGGCCTGTCGACCGCCGAAAAGTCGCAGGCGCTGGTCGAGGCGGCGAACGCCTTGCGCGCCGCGACTCCGCAGATCATCGAAGCCAACAAGAAGGACATGGCGCGCGCGACCGCGAACAACCTGTCCTCGGCGATGCTCGATCGGCTGAAGCTCGATGAAGGCCGCGTCGCCGCGATCGCCGACGCCGTGGAGGCGGTCGCCGGGCTCAGCGACCCGGTCGGCCAGGTAATCGACGAGACCAGACGGCCCAACGGCATGGTGCTGCGCCGCGTGCGCGTGCCGATCGGCGTGATCGGCATCATCTACGAAAGCCGCCCCAATGTGACCGCCGATGCGGCGGCGCTGTGCGTCAAATCGGGCAATGCGGCGATCCTGCGCGGCGGCTCCGAAGCGATCGAGAGCAACCGTGCGATCCACAGCGCAATGGCCGCGGGGCTCGCCGAGGCGGGGCTGCCCGCCGATGCGGTGCAACTGGTCCCGACCACCGA
Source organism: Sphingomonas sp. (assembly GCA_051955175.1). Classification (GTDB taxonomy): domain Bacteria; phylum Pseudomonadota; class Alphaproteobacteria; order Sphingomonadales; family Sphingomonadaceae; genus Sphingomonas. The sequence continues at coordinate 544 of JBQCHA010000114.1, forward strand.
CCGCGCCGCGGTGGGTGCGATGCTGACCGCCGACCGGGTGATCGACATGATCGTGCCGCGCGGCGGCAAGAGCCTGGTCGCGCGCGTCCAGGCCGAGGCGCGCGTGCCGGTGCTGGCGCATCTCGACGGCATGAACCACGTCTTCGTCCATGCCTCGGCCGATCTGGCGATGGCCGAATCGATCGTCGTCAACGCCAAGATGCGGCGGACCGGCATCTGCGGCGCGATGGAGACGCTGCTGATCGACAAGGACTATCCGGCCGCCGCCGCGCTGATCAAGGCGCTGGCCGATGCCGGGTGCGAACTGCGCGGCGACGCCGCGGCGCGCGCGATCGACGGCGCGATCGGCACGGCGACCGAGGAGGATTGGGATACCGAATATCTCGAGGCGATCGCCACCGTCGGCATGGTCGACGGGCTCGACGGCGCGCTGCGGCACATCCGTGCGCATTCCTCCGGCCATACCGACGCGATCGTCGCCGAGGACGAGGCGGCGGCCGAGAAGTTCCTCAACGCGGTCGATTCGGCGATTGTCATGTGGAACGCCTCGACGCAATTCGCCGACGGCGGCGAGTTCGGGCTGGGCGCCGAGATCGGCATCGCCACCGGGCGCCTGCACGCCCGCGGTCCGGTCGCGCTCGAGGGGCTCACCACCTACAAATGGATCGTCCGCGGGACCGGCCAGGCGCGACCGTAGGCGCTTCGCCGCTGCGAGCGTAGCTTCGGCGCTGCGCGCCTCGCAATGACGGGCGGAGGCGGTTGCTCTTGCGCAGCCGCCTCCCCATTTTCCGGGTCGAGTGGCGGGGGCCGTTCGATCCAGGGAAATTCCATGCGCTACAATCGACTCGGCAACACCGGCCTGTTCGTTTCCGAACTGTGCCTCGGCACCATGACCTTCGGGGGCGAAGGCGTCTTCAAGGCGGTCGGCCAGGTCCAGCAGGACGAAGCGGACACGATCGTCAAGGCCGCGATCGACGGCGGCATCAACTTCATCGACACCGCCAACGTCTATTCGGCCGGCCGGTCGGAGGAGATCACCGGCCAGGCGCTCAAGAACCTGGGCATCCGGCGTGAGGACGTGGTGATCGCCACCAAGGTGCTGGGGCCGATGGGCGAGGGCGTCAACGATCGCGGCGCCTCGCGCGGGCATATCATGGACCAGGCCAAGGCGAGCCTGAAGCGGCTCGGCACCGATCATATCGACCTCTACCAGATCCACGGCTGGGACCCGGTGACGCCGATCGAGGAGACGCTAGGCGCGCTCGACGATCTCGTCCGGCAGGGGCATGTCCGCTACATCGGCGTGTCGAACTGGGCGGCGTGGCAGATCACCAAGGCGCTGGGCATTTCGGCCAAGGATCACCTGGCGCGCTTCGAGACGGTGCAGGCCTATTACACCATCGCCGGCCGCGATCTGGAGCGCGAGATCGTGCCGATGATGCAGTCGGAAAAGGTCGGGCTGATGGTATGGAGCCCGCTCGCCGGCGGGCTCCTGTCGGGCAAGTATCGGCAGCAAGGCGCCGAGGGGCGGCGCGCCAATTTCGACTTCCCGCCGGTCGACATGAGCCGTGCCGACAAGGTGCTCGAAGCGATGGAGCCGATCGCCGCGGCGCACGGCGTGTCGGTGGCGCAGGTGGCGATCGGCTGGCTGCTGTCGCGCTCGCACGTGACCAGTGTCATCGTCGGCGCCAAGCGGCTCGACCAGTTGCAGGACAATCTCGGCGCCGTCGATCTGACGCTCGGCGAGGACGATCTGGCGAAACTCGACGCCGCAAGCGCGCTGCCGCGCGAATATCCCGGCTGGATGATCGAACGACAGGGCGAATACCGCCAGGGCATGGACGCCGGCAGCGCCTCGCGCTGAGACCCTAGGTTGACGCTCATGTATCGGATGTATACATTCGATACATGAGCAAGTCCGCCGTCATAACTGCCCGGATCGATGCCGAGACATCGGCATTGGTTGATCGTCTGGCTGCCGCGCAGGGGCGTTCGCGGTCGTGGTTCGCCGCGCAGGCCGTGCGGCGCATGGCGGACGAGGAGGCGGCATTTCTCGCCTTTGTCCAAGAGGGCGTGGATGCCGCCGATCGTGGTGAATTCATCCCGCACGAGCAAGTGTTCGAACAATTGCGAGCCCGCCGCGCCCGTCGCTCCAGCGAATGATGCATGTTGTCTGGACGCCGCCGGCGACGGGCGATCTCGAAGCGATCGACGATCATTGGGCGGCTCATTCCGAAGCATCGGCGGAGGAGGTCGCGGCGAAGAACGAGGCAGCGGCCGCCTTCCTTGCCGATCTGCCGAACGCCGGTCCGCCGCTTGAAAACGGACTGGCACGAAAGTGGCGCGTCAGGACGACGCCTTATCTGCTCGTCTATCGTGTCGTCCAGGATCGTATCGAAATCCTGCGTGTGTATCACGAGCGCATGAACTGGCGCGACACCGCATGATTCGGCGCATCGGCCTGCTCGGCGGCTCGTTCAATCCGGCGCATTCGGGCCATCGCGCGATCAGCCTGGCGGCGATCGACGCGCTGGGGCTCGACGAAGTGTGGTGGCTGGTGTCGCCGGGCAATCCGCTGAAGCCCGTGGAAGGCATGGCGCCGCTCGCCGTCCGCCTCGCTTCGGCGCGAGCGATGGCGCGGCGGGCGCGCATCCGGCCGACCGATATCGAGCGACGGCTGGGTACGCGCTACACGGTCGACACCATCGCGGCGCTGGTGCGACGCCATCCCAATCACCGGTTCATCTGGCTGATGGGCGCCGACAATCTCGCCCAATTCCACCTCTGGCGCGACTGGCGGCGGATCGCGTGCGAGGTTCCGATTGCGGTGATCGCGCGGCCGGGGTATGATCGTCCTGCCCGCGCGGCTGTCGCGATGGGCTGGCTGCGGCGCTTCGTCCGGCCCGCGGACCAGGCTTCGGACTGGACGACGTGGAGATTGCCGGCGCTCGTGCTGTTGCGCTTTCGCCCCGATCCTACTTCGGCGACGCGGCTCCGTGGAGCCGATCCCGCTTGGCAGCACCGTTTTCTGCCTCAACCGGCGCTGGTCACGCCTTCATCCTAGGAGTTCCCTTGGCCTCATCCCCGCAAGTCTCGCGCTCGCCCGACGCCGACGGCGCCGAGGCGCTTCATCGGCTTGTCCTCGCGTCGCTCGACGATGATCAGGCGGTCGATACCGTTTCCATCCCGCTCGCCGGCAAGTCGTCGATCGCCGACCACATGGTGATCGCCAGCGGCCGCTCGACGCGTCAGGTCGCCTCGATGGCGTCCAAGCTCGCCGAGAAGATCAAGGCCGAGTGCGGCCGCGTCGCGCGCATCGAAGGGCTGCCGACGGCCGACTGGGTGCTGATCGATGCCGGCGACGTCATCGTCCACCTGTTCCGGCCCGAGGTGCGCAGCTTCTACAATCTCGAGCGGATGTGGGGCTTCGGCGACGGTCCGGCAGCGGCCGACGCCTGATTGCCGTCCCGGCGAGTGACCTCGCCGGGCGGAAGCTATCGGGGGACGGCCATTGCTTCTCCACATCGTCGCGCGCGGGCGGATCGGGCGCGGGCCCGAGGCCGAGCTGGTGCAGCGCTATGCCAAGCGGCTCAACTGGCCGTTCAAGGTTACCGAACTGCCCGATCGCGGCGGCAAGCTGCCGCCGATCGAGCCGCAGAGCCGCGTGGTCATGCTGGACGAAACCGGCGAGATGCTGCCGTCGCGCGACATCGCGGCGCGGCTCGGCGGCTGGCGTGACGACGGCGTGCGCGAGGCGCGCTTCCTGATCGGGGCCGCCGACGGGTTCGACGACGCCGAGCGGGCCGGCGCCGACCTGCTGCTGTCGTTCGGGCGTGCGACCTGGCCGCATCTGCTGGCGCGCGCGATGCTCGCCGAGCAATTGTGGCGGGCGACCAGCATCCTTGCCAACCACCCCTATCACCGCGAAGGATAGCGGCATGGGACGGCGCGTGGTGGCGATTTTCATGCTGGTAGCGCTGGTGGCGACCGGCGCTGCGCTCGCCGCCCCCGCCGCCCCCGCCGCCGACGATCCGATCGCCGCCGAACAGGCGCGGCTGGTGGCGGCCAAGCGTGACGCCGCGGCCGCCGATGCCCGCGCCGCGCGGCTCGACCGCCAGGCGGCGGCCGAGCAGGACGCCGCCGCCAAGGCCGCGGCCCAGGAAGCGGCGGTCAATGCCAAGATCGACAAGGCGCAGGCGGATATCGCTGCGGCGCAGGCGCGCATCGTGCTGGTCCAGGCGCAGCTCGACGCCGAACGCGCGCGTCTCGCGCAGCGTCAGGGGCCGGTCGTGCGGCTGCTCGCCGCGCTGGGGGCACTTGCCCGCCGCCCGACGGTCGCCGCGGTGGCGCAGCCGGGGTCGGTCGACGACCTCGTCCATGTCCGTGCGGTTCTCGGCACCGTCACGCCGGCGATCCAGCAGCGCACCGCCGGCATCCGCGCGGACCTGACGCAGGCGCGGACGCTGCGCGCCAATGCCGCGCTTGCGGCACAAAGCCTGACCGACAGCCGTGCCGCGCTCGATCGCCAGCAGCTCGCGCTGGCGCGGCTGCAGGCGACGCATCGCGCACGATCGCAGGCGTTCAGCCGCGCGGCGCTCGCCGCGTCCGACCAGGCGCTGGCGATGGGCGAGGCGGCGCGCGACGCCGTCGACCGCATGGGCGAACTGGGCAGCCAGGCGGGGGTCGCCGCCGCGCTCGACACGCTGCCCGACCCGACGCCGCGCCCGCTCGCACCGGGGCAGAGCGCCGATCAGGTCGCGCTGGCGCAATGGCCGCCGTACGACGTCCCCTATCGCCTGCCGGTCGCCGGCACCCTGGTCACCGGACTTGGCGAAGTATCCTCCTCGGGCTGGCGCGCGCGCGGGTTGACGCTGGCGACGGCGGCCGACACCCCGGTGATCGCACCGGCGGCGGGGCGCGTCCTCTATGCCCGGCCGTTCCGCGATTACGGCACGGTGGTGATCATCGCCCATGGCGACGGCTGGACCAGCCTGATCGCCGGCCTGGGCGTGGCCGATGTCGCGCGCGACGACCATGTCGCGCAGGGCGCCGAGATCGGCCGCAGCGCCGCCGGCGACCGGCCGCGCGTCACCGTCGAGCTGCGCCGCCGCGGGCGGCCCGTCGACATGATCCCGCTGCTGGGCTGATTGCGTCCTAGGAACCCGCAGAAATTCCCGCTATCGTCCCGCGTCATTGTTGCGAAAAGTCGAGCCGTCCATGCCCCGTTCCCTGCTCCAGGCCACCGCGATCGTCGGCGCCCTGGCTCTCGTTCCCCTCGGCACCAGCGCGATGGCGCAGGTCGATACGCAGACCTACCGCGAACTCGACAAGTTCATGGACGTCTACAACAAGATCAAGGCCGACTATGTCGACAAGGTCTCGGACGAGACCTTGGTCAAGGGCGCGATCGACGGCATGCTGGCGGCGCTCGATCCGCACAGCTCGTATGAGACCGGGCTCGACTATCAGAACCTCGAAATCCAGACGCAGGGCAATTACGGCGGCCTGGGGCTGACCGTCACCGCCGACAGCGGCCTCATCAAGATCATCGCGCCGCAGGAAGATTCGCCCGCCGACAAGGCCGGGATCAAGGCCGGCGACTACATCCCCCGGATCGACGGCAAGTCGATCTATGACGTGCCGCTGGATGATTCCATCAAGGCGATGCGCGGCAAGCCGGGCACCAAGGTCTCGCTGGAGCTGCTGCGTCCGGGCAAGGACAAGCCGATCGACGTCACGCTGACGCGCGAGATCATCACCCAGGAGCCGGTCAAGTGGCAGGTGATGGGCGATGTCGGCATCCTCAACATCAACACCTTCTCCGAACATACCGGCGACGACACGCGCGCGGCGATGGTGTCGATCCAGAAGGCGCTCGGCCACCAGCCGCTCGGCTATGTCGTCGACCTGCGCGACAATGGCGGCGGCCTGCTGACCGAGGCGATCTCGGTGTCCGACACCTTCCTCGATCATGGCGAGATCGTCTCGCAGCGCGGCCGCGAGAAGACCGACATCGAACGCTATTACGCCAAGCCCGGTGACTTCGCGCACGGCCTGCCGGTCGTGGTGCTGGTCAATGCCGGCACCGCGTCCGCGTCGGAGATCGTCGCCGGCGCGCTGCAGGACCAGCATCGCGCGATCGTGCTGGGCGAACGGAGCTTCGGCAAGGGATCGGTGCAGACGCTGATCCAGCTGACCCCCGACAGCGCCTTGCGGCTGACCACGGCGCGTTACTACACGCCGTCGGGCCGATCGGTGCAGGAAGGCGGCATCCAGCCCAATGTGGTGGTGCCCGATCTCAGCGATCCCGATTACAAGGATCGCACGGTGTTCCGCGAGGACGACCTGCGCCAGCACCTGATCAACGAGCTGAAGCCGACCGACAGCGCGCTCGAGAACGACGCGAAGCCGGATCCGCGCTTTACCCAGACCGCCGACGAGTTGAAGAAGCAGGGCATCGACGACTTCCAGCTTTATTATGCGGCGAAGACCATCGCCCGGCTGGGCGGTCCTGCCGAAGTCGCCGCCCTGGTCAAGAAGCCGGTCCCTGCCGACGCTGCCAAGCAGCCTGCCGGCAAGCAGCCCGCCGCCAAGGACTGAGGCAATCGTGAGGGACCGATTCGTCGTCGCCCGCTGGATCGCGCTGCTGCTGCCGGCGGCGCTGCTGGCCGGCGCCTGGGGCTTCCAGCTGATCGGCGGCCTTGTCCCGTGCGAGATGTGCCATTGGCAGCGCTGGCCGCATTATGCCGCCGTCGTGCTGGCGCTGCTCGCCTTCGTCGTGCCGGGGATGCGCAACCGCCGCACGCTGGTGTGGCTCGCCGCGCTTGCCGTCGCGATCAGCGGCGCGATCGGCGTTTATCACGCGGGCGTCGAATATGGCTGGTGGCAGGGCGCCACCGAATGCACGAGCACCTTCCATGCCGCCGCAAGCGCCGATGCGATGCTGGCGCAGATCATGTCGGCGCCGATCGTGCGCTGCGACGAGCCGCAATGGACGCTGTGGGGCGTGTCGATGGCCGGCTTCAATGCGATCTTCTCGCTGGGTGGTGCGTTGATCGTCGCCTTGCTGATGCGCGGATCGAGGAGGTTGGGATGAGCGGCTGGAAACCCGGCGACCGGCGCGAGCCGACGGCATCGATGATCCGCGTCGACCAGGCCGGCGAATATGGCGCGACGCGCATCTATGCCGGGCAATTGGCGGTGATGGGCGACCGATCGAAAGTCGCGCGCTCGATCGCCGGCATGGCGCGGCAGGAGGAGCGGCACCGCGCCTTCTTCGACCGGATGATGGCGGAGCGCGGCGTGCGCCCGACGCTGCTGCAGCCGTTTTGGGACGTCGCCGGATTTGCGCTGGGTGCCGTCACCGCGGCGATCGGCCCCGAAGCCGCGATGGCCTGCACCGCGGCGGTGGAGACCGAGATCGACAAACATTATGCGGACCAGCTCGACCAGCTGGGCGAGGACGACGCGGAACTGAGCGCGGCGGTGCGCGAGTTCCAGGCCGAGGAGCTGGAGCATCGTGATACCGCGCTGGCCAGCGGGGCGGAGACGGCGCCCGCCTATCCGTTGATGAGCGCGCTGATCCGGGGCGGCTGCCGCGTGGCGATCGCGCTGGCGAAGCGGATTTGACTCCGGTCATGGCCTGTTCAGGGCAGTTCGTGCGTTAAGGCGCCGAAGGAGGAACCCGATGGCGACATCATTGGTCAAGGCCGCACTGGCGGCACTCATCGCGGGCGGCGCGGCCGCGCTCGCCGTACCGGTCCACGCCCAGAACGCCCCCGAAAACGGCGTGCTGACGATCTACGGCGACCAGAAATGCCCGACCGACCAGAACGGCAACGAGATCGTCGTCTGCCGCCGGCGGGGCGCCGACGAGCAATATCGTATCCCCAAGGACCTGCGCGAGCTCAAGGTAACGCCGGAGAACCAGGCCTGGGCGGCGCGCGACCAGGCGGTGCTTGATGCCGGCCAGACGGGGCTCGGCGGCTGTTCGACCGTTGGCGCCGAGGGCCCAACCGGGTGCCTGTTGAAGCAGGCGCGCGCGGCCAAGCGCGAACGCGAAGAGCAGAAGAAGGCGCAGGCCGACATTCCGTGACGCGGCACGGTTGTTGGTCGGTGCCGTCGTTCTGTACCCTCGCGTCGGGGTGAGTGACCGCGCATGGCCCTTTCGATGATCGCCAGGCCGTGAAGACGCTGCCGGCGCGGCCCGCATCGCTTTCCGTTGCTGCGCAGGGCCGGGTGGCGCGCGCGCGGCTGGCGGCGCTGTTGTTCGTGTTCGTGTGGCTGTCGGGGGCGTGGTTCGGCTCCTGGGCGCTCAATCCCAACAATGCGACGCGGATGTTCGCGGCGGTCTCGCTGGTCGAATCACACGACGCGACGATCGATGAGTTCGCGCCCGAGACGATCGACAAGGCCGAATTCGGCGGCCATTTCTACATGGACAAGGCGCCGGGCATGACGCTGATGGCGGTACCGATCGTCGCCGCCTACGACGCCGCGATCGGCAACACTGCCGTGGCGCAGCACCGGCTGACGCCCGAATTCGGCGCCGATTACTATCTGAAGCCGCGGGTATGGCTCGCCGCCGCGCTCACCTCGGCGCTGCTGACCGCGATCGCCGCGACGCTCCTGTTCCTCGCCACCGTCGACCTTACCGACAACACCACCGCCGCGTTGATCGCCGCGATCGGCTATGCGCTGGCGACGCCGATCTGGGGATGGTCGACCACGATCTTCGGCCATGCCGCCTCGGCGGCGCTGCTGCTGATCGCCACGATCGAGATCTGGCGCGGCACCCGCGGCGTCCGCCCGTCGAGCGGGCATGCCTTCGTCGCGGGGCTGACGCTCGGCTGGGGCTTCGTGGTCGAATATCAGGCGGCACTGACCGGCGCGGTGATCGGCTGCTGGGCCTTGTACCGGCTATGGCGCTATCCTGCGGCGATGCGTGTCCGGCCGGTGGCGCTGGCGGTTGCCGGCGGCCTGATCGCCGCGGTGCCGCTCGCCATCTACAACCTCGTCGCGTTCGGGACGCTGTTCAAGCTGGGCTATGAAGGCGTGGTCGGCTTCGCCGGCATGCAGGAGGGGCTGTTCGGGCTGACCTATCCCAAATGGTCGGTGTTCTGGCAGATCATCGGCGGGATGAGGCGCGGGATGATTTGGGTGGCGCCGATCCTGGTGCTGGCGCCGATCGGCCTCGGCGTGCTGATCCGGCGGCGGGAGACGCGCGACCTTGGCGTCGTGGCGGCCGTTGCGGCGCTGATGGTGCTGCTGATCAACGCGTCCTATGTCTATTGGGACGGCGGTTCGTCGACCGGGCCGCGGCTGTCGGTGCCGGCGATCGGCTTCCTGTCGCTGGGGCTGGGGCCGCTGTGGATGCTGTCGCGCCACTGGGCGGCGCGCGGCGCCACGCTGCTGGTGCTCGCCGTCTCGGTGGTGCTCAACCTGATCATCGCCGCGGCGGAGATCACTGCGCCCGATGGCATTCCCTTCCCGTTGTGGAGCTATGTGATCAGGCAGCGCTTCCGGTCCGGGCAGCTGCGCGACCTGCCGGCCGAACTCTGGCACTGGACGCCGTGGGAGGGCTTCTTCCTCTATCTCGCCGTGGCAGCGGCGTTCGCGGTGGCGATGGGCTGGACGCTCCGGCGCACGCGGCTCGCCGATCAGGCGGGCTGAGCCACCGCGCCGGCTACGTCGTCGTCCTCGGCCGCGGTCAGCAGCGTACCGAACAGCAGCTTGACCACGACGAACACCACGCCGGCGGCGATGATCAGCACCGCGTGCATGCCCCAGAAGTCGAGCGGGCTCATCGTGTCCAGCCAGCCACCGACCCAGCCGACCAGCGTGTTGGCGCCGAACAGGAACAGGTAATAGATGCCCAGCATGGTCGCCGCGATCGCCCGCGGCGACGCGCGCGAGTAGAGCGCGAGGCTGACCGGGAAGACGTTGGCAAAGCCGATCGCGTTGATCGTGTGGACGGCGAGCGCCACCCACAGCGTCACCTTGGTGCCGGTCGCGGCGGCATGCGCGGCAACCAGCGCCAGGATGACGAAGGCGGCCGACGAGATGAAGCAGCCCAGTGCCACCTTGGTGATCTCGTCCGGCTCCCGCCAATGCTTGCCGTACCAGCGCCAGAAGGCGACGACGAGCACCAGGAAGGTGACGCTGACCGCGGCGTCCAGCGTCGCCAGGAAGGTGGTCGGCATGCGATGGCCGAACAGGTTGAAGTCATAGCTGCGATCGGCCCACAGCAGATAGGCGTTGTACAGTTCCTGATTGCCGATCGCGCCGACCGCCAGCACCGGGATCATCGCCAGCAGGATGATCAGCACCTGCCATTCGCGCCGGCTCATCGGCGGCGTCTGGCGTATCGCGCGGGGATGCGGGCGTGGGTCCAGCCGGGGATCGCGCGGCAGGTAACGGCGGCCCGACAGATAGATGACAAGGCCCAGCACCATGCCGACGCCGGCGGCGCCGAAGCCGTAATGCCAGCCCACATCCTCGCCCAGCCAGCCGCAGATCAGCGGGGCGATGATCACGCCGACATTGATGCCGATATAATAGACCTGGAAACCGTCGGCGGCGCGATTGTCGCCGGGCGGGTAGAGATAGCCGACCTGGCTCGCCAGATTGCCCTTGAGCAGCCCGACGCCGAGCACCAGCATCAGCAATGCGAGCAGGAAGGAATAATCGAACGCCATCAGGAAATGGCCGACCGCCATCATCGATGCGCCCAGCGTCACCGCGCGCGTCTTGCCCAGCCATTTGTCGGCCATGATGCCGCCCAGGATCGGCGTCAGATAGACCATGCTCGTGTAGAGGCCGAAGATGTGCGAGGCGAGCATCGCATTGGAGGGCGCCGCGCCGTAGATGTAGCTCAGCGCATGGCGGAACGGCACGAAGCCGGCGATGCGCCCGACATGCGGCTCGAGCAGCAGCTGCTTGGCCATGTACAGAACCAGCAGCACCTGCATGCCGTAATAGCTGAACCGCTCGAACGCCTCGGTGAAGGAGATGAAGTACAGCCCGATCGGATGGCCCATGAAATGCGGGCTGTCGTCCAGTGCCGACGTCGCCGGCAGGGCTTCCATCTCCTCGATCGCCAACCGGCTACTCCTTACGCGTCCTCGGGCGCCGGCACCCTAGCGGGCAATCGCGCCGAGCAGAAGAGCGCAGGCCATTGCATTTCCGGCGCAGGAACATAAAAGGAACGAATGGCGCAGCTCGACGTTCGCGAGAAACTGGCAATCCTGGCCGATGCGGCGAAATACGACGCCTCCTGCGCGTCGTCGGGATCGGTGAAGCGCGATTCGCGCGGCGGCAAGGGCGTCGGCTCGACCGACGCCGGCATGGGCATCTGCCACGCTTATGCGCCCGACGGCCGCTGCATTTCGCTGCTCAAGATCCTGCTGACCAACAGCTGCATCTTCGACTGCCATTATTGCATCAACCGCAAGAGCTCCAACGTGCGCCGCGCGCGGTTCACGGCGAAGGAGGTCGTCGACCTCACGCTCGCCTTCTACAAGCGCAATTATATCGAGGGGCTGTTCCTTTCCTCGGGTATCATCCGTTCCTCCAACTACACGATGGAGCAGATCGTCGAGGTGGCGCGGAGCCTGCGCGAGGATCACGATTTCCGCGGCTATATCCATCTGAAGACGATCCCCGATGCCGATCCCGAGCTGATCCGGCTGGCCGGGCTCCACGCCGATCGCGTGTCGATCAACGTCGAGCTGCCGACCGAGCGCGGGCTGAAGCGGCTGGCACCGGAAAAGGACGGCACGCGGATCGAGGGCGCGATGCGCGACATGAAGGCGGCGATCGTCGAGACCGGCGACGCGCGCAAACGCTTCCGCTCGGCGCCGCGCTTCGCGCCGGCCGGGCAGTCGACGCAGATGATCGTCGGCGCCGATGCGGCGAGCGACGGCGACATCGTGCGTCGCGCCGCGGCGTTGTACGACCGGCATGCGTTGAAGCGGGTCTATTATTCCGCGTTCAGTCCGATTCCCGACGCCAGCGCGGTGCTGCCGCTCAAGCGCCCGCCGCTGATGCGCGAGCACCGGCTGTATCAGTCCGACTGGCTGATCCGCTTCTACGACTATCGGCCCGACGAGGTGGTTGCCGCCACCGATCCGGCGACGGGCATGCTGCCGCTCGACATCGACCCGAAGCTCGCCTGGGCGCTCAGGTTCCGCGAGCGCTTTCCAGTCGACGTCAACCGCGCGCCGCGCGAGGACCTGTTGCGCGTCCCCGGCCTCGGCACCCGCGCGGTCGTCTCGATCCTGACGGCGCGGCGCTGGCGGCGCCTGCGGCTCGCCGATCTCGCGCGGCTGACCGTCTCCCTGGCGAAGATCCGGCCGTTCGTCGTTGCCGAGGATTGGCGGCCGGTGATGGTCGCCGACCGTGCCGACCTGCGCCCGCTGGTTGCGCCCAAGGCGAAGCAGCTGGAATTGTTCGCCGCCTGACGTGTGAGGCGGGCGCCCGCCCGCTGAAAGCGATTCGCACCTGCAACCCGGCCGCGCACCGGCGGTTGATCCGGCAGACACTGACAGGAGGACGGATTTCCATGGCCGACGCTCGCATTTTTGAAGATCTCAAGCGCGATCACGATCGCCATCGCAAGCTGCTCGCAGAGCTGAGCGAGACGTCGGGCGACAGCCCGGAGCGGCGCGAGCTGTTCGAGAAGCTGCGCCTCGACATCGCCGCCCACGCCGCGGCCGAGGAGGAATCGCTCTATGCCGCGATGCTCGCGCAGCCCGACCTGCGCGACGACGCGCGCCATTCGGTGTCGGAGCACAAGGAAATCGACGACTATCTCGCCGACTTGACCAAGACCGACATGGCTTCGGGCGCGTGGCTGACCAAGTTCAAGGAAATGCGCCACCGCTACGAACATCATATCGACGAGGAAGAGGAAGAGATGTTCCCCGCCGCCGCCGACGGCCTGTCGGACGCGGAGGAGAAGCGGCTGGCCGACGTCTTCGAGGAGCGCCGCCCCAAGGAGCTGGAGCGCGCCGAGCAGACGCCGCCGGGCGACGATCGCGACTGACGTGGTTGTGGCGGGCGCTGCTGCCAGCCAGTCGTCGATCGGCCGGTTGCCCCGTGCAGCCGGCCGATTTCGTTGGCTCAGCTGCCCTTGTTGACCACCAGGTCGACCGCGCTGCCGCCGCCATCGCTGGGATTGACGAACACGACATAGGCGCCGCCGTCGCGTGCCCGGGTGCCGCCCAGCACGCGCTCGCGCCCGTCGCTTTGCTGCTCCGCGTCATAGCCGTGGCCGGTCGCCTGGGTGTAATACCAGTCGATCACGCGATCGGCCGGCGCGGTGGTGGTGAAGCTGACGATGCGCAGCGCACAGCCGTTGCTGTTTGACCCCGCCGCCTCGTCGATGTGCGCGCCGGGGTAGACCAGCAGGTCGCCGAGCCGCGTCGCCCATTCTGCCGAATAGCGCACGTCGGCCGAGCAATGGCCGAGCTGCGGCGATTGCTGGCGGCCGGCGAGCGCGCCCAGCGTCAGCGCGCCCTTGGCGCTGGTGCACGCCGGGCAGGATTGCGATCGCGGCGCCGGCGCGTGCTTCAGCTTGGCGGTATCCACGCGTCGGCCGCCCGCCGTGCCGTCGGGCGGCACCTCGCCCGATGTCGGATGCGCCGGCGGCCGCACCGCATTGCCGTTGGATTGCTGGACGAGGTCGGGATCGACCATGATCTGCTGGTTGAGCGCGCCGGTCAGCGCGGCGTCGTTGCCGGCGAGCTGATTGTCGAGCGCATCGACGGCGCCCGCCTGCTTGTTCGAATGGCAGCCGGCGAGCAGCACCGGCGCGAGCAGCAGGGCGGTAAACGTGAAGCGAGACATGCGCGATTCCCCTTTTCGGCGGGAATCACGCTATTTCACCAAGAAAGCGTTGACGATGGCGGAGTCGCGGTCACGCCGCCCGCCCTTGTCCCGTCGCGGCACGAAACGGTTGAACTGTACCGACCGCGGCAACATCTATGCCGCCATGTTCAACCTGATCTCGATCCTGATCGGCATTTTCGCGCTGGCCTGCGCGATTCCGGCCTTCATCCCGTTCCTGGGCGCGCTCAACTGGATCGTCGTGCCGATCGCGGTGGTCGGCCTGGCGGTGGGGCTGTTCTCCTCCCGCACCGCCGGGCGCAACCTCAACATTCTCGTGATCGTGATCGGTGTGATCCGGCTCGCGCTGGGCGGCGGGATCTTCTGAAGCCCTAGCGGTTCAGCCGGTGCTCCAGCGTGATCTCGGCATTGAATAGCTTCGATACCGGGCAGTTCGCCTTGGCGCCGGCGGCGATCCGGGCGAAGGTTTCCTCATCGATCCCGTCGATCTCGGCGGTCAGGTCGAGCGCCGAGCGGGTGATGGTGAAGCCGCCGTCCTGCTTTTCGATCGTCACCTTGGCCGTGGTGTCGAGCTTGCCCTGCTCATGGCCTTCGGCGGCGAGCGCGAAGCTCAACGCCATGGTGAAGCAAGCGGCATGCGCAGCGGCCAGCAGCTCCTCGGGGTTCGTGCCCTTCTCGTCGCCGAAACGGGTGTTGAACCCATAAGCCTGGTCCTGAAGGACGCCGGATTCGGTGGAAAGGTGACCCTTTCCGTCCTTGCCGAGCCCGTCGTACCGTGCCGATCCGCTACGTGTCGTCATGCCGCTTGCTCCTGTTGGTCAGTGGGCACTTATTCGCACTTCACGTTCTTCTGGTCGAGTTCCTTGCCGAGCACGGCGCCGCCGGCGGCACCAAGCAGGGTGCCGATCGTGGCCGAGCCGCCCGGCGCGATCAGATTGCCGAGCACGCCACCCGCCAGGCCGCCGACGATCAGGCCGGTCGTGCCGTCGCTGTGGCGGCAATAATAGCGGCCGTCGGACCCGCGATAGATGCGGTCGTTCCGCGACAGCGGTCGCTGGCCATAACGGCCGTCCTGGCGATAATGCTGGTAGGCGTCGTAATTGCCGGCTGGTGCTTCGCTATAATAGCCGGGACCGCCGCCATAGCCATTGTCCATGGCGCAGGCGCCGAGCGACAGCGTCGAGGCGGCGCCGAGGGCGAGAATAAAGCGTTTCATGTTAGCATCCCCTGGTTGGTACTCGGGTACAGGGCGCGGCCGCCAGGTCGGTCGGCCGCGCCGAGGGCCGCCCGATTAGCGGCAGTGATCGCCACTTTTGGCGATGGCATGGCCGGCCAGCGCGCCGCCGGCGGCGCCGAGCACCGTGCCGGTGGTGCGATCGCCGTGCGTATCAATGGTGCGGCCGAGCAGCGCGCCGGCGACACCGCCGACCACGCTGCCCACCGTGCCGTCGGAACGGCGGCAGTAGGTGCGGCCGTCGCGACCGCGCCACTCGCGGTCATGGTGATAGCGATGGTAGTGATGATGCCGGTGCTGCGCCTGGGCGGCAGTGGGCAGCGCCATCGCGGCCGGGGCCAGCGCCGCAGCGCTAATGGCCAGCATGATGTTTCGCATGATCTTTTACTCCGTAGTCGATCGATAGTGCCGGATGCGTAACGCTGGGTTTGTCGCACGGGTTGCATGAACGGCACACAACGATGACTGACGCGGCCTAAGTGACGGGCAACACGAGACAATTAAAAGACGCGGTGCGTGACGGATCGGCCGCAGACGATTTGTCCCCGCGATCCACATTATCCACAGGCGGGGCCGCACGATTACCGCTTGGCGCGACTCGCGCCTGGTGAGAGCATCGGCCCGTAAGCGATCGCCGAGATGGCCCGAAAGGCCGCCGCGACAGTCGCTTATGCAGCAAGTACGGGTTGGTGCCTGATGGAAACTGACGCCGTCGCTGGCTGCGGATGCGGGTCAGGTGATGATGCCGCCGCGACCGTGACGCGGTCGCGCACGCAGGTCACCCGAGCTGCCGTCCAACCGCCGCCGGGGCCTCATGGCTGCCGTGGCGGGGCCGTGGATTGCCGAAGGGAGGCTGCTCCGCAAGAAGCGCCACCGCCAGCTTCGGCAGGACAGGGCCGACGCGATGCCCCCGACCATGGCGGGGGCTGAGCGGGCCGCCGAGGCCGGCCCCGAGGCATCCGCCAGGATGCCGACGACCGGCCCCGGTAACCGATGCTCTCCGACCCGGGGCGTGAGGGTACGCCAACGATGGCGCGGCACCGGCACCAGCGTCTCCGCTGAGATGATCGTCGACCATGGGGAGGCGATCGTCCGCCTCCCCGCTACCGCGCCGGTGACGGCCGGCGTTCAGCTACGAGACGCCCATACCTGGAGTCCTGCCTCCGCCGGGGTGGTATTGGATGGGATTGGCTGCGGCGGCTCACCCTTCAGGCGCTGCCCCAGCATCCGCCTCGGTCTCGTTGCTTCCGCCAATCACCGAAGGAAGAAACACGCCGTCGCGCGTCAGCGCGCCCGCGCGAGCTGTGCCCGCAGCGCGCCGGCGGGATGCGCGGCATCATGCACGTTGACGTAATAAGCCGAAGGATCGGCGATCAGCGCCATCGCCAGCGCGGCATCGTTGGCACAGCCCTGCGAATGGCCGCTGACCGGCGTGTCGAGCGGCATCGCCACCGGACCGGCAACGCCGGCGGCGCCCTTGTGGATGTGCGCGGCGGTCGGTGCGGCAAGGCCGGTCACCGACAGATCGTAGCAGATCTGCCCGGTGACAGCGTTCACGCGCACCTTGGCGATCCCGCTGCTGCCGGCGGCGCCGGGCCCCGGCACTTCCTGCTCCGGCGTCAGGGTGATCGCCCAACTGGCGACCTGTCGCTCCAGGGGCCGAGATGTCGCGCAGGCGGTCAGCAGCGGCGCTGCGACGACACCGGAAAGGGCGAGCATCGCAATCAACCGCATTCTTCTCTCCTGTCGGGGGGGGCGGTGCCGTGCCGGTCAGCGCCGGGACTTGGCCGCCGGGGGTATTTCGCGTTCGGCCTGGGCGATTTGCGCTTCGTAGAGCGAAGCGAGCTGTACATGCGCACGGCGCGCCGGCTCGTTGGCGGCAGCGCGTGCGCGATTGAGCGTGTCGTCGTGGCGCGCACGCAGATAGTTGATGTCCATGTCGAAGTTCCGAGTCACGTAAGCGGGAGCTCGGGGGTCTCTCTGCCGTCGACGCTTACGGTTCAGGCTGCCGACGATGGTACCACCATAACAGAGGCGCAGGGGAGGTGGCGAGGGGATTCGGTCCCTCTTTTGAGGCGATTCCTTGATCCATAATAACTTGCGGCCAATTATCGCCCTCGTCGAGAGGTTTCACCCGGCCCCTTGTGTTTCGCGTGATTCGGCTATTTATATCATTGGTCCGACTATCAGGGCAGGATCAGGGGGGATGAAGATGGCGACGGATCCCGATAATGTTCGCTCATCGCTGGGGCGCAATCTCACCTATGGCCTGCTTGACCGGCTGGGCAAGGCGATCGTGACCGGCGCCTATCAGGACACGCCGTTCCCGACCGAGGCCGAACTGTCGAAACAGCATGCGGTCAGCCGCTCGGTCACGCGCGAGGCGGTCAAGATGCTGACTGCCAAGGGGCTGCTCTCGGCGCGCCCGCGGCAGGGCACGATCGTGCAGCCGGTCAGCAGCTGGAATCTGTTCGATGCCGACGTGCTGCGCTGGCTCTTGGAGCGCAAATTCTCGGTCGACCTGCTGCAACAGTTCAGCGAGCTGCGCCTGGCGATCGAGCCGGCCGCCGCAGCGCTCGCCGCCACTGCGGCGGACGCCAACGGGCTGGCGCTGATCCGTGCCGGCTTCGGCCGGATGGAGGCGGCGGAGAAGGGCGAGGACGACCCGCTCGACGCCGACATCGCCTTCCACGTTGCGGTATTGCAAGCCTCGGCCAACCCGTTCTTCGGCCAGTTCCGCGAGGTGGTGGCGACGGCGCTGCGCACCTCGATCCGCTTCACCAACCGCATCAAGGGGCGCACCGCCGACCTCGACCAGCATGGCGACGTGATGCGCGCGATCGAGGCGCGCGATCCGGAGGCGTCGCGGACCGCGATGCGCCGGATCATCGCCGACGTGGTCGAGCTGATCGCCGAGCCGCCGGCGCCCTGACCGCGCCGCGTCAGCACGCGCGGGCGGCGACCACCTCGTCGAACAGCTCCAGATACCGCGCGCCGGCGTCAGCACCCGGCTCCGGCACCGGATCGGGCCGCGGCGTCGCCGGATCGAGCCAATGGTCCAGCGCGGCGACCAGCGCGGCGGCGTCGTTGCGCGGCACGATGCTGCCCAGCGCCGGGCCGGCGACGATCTCCTCCACCGCCACGCTCGACTGCGTCGCGACAACCGGGGTGCCGAGCGACAGCGCCTCGCGCAGGATGCCCGGCACGCCCTCGTAATCGGAGGTCAGCACCACCGCCGCCGCGCGCGTGATCGCCGGGCGCGGGTCGAGCGCATGGCCCGGCAGCGTCACGCGGTCACCAAGCCCCAGCGCGGCGACCTGCGCCTCCAGCCGCGCGCGTTCGCTGCCCTCGCCGAGCAGCACCAGCGACACGCCGCTGTCGGCCACGCGCGGAATCGCGGCGATCAGCCGCTCCCACCTCTTCTGCGGCTCGAGCCGCCCGACGCCCAGCAGGAAGCGCCCGTCGGGAAGGTGCGGCGGCACCGGATCGCTGGCGTGGCGCGCCGGCGGGTTGGGGATGATCGTCAGGCGGTCGTCCGGAAAGCGCATCATCGCCCGCGCCTCCGCCGCCATCGCCGGCGACATCGCCACCAGCCGGTCGATGAAACGCGGATGCAGGCGCAACCAGGCGCGATAGCCCAGCGCCACCGGCGCCCGCTGGTCGGCGCGATCGAGCGCGTTGGACAATTTGGCGACGATCGGGGGGCACGTTCGCCCCAGCCGCGCGCGCGTCCACGCCGCGATGCCGCTGTAATAATTCCCGGGGCAGAACAGCACGTCGGGACGCAGCGCGGCGATGTGGCGCGGCAGCGCCAGCAACGCGCGGTTGGTGGGCGCCCCCAGGTCGACGCAGTCGATGCCGGCGGGCAGCTCGGCGATCAGCGGACCGCGCGCCGCGCCGACGACGAGCGTCACCCGGCGGCCGGCGTCGAGCCATTCGCTCGCCAGCCTGAGCTGCGCCCGTTCGACGCCGCCGCCCTGCAGCGTTCTGGCATAGGTGAGGATGTGGACGGCGCGGCCGCGTCGATGGGTCATTGCCGTCGCGATACCGCGATCGGCGGCGGGGCGCCATGCGCGATGGCTGCGGCGGTGCCCCCGCGCCCCGCCCTCTACCCAGTTCGGCGCATTTCGGGCGCGTCAGGAGATGCCACATTTGCCCTATGCGTCGCATCCGTCTATGGCGCGACCATCGTCGCTGGGTCTCCACGACACAGGTCACGAAGGCGCGAACCATTTCCAGTGACGAAGCACCGGAGCCGGACGTCCCCATGAGCAGCGAGACCGTCGAGGCGTTCCCCACCGGCGCCACCCCTCCCGATCTGGGCGGCCTGCAACCGCTGCAGGTGATGCGCAGCCGCTGGCCGATGGTGCTGGGCGGGCTGATCACCGCGGCGATGGTCGCCGGCGTCGCTCATGAACTGCTCGCCTCCGGGCTGGGCGGGCTCAGCCGCATCGCGCCGGCGAGCATCCTGTTCTACGTCGCCTTTACGCTGTTCTACCTCAACCCGCCGGTGTTCGACTTCGTCATCTACCGGCGGCTGTGGCGGGTGCCGCTCGACGGCCTGATCGCGCTCATTCAGAAGCGGATCGCGAACGACGTGCTGTTCGGCTATTCGGGCGACGCCTATTTCTACGCCTGGGCACGGCAGCGTGCGCATATCGTCTCGGCGCCGTTCGGTGCGGTCAAGGATTCCGCGATCCTGTCGGCGGTCGCCGGCAACATGATGACATTGCTGCTGGTGGCCATCGCTTTGCCGCTCGGCTGGCAGCTGATCGGCGCCGCGCAGCTGCACAAGCTGATCTGGTCGACGGTCATCATCCTGGCGATTTCGGCGCCCTGGCTGATCTTCTCCAAACGCGTGTTCTCGCTGCCGCGCGGAACCTTGTGGTGGGTGTTCTCGGTCCACTGCCTGCGGCTGGTAACGAGCTCGGCGCTGGTCGCGTTCGCCTGGCATTTCGCCATGCCCTGGGTGTCGGTCGGCGTGTGGCTGCTGCTCGCCGCCGGGCGTCTGCTGGTCTCGCGGCTGCCGCTGGTGCCCAACAAGGACCTGCTGTTCGCGAACCTGGCGATCGCACTGATCGGGCAGGGCGATGCGGTGTCGGGGCTGGTCGCCTTCACCGCGGCGCTGACGCTGCTGATCCATGTCGTGCTGCTTGCCGGGTTCGGCGTCCACGCGTTGCTGCGCCGCCGATGATCGCGCTCGTCCTCGCCATGGCGCTGGCGGGCGAACCGCTCGGCACCGACAGCCTCGCCTGCGTCAATGGCGAGCCGTCGATCCTGGTGCACGTCACCGGGCTGAAGGACCGGACGGGGCGGTTGAAGCTGGAGCTCTATCCCGACACCGCCGACGACTTCCTGAAGGACGACCGCGACCTGATCGCCGCGGGCAAGACTTTCCGCCGCGTCTGGGCGCCGATGCCCGCGAGCGGCCCGGTCGACATCTGCATCAAGACGCCGGGGGCGGGTCGGTACGCCTTGTTCTTCACGCACGATCGCGACGGCAAGAACAAGTTCGACATCTGGAAGGACGGCGCCGGCGTGCCCAGCAACCGCAAGCTTGGCCGTTCCAAACCCCAGGTCGCCGATGCTACAGTCGACGTCGGCACCGGCGTGACCACCGTCAACATCCGCGTCCAGTATCTGCGCGGGCTGAGTGGTTTCGCGCCGGTGAAGCCGGACTGAAACGAGGGGGCCGCCGCCCGTGCGCATCGTCGACGTCAACGAATATTACTCGCCCACCGGCGGCGGCGTGCGCACCTATCTGGAGCGCAAGATGGCGATCCTGGGCGCGATGGGCCACGAGCTGATCGTCATCGCCCCCGGCGACGAGGACAGCGAGGAGGAGCGGCCCGGCGGCGGCCGGCTGATCACCGTGAAGTCGCCGCGGCTGGTGTTCGACCACAATTACTGGCTGTTCTGGAACGGCGCGCCGGTGCTCGAGTGGCTCGACCGGCTGCAGCCCGACGTGGTGGAAACCTCGTCGCCCTGGCGCCCGGCCTGGTTCGTCGGCAATTGGCAGGGGGACGCCGTCAAGGTGTTCTTCATGCACAACGACAATGTTGCGGCCTATCCGCAGCGCTGGCTGGAAGGCGTCGCCTCGCCGCCACAGGTCGAGCGGCTGTTCGCCTGGTACAGTCATTACATGAACCGCTTCCTCGCCAAGTTCGACGCGGTGGTGACCAACGGCCCGGCGCTGGAGAAGCGCCACCGGCAGCGCGGCGTGCGCGTCGATGCGTCGATGCCGCTGGGGATCGACCGCGGCTATTTCTCACCCGAGCTGCGCGATGAGGGGCTGCGCGCGGCGCTGCTCGCGCAATGCCATCTGCCGCCTGAGGGGCACCTGCTGCTCGGGCTGGGGCGGCATCATCCCGAAAAGCGCTGGCCGATGGTGATCGACGCGGTGCAGCGCGCCGGGCATGACCGGCCGGTCGGGCTGATCCTGCTCGGCGACGGCGTCGAGCGGCGCGCGATCCTGCGGCGCATCGCCGATAGCCCGCACATCCGCACGTTCCGCCCGCTCTACGACCGGATGCAGTTCGCCCGCATCGTCGCGAGCTGCGACGCGCTGATCCACGGTTCCGAAGTCGAGCCGTTCGGGCTGGTCGCGTCGGAGGCGATGGCCGCCGGCCTGCCGTTGATCGCCCCCAATGAGGGCGGTTGTGCCGAGATCGCCGATCCCTTGTGCTCCGAACTGTACGAGCCGCGCAGCGCCGCCGCCGCCGCAGCCGCGATCATCCGGATGGTCGACCGCGATCGCCGCCTGCTGCGCCGCACCGCGACGATCGCCGCGGCGCGGGTACGGTCGGACCAGGAGCATGCCGCCGACCTCGTGGCCTATTATGCCGAATTGATCGCGCGCCGACGCAGCGGCATCACGCGGGTGGCCTGACGTAGAGCACGAAGGGGGTCCCGGCGACCGGCTGCGCCCGCCAGTTCAGTTTCTGCGCGACCTGCGCCAGCGATGCGTCGAGCGCAGCGTCCCCGCTGGTCCACGCGCCTTCGCCGCCGGTCAGGATCGCGGCCGGCGGCTCGGCGGAAAGCGCAGCGGGGGCGAGGCGCTGGTCGAGCAGTCCGAAGCGCGTTTGCGCCGCCGGCGGCAGCAGCGCGCTGCTGCGATAGAAGAACGGCCCGGCGGCGAAGCGTGGGTCGATGGCGCGGCCGGTCGCCGGCACGAATTGCGGGGAGAGCGTGGCGATCGGCCCGGCGACATCGGCGCGATCCATTGCCGCACGCAACCGCGCGCCGTCGCTGATCGCCGTCACCAGCGGCAGCCCTTGCGCCACTCCGAGGCCGAGCATGACCAGCGAGGGCGTCACGCCGGCGCCGACGAATACGGCGGTGGTGATGCGCAACCGTCGGCCCGGCGGCCGCGCCCGCCAGGCGAGTGCCAGCCGCACGAACAGCGGCGGCAGCGCCGGCAGCAGATATTGCCGCCAGGTCGGCGCGGGGAGCACGGCGGCGACCAGCCCGGCGAGGATCAGCAGGTCGAGCAGCCGCTCCACCCGGCCGTGGGGGGGCCGGCGCGCGCCCACCCCCCCCGCGCGCAGCGCCGGGCCCAGTGCGAGGAACTTGATCGTGTCGAGCGACCGCGCCCACAGCGCGAGCTTCCACGCGCGGCCGGCGGCGTAGAATTGTTCGGGCGCCGCGGTGGGGAAGCGCAACACGTCGAACACGAACGCCGCCGGCGCCACCGCCCAGGTCACCGCGACCAGCAACGCCGGCGGCATCGCGCCCAGCAGCAGCCAGCCGGGGCGGTAGCGGCGGTCGAGCAAGGCCAACCCGCCGACCGTCAGC
>JBQCHA010000115.1:0-6709 GCA_051955175.1 Sphingomonas sp.
CGCCAGCCTTGCTGGCGTTGCGGACGGGGCGCTGGTGATCGGCGCCATGGACCCCTATGGCAACGAGGCCGAGATCGCGGCGCTGGCCCGCGCCGGCCTCACCGCGATCGCCATGGAGTTCATGCCGCGCATCACCCGCGCGCAGGTGATGGATATTCTCTCCAGCCAGGCGAACCTTGCGGGCTACCAGGGCGTGCTCGACGCGGCCGTCGCGTTCGACCGCGCCATGCCGATGATGATGACGGCGGCCGGTACGGTACGCCCCGCAAAAGTGTTCGTGATGGGCGCGGGCGTCGCGGGGTTGCAGGCAATCGCAACGGCCAAGCGGCTGGGCGCGGTGGTGAGCGCCACCGACGTGCGCGCCGCGGCGGGCGAGCAGGTGGAGTCGCTGGGCGCCAAATTCATCATGACCGACGCGTTGAAAGACGCGTCGGGCACGGGCGGCTATGCCCGCGAACTGACGGATGCCGAGAAGGCCGCACAGGCCGAGCTGACGGCGAGCCACATCGCCAAGCAGGACATCGTCATCACCACGGCGCTGATCCCGGGCCGACCGGCGCCGAAGCTGGTCAGCAAGGCGATGGTCGAGTCCATGCTGCCTGGTTCGGTGATCGTCGACCTCGCGGCCGAACGTGGCGGCAATGTCGAATTGACCAAGCCGGGCGAGGTGGTCACCACACCGAATGGCGTCACCATCATCGGCTACAAGAACGTGCCGGCGCGGCTTGCGACCTCGGCGAGCCAGCTGTTCGCGCGCAATCTCGTGGCCTTCCTTGAAACGATGTTCGACAAGAAGACCAAGGCATTCGCCGTCAACTGGGACGACGAGCTGGTGAAGGCGACTGTGCTCACCAGGGACGGCGCCGTCGTGCATCCCAACATCAAAGTGCCAGCCTAAAGGAGAGCGCAACATGGACGTGATCGATCCCTTCACCTTCCGGCTTGCGATCTTCGTGCTGGCCATCTTCGTCGGTTACTTCGTGGTCTGGTCGGTGACGCCGGCACTGCACACGCCGCTGATGAGCGTCACCAACGCCATCTCCTCGGTGATCGTGGTGGGCGCGCTGCTCGCGGTGGGCACGCACCTCGCCGCCGACGCCAACTGGATCAGCAAGGTGTTCGGCTTCATCGCGCTGGTGTTCGCCAGCGTGAACATCTTCGGCGGGTTCCTCGTCACCCAGCGCATGCTGGCGATGTACAAGAAGAAGGGCTGAACGCCGTGATCAACGTCAACATAGCCGCCGTCCTCTACCTCATCGCCGGCGTGCTCTTCATCCTGGCGCTGCGCGGGCTCAGCAGCCCGGCCTCGTCGCGGCGCGGCAACATCTTCGGCATGGTCGGCATGACCATTGCCATCCTCACGACGCTGGCCGTCTCGGGCGTCAGCGACGTGGTGAGCTGGGTGCTGATCATCGTCGGCATCGCGGTCGGCGGCGGGTTCGGCGCGCTGCTGGCGCGCCGGGTGCAGATGAACGACATGCCGCAGCTCGTTGCGGCGGTCCACACGCTGGTCGGACTCGCGGCGGTGTTCGTCGCTGCCGGCGCGCTCTATGCGCCGCAGGCCTTCGGCATCGTCGAGGGCGACCACATCACGCTCGAGGCGCTGATCGAAATGTCGATCGGCGTCGCCATCGGTGCCTTCACCTTCACCGGCTCGGTGATCGCCTTCGCCAAGCTCAACGGCAACATGAGCGGCAAGCCGATCATCCTGCCGCAGCGGCACCTCATCCACATCGTCATCGGCGTGGTGCTGCTGGCGCTGATCGTGTGGTTCGCGGCAACTGGCAACCCGGTGCTGTTCTGGTTCATCACGCTGCTGGCGCTGGTGCTGGGCGGGCTGATGATCATCCCGATCGGCGGCGCCGACATGCCGGTGGTCGTCTCGATGCTCAACAGCTACTCCGGCTGGGCCGCCGCGGGCATCGGCTTCACGCTGGGCAATACGGCGCTGATCATCACCGGCGCGCTGGTGGGGTCGTCGGGCGCCATCCTCAGCTACATCATGTGCACGGCGATGAACCGTAGCTTCATCTCGGTGATCCTGGGCGGGTTCGGCGGCGACAGCGCCGCGGCCGGTTCGGGCGAGGAAGAGACGCGGCCGGTCAAGCAGGGCTCGGCCGACGACGCCGCGTTCATGATGAAGAATGCGAGCAAGGTCATCATCGTGCCCGGCTACGGCATGGCGGTGAGCCAGGCGCAGCATGCGCTGCGCGAGATGGCCGACCTGCTCAAGAAGGAAGGCGTCGAGGTCAAGTACGCGATCCACCCGGTGGCGGGCCGCATGCCCGGGCACATGAACGTGCTCCTGGCGGAAGCCAACGTGCCGTATGACGAGGTGTTCGAGCTCGAGGACATCAACTCGGAGTTCGCGCAGGCCGACGTGGCGTTCGTGATCGGCGCCAACGACGTGACCAACCCGGCGGCCAAGACCGACAAGACGTCGCCGATCTACGGCATGCCGGTGCTCAATGTCGAAGATGCTGGAACGGTGCTCTTCATCAAGCGCGGCATGGCGGCCGGCTACGCGGGCGTGCAGAACGAGCTGTTCTTCCGCGACAACACCATGATGCTGTTCGGCGACGCCAAGAAGATGACGGAAGATATCGTCAAGGCGCTGGGACACTGAGCCCGGCGAGCAGCGATCAGTTCGGGGCCGCCTTCGGGCGGCCCTTTGCTTTTGCGCGGTGGGCGGCGTCGAGCTCGCCGAGCAGGGCGGCGAGCGCCGGGTTTGCCGCCGCGCTCGCGGAAGCATAAGATCACGGTCGCGGCGGCCCCATATTCTAACGACTTCTCACCATTCCCTCCGGGCCCCACTGGAGGACTGAGATGCCGGATATTGCCACGGCAGCGCCCGACGAGCTCGTCGTTGCGCCCGACATTGCGGCGACGGCGCCGCAGCCGAAGACGGCGGTGGTGCTGGTGCACGGCATCGGCGAACAGGTGCCGCTCGAAACCATCCGCTCGTTCGTCGAGGGCGTCTACCAGCACGACCTGTCGCTCGCGAACCACGACACCGACGAGCGCAACATGCTGCGGATCGCCGTGGTCCCCGACAGCGCCACCGGCTCGGCGGAGCTCAGGCGGCTGACGACGCAGAGCGACGGGCCGCAGAAGCGTACCGACTTCTTCGAGTTCTACTGGGCCGACATCATGGAGGGCACGCCGGTCGAACAGGCGGTGGCGTGGATCGACACGTTGCTGCTACGCGCGCCCTGGCGTGTGCCGCTGTCGGTGCGGGTGTATCTCGCGTGGTTCCTGCTGTGGCTGCTCGCGGCGGTGGTGCTGTTCTCGGCGGCGCTGACGGCTTATCCCGATCTGCTCAACTCGATCACCATTCTTCCGAAGGCGCTGCACTGGCTCAGCGTGCACCGGGTGCGCGTGGGCCAAGGGCTCTATGTGTGGGGCACGGTCCTGTTCTTCTGGAACTGGTGGCACGGCATGACCGCGCGACGGCGCCGCGTGGAGAACGTCAAGTTCGGCCTGCCTGCGGTGCTGTTGCTGGCCGGGGTCGGGCTGTTGCTGGTCCACTCGACGACGCTGATCGACGCGCGCATCTGGGCGGGAGCCTTCACGGCGCTGGTGGCGTGGGCGATGCACACGTACGTTGGGCCCTATGCCGGCGATGTGGCGCGCTATGTGCGGGCGACGCCGGCGACGGTGGGACAGCGCAAGGACATCCGCGAACGGGGCGTGGCGCTGCTCGAGCGGTTGCACGCGCGGCGGCTCGACGACCAACAGTGGGGGGACTTCACGCAGGCGACCGCTGACCGGCCGCCCTACTACGACCGTATCGTGGTGGTGGGGCACAGCCTCGGTTCGATCATCGCCTACGACCTGGTGCAGCTGTTCTGGGAGCGGTACGGACCGACGCCGCACGTCGACTGGAGCCGGTCGGCGAGCGCCCCCGCGATGCAGCGCGCGCTCCGGGGCGCCGACCTCTATGTGCGCAAGGTCTGGGTTCTGCGGAAGCCGCTGCGCGAGCGCGAACAGCGGGCTTTTCTGCTGCGGCAGGAGAGGCTTGCGGCGCTGCTCGCGAGCGACAAGCCGCACTGGCGGATCAGCGACCTCGTCACGCTGGGCTCGCCGCTGGCGCACGCCGCGTTCCTGATGACGGACGGCGACGGCGAATTGCGGCAGGCTTTCCGGGAGCGGCGCTTTGCGACGACGCCGCCGCGGCCGGACCCGTTGCTCGACTCGATGCTGTATCGCGGGCAGGGACCGGCCGGACCGCTCTACCCGCATTTTGCGGCGCAGTTCGCGGCGGTGCGCTGGACCAACCTTTGCGACGAGACGCCGATCCCGGTGTTCGGTGACATCATTTCGGGTCGGCTTGCGCCGATCTTCGGGCCGGGGCTGGTCGAGCACGACGTGAAGATCACGCGACCTGGTCTCTGGTGGCCGCTGAGCCGCATCTTCACGCACACCGAATACTGGACCTGGGATGATCGCTATGCGCGCGGCCACGAGCCCGAGCACTTGACGCTGCTGCGGCAGGCGCTGCGCCTCGGGCAGTAGCCTCAGCGCACCAGCAGGCGGCGGGGGCCGGCGCCTTCGGCGGCGAGGCGGTCGTGGCGGTTGACGAGGTTGCATTCGGTCAGCGACAGGCAGCCGCAGCCGATGCAGTGGGCGAGGCCGCCGCGCAGCTTCTTGAGCTGGGCGATGCGGCGGTCGAGGTCCTTGGCCCAGCGCTCGGAAATGGCGGCCCAGTCGGCGCGGGTGGGCGCGTGATCGGTGGGGAGCGCCGCGAGCGCTCGGCCGACCTCTGCGAGCGGGATGCCGACCTCCTGCGCGACGCGAATGACGGCGACACGGCGCAGCACGTCCTGCCGGTAGCGGCGCTGGTTGCCGGCGGTGCGGTGGCTCGCGATCAATCCTTTGGTTTCGTAGAAGTGCAGGGCGGAAACGGCCACGCCGCTGCGCCGCGCCACGTCGCCGACCGTCAATTCACGCATTTCGCCGCTTTTCGCTTGACCTCAACTATAGTTGAGGTCGTAGCAGAGGGGCCGGTTCGACGCAAACGGAGCGGCGCAATGGCCGACGAGATCGCGGTGGAGCGGCTGGCGCCGCCCGATGCGCATGCGCAGTTCGTGACGGAGGTCGCGCGCTGGCGCTGGGTGAAGGCGGAGCCCGTCGCGCCCGCCGGCGGCACCGAGGTCCGGGCGCGCGGCAGGCTGTTCGGGCCTGTGCTCGACCACTGGACCGGCGACGCCGCGGTGGGGCTCGCCGTGTCCCGCGACTGCGCCAGCGCGGCGATCGCCGACGGCGTGGCGCGGCCGCATCCGATCATCGACGAGCCGCACTGGGTGCTGATTGTGCTGCACACCGCGCGCGACATGGCCCGCGCACTCGACCTCGCGCGCGCCGCCTATCAGCGTGCGGTGCCGCCGCTGCGGCTGGTCTGACCTTTCCCTTTTCCTTCCCCAAGAAACGACAGGACGAATGATCATGGATCTCGTGTTCGATGTATTGCTGACTTTGCATCTCTTGGCGCTGCTCGCAGCCGGTGCCGCGGTGGTCGGCGTGCCGGTGCTGATGGGCCGGATGGCGACGGTCGGGCCGGAGCTCAGGCCGACCTTCGGCGGCGTGGCGCAAAGTCTCGGCCGGGCGGCCCAGGGCGCCTTCCTCACGCTGCTGGTGACCGGCGGGCTGATGGTGTGGGTGCGCTTCGGCGGGGTCGATGGGCTCAGCGTGTGGTTCTGGGTGAAGATGGGGCTGATCGTGGTGATGGCGGTGGCCATGGCGGTCGGCGGGCGGCTGCGCGGCAATCCGCAGGCGGCGACTATCGTGGCGTGGGTGTCGCGACTGGCACTGATCGGCGTCGTGCTGTCGGCGGTGCTGGCGTTCAACTGAGTCTCGAGTTGGACTGAGGCCAAACACACATCGGTGTGCCTGCTTGCGGCGGGGTGGGGCGGTGACCATGTTCGGGCCGTTTCACCCCGCTGGATTTTGCCATGCCGCGTACGCTCAAGGTCGACCTGTTCACCGATATCGTCTGTCCCTGGTGCCTGATCGGTTCGGCGCGGCTCGACAAGGCGATCGCAGCGCTGCCGCCGGACGTGACGGTCGACGTCGAGAACCATCCGTTCTACCTCGATCCGAACACGCCGCCCGAGGGCTACGACGTGGGCGAGATGCTGCAGCAGAAATACAGGCGTGAACCCAAGGCGATCTGGGCGCGGGCCGAGGGCGAGGCGAAAAAGTCGGGCATCGATCTCGACCTCAGCCAGCAGCCCCGCACGTTCCCGACACAGAAGGCGCACACGCTGATTCGCCTCGCGCGCGACAAGGGCACGCAGCATGCCCTCGCCAATGCCATCGCCGAGGCCTATTTCCTCGAGCACCGGCAGGTGAACGACCCTCAGATACTGGCCGAGATCGCGACGCAATACGGCTTCACGCGCGAGGAAGCGCTCAGCGACATCAGCGATCCGCGCGAGCTCGAGATTTCGCACCAGCTCGCGGTCGAGGCGGCGGCGCAGGGCATCCAGGGCGTGCCGTTCTTCGTGTTCGGCGGCCGCTTCGCCATGAGCGGGGCGCAGCCCGAAGAGGTGTTCGACATGGCGTTCAAGAAGGCACTGGAGCCGGCGGCGTAGCGAGCCACAAGCTCGCCCGCGGCTCGTCCGCGAACAGCGCATTTTATCTCGGCGTCATTCCCGCGAAAGCGGAATCCGGGCCGGGTTCCGGACGTCCGCTTGTCGCCTGGGTTCCC
>JBQCHA010000116.1:0-16949 GCA_051955175.1 Sphingomonas sp.
TGCAGCGAGCGATGGATGTGCGGCCCCGCCTCGGGATGGACCGTCAGCGTGTCGGCGCCAGCCTCGGCAAAGGCATCGAGATAGACATCGACCGGCGAGATCATCAGGTGGACGTCAAACGGCTTGGTGGTGACGTGGCGGATCGCCTTCACGATCGCCGGGCCGATCGTGATGTTGGGCACAAAATGGCCGTCCATGACGTCGATATGAATCCAGTCGGCGCCGGCCTCGTCGATGGCGCGGACCTCTTCTCCCAGTTTGGCGAAATCGGCGCTGAGGATCGACGGCGCGATGCGGACGGCGTTGGTCATGCCACGGATGTAACACGCCGTGGCATGCCCGCAAGGTGGCGCGACTCAGGCAGCGCGCTGCAGCCGGGCGATGAAGAAGCCGTCGCAGCCGCCGTGCGCCGCCAGCGTTCCGGGCAGCGTGCGCAGCCATCCTTGCGGGGCGACGTCGATGCCGGCGGGCAGCGTGTCCCGCGTTGGGGCGTCGATCGCGAAATCGGTACGGGCGGCGAGGAAGCGTTCGATCTGCGCCTCGCCCTCGGCGGGTTCCAGCGAGCAGGTGGCATAGACCAGCACGCCGCCCGGGCGCACCCAATCGGCAACACGGTGGAGCAGGCGCGCCTGAAGCTGCGCGGCCTCGTCGATCAGCGCCGGCGTGACGCGGTGGAGCACATCGGGATGGCGGCGGAAGATGCCGGTCGCGCTGCACGGCGCGTCGAGCAGCACGGCATCGGCCGGTGCCGGCGGTGCCCAGGCGAGCGCGTCGGCGGTGACCACCTCGGCGTCGAGCCCGGTGCGCGCAAGATTTTCGGTGAGGCGGCCGACGCGGGCCGCGACCAGGTCGATCGCGGTGACCTGCCAGCCGCAGGCGGCGAGCTGCAGCGTCTTGCCGCCCGGCGCAGCGCAGACGTCGAGCGCGCGACCGGTGCCGGCGCCGATCAGCCGTGCGGGCAGCGAGGCGGCGATGTCCTGCACCCACCATGCGCCCTCGGCATAGCCGGGCAATTCGGGCACGGCACGCTGGCCGGCGAGGCGGAGATGGCCGGGCAGCAGGCTAGTGCCGTCGAGCGCCTCGGCCCAGCGATCGGTGGCGGCGGGATCGGCCAGCGTCAGGTCGAGCGGCGGCGGCGCGGCGATCGCCCGCGCGGCGTGCGCCACCACCTCCGGTCCCCATGCCGCTTCCCAGCGCGCGGCTACATCGGCGGGCAGCGCCGGCACGTCGGGCAAGGCGGCGTCACGGCGCATCAGCGTGCCGAACACGCCATGGACCAGCTTGCGTGGGCCGCCGTCGACCAGCGGCAGCACCGTTGAGATGGCAGCGTGCGGCGGCGTCTTCAGCGCCAGCGCCTGGGCGAGCGCGATCCTCAGCGCGAACCGCGCCTTGGCATCGTCGGGCAGCGGCCGCGCGGTCGCCGAATCGATCAGCGCGTCGAGATCGGCGAGGCGGCGCAGCACCTCGGCGGCGATGGCGTGGGCGAGCGCGCGATCATTGGCCTGGTCGAGCCCGCGCGCGGCGCCGTCCAGCGCCGCCTCCAGCGCCTGGCCGCGGCGTAGCACCGCGTCGAGCAGCTTGAGCGCCGCGCGCCGCGCCGGCACGCCGGGAGCGTCCTGTCGCGGTGCCTGACTTGATCTCGTCGCGCGCTGGGCCAATGTTCCATTCCTGTGACTATCGGGAGAAATGCCATGGGCCGCCGCCCGCCGCACGTAAAGCCGCCGGCCTATCTTTCGAAGAACACGCCGGTGCCGACGCCCGATCCGGCCGAGACGAAGAAGGATGAGGGCGATGATCCTTTAGGCCTGGCACCGACGCGCTATGGCGACTGGACGCTGAAGGGCATCGCCGTCGACTTCTGAGCGCCGGAACGAAGCGCCCCGTCGCGCGTCCAGCGTGACGTGACATACCGCGATCTTCTCGCCGACCGGCGATGGCGCCGGGCAGCGATCGCGGTGGCCGTGGTCGCGCTGCTCGCGCTCGTCGCGCTGTCCATGTTCCCCTGGGGTTGGCTCAAGCCGCAGCTCGAACGCTCGCTGACGCAGCAGGTCGGCCGGCCGGTGACGATCGGCGCCTTGCATCGCGAAGGCGTGTTCTCCTTCACCCCGACCATCGTCGTCCGCGATGTGCGCGTGCCGCAGCCGTCATGGGCGGGTACCGGCGATCTCGCGCGAATCGGCCGCGGCCGGTTCCGCATCAACGCCTTTTCGGCGCTGTTCGGTCACGTCAGCCCCAGTCGTGTCGCGATCGACGGGCTGCGCTTGGCGCTGGTGCGCGACGCCAATGGGCGCAAGAACTGGTCGTCGGGCGCCGGCGGATCGGCGGCGCGTGGCGGGCTGGGACGGCTCACGCTGCACGACGCGCGGATCAGCTATCGCGACCTCGTCCAGAACAAGAGCTTCCTGATCGACGCGACCGTCGACCCGGCGCACGGGCTCGTCGCCACGGGGAAGGGCAGGGTGCGCGGCCAGCCGGTGACGCTCAGCGCCAAGGGCGCGCCGATCGTCGATGCCGGCGCGCGCTGGCCGTTCAGCGCGACCATCGCCGGCGATGCGGTCGGCATGACGATGACGGGCAGCATGGCACACCCGCTCGATACCGCACACCTCACCGCCGACATGACGGCGCATGCCATCAACCTGAAGCTGATCGATGCGATCATCGAGGCGGGACTGTTCGGCACGCAGCCGGTGAAGCTCGCTGCGCATGCGGTGCATGACGGGCAGGACTGGACGGTGACCGGGCTCAAGGGAACGATCGGACAATCCGACCTGACCGGCCATGTCACCAGTCGCAAGGTCGACGGGCGCACCAAGCTTGATGGCGCGGTGGCGTTCGGCCGGCTCGATTTCGACGATCTCGCCGCCGACGACGGATTGATCCTCGCCCGTGCCGTCGAGCAGCGCGAGGGACCAAGACTGGTGCCCGACGTCCGCATCAACCTTGCCCATGTCGGCGACACCGACGGCACGATCGCGGTGAGCGCACGCCGGCTGGTCAATCCGCGACATGCCTCGTCGATGGCGTGGCTGAAGGGCACGCTGACGCTCGACCACCACAAGCTGACGCTGGCGCCGTTCACCATCGGGCTGACGCAGGGCCGGATCGGCGGCCGCATCGTGGTCGATCAGCACGACGGCGGACCGGTGCCGATCGTGACGATCGCGCTCGACCTCACCGACAGCAGTATCCCGGCGCTGGTCGGCGGCGGCGGGGAGGTGAGCGGCACGGTCACCGGGCGGTTGCGGGCGAAGGGGTCGGGCAGCACCTTTCGCGAGGTGATGGGCAATGCCGACGGGCATGCCGGTCTCGTCGCGCGCAACGGCTCGCTGCCGGCGAAGATCGCCTCCGAACTCGGCTTCGACGCCGCGCGCGCGCTCACCACCGGCGATGACCAGCGCGCCGGGCTGCGCTGCATCGCGATCGGGCTCGACCTGCGGCGCGGCACCGGGACGATCGACCCGATGGTGATCGACACCACCCGGGCGCAGTCGCGCGGCGCCGGGCGAATCGTCTTTCCCGGCGAGCAGGTCGCCGTGCGCATCACCGGCGCTCCCAAGGCGAAAAGCGTACTGCGCCTGCCGGGGGCGCTGATCGTCTCCGGCACGATCCAGCAGCCGGTGGTGCATACCGAGAAGGGCACCAAGTCGTTCGGCAACATCCTGAAGGCGATCGGCCAGTCGATCGTCGGCACGCAGGCGCCGCGCGCGACCGATGCAGATTGCGCCGCGCTAGCGCGTCAGGCGCTGGGCGGCGCCTGAGCGATCAGACGGCGAGCTGCGGGAACGCGGCCTTGAACGCCGCGACCTTCGGCTTGTCCCACGTCACGATATAGGGGTGGTGCGGGTGGCGATCGTAGAAATGCTGGTGATAGGCCTCGGCCGGGAAAAAGGTGCCGCCTTCCAGCTTCGTCACGATCGGTTTCTTGAAGGCGTGGCTCGCCTGCAGCTGCGCGATATAGGCGGCGGCGACGCGGCGCTGTGCCGCGTTCTGCGCGAAGATCGCCGAGCGATAGCTGGGGCCGCTGTCGGGGCCCTGCCGGTTGAGCTGCGTCGGATCGTGCGCGATCGAGAAATAGACGCGCAGCAGCGTGCCGTAGCTCACCACCTGCGGGTCATAGACGATGCGTACCGCCTCGGCATGGCCGGTCTGCTCGGTCGAGACGGCGGCATAATCGGCGGTCGCCGCCGTGCCGCCGTCATAGCCGGCGGTGACCTGCTTGACGCCCTTCACATGTTCGAACACCGCCTCCATGCCCCAGAAGCAGCCGCCGGCGAGCACCGCGGTCGCGCGGTGGCCGCTGGCCGGCACGTCATGGGCGGCGGCCGGGATCGGGACGGCGTGCTCGGCGCTGGCCGTGCTGCCGAAAAAGGCGATGGCGGCAAGGCCGGTGAGCCCCGCGACGCCGACAATCGTGCGCGTCATGCTCTCTTCCCCGCAGCGCCCCGGAGGGCGCGCCTGTGAGTGGACGCGCGGTCTTTAGCTCAACGAGGATGAACGCAGGCTGAGTCGTGCTCAGTCGGCAGCGGTCTGTTCCGTCGGCACGTGGTGAAAGCTGTGCGCCACGGCACCCGGATTCAGTGCCACGACCCCGATCGCGCCGAGCGCGAAACCGCCGACGAAACGCCAGAAAAAGCCGGATTTCAACACTGACTGCATAACACTTCTCTTCGTTTTTGTTCTTTGCGCCGCGCGGGCATCGGCCGGTGCGCGGCTGAAACGTCGCCCCGAAGCGGCCAGCCGCCCCAGGGTCGAGTCGCTTATATGAGGGGCCGCCTTAACCTCGGCTGGCCCGCCCGTTCAGGTAAGCGCAGCACAGGCCTTGCTGATTCGCGCGCATGCCTCGGTCAGCAGCGCGTCCGAGGTCGCGTAGCTGATGCGCATGGCGGGCGAGAGACCGAAGGCGACGCCGGGCACGGCGGCGACCTTGGCGTCTTCCAGCAAATAGGCGACCAGCGTCGAATCGCTGTCGATCACCTGGCCGGCGGGCGTCTTCTTGCCGATGAGGCCCGACAGCTCGGGATAGACGTAGAACGCGCCTTCCGGCGTCGGGCAGGTGATGCCGGGGATCGCGTTCAGCCGCTCGACGACAAGGTCGCGGCGCTTCTGGAACGCCTGCGCGCGGTCCTTCAGGAACGACTGGTCGCCATTGAGCGCGGCAACCGCCGCCGCCTGCGCGATCGAGCAGGGGTTGGACGTCGATTGCGACTGCAGCTTCGCCATCGCCTTGATCAGCCACTCGGCGCCGCCGGCGAAACCGATGCGCCAGCCGGTCATCGCATAGGCCTTCGAACAGCCGTTGACCGTCAGCGTGCGTTCGTAGAGCGACGGGCACACCTCGGCGATGGTCGCGAAGGTGAAGCCGTCATAGGTGATGTGCTCATACATGTCGTCGGCGAACACCCAGACATGCGGATGCCGCTCGAGCACCGCGCCCAGCGCCTTCAGCTCGTCGGCGGTGTAGCCGGCACCGGTCGGGTTCGACGGCGAGTTGAGGATCAGCCACTTGGTCCTGAGCGTGATCGCTTCCTCGAGCTGCTCGGGCTTCAGCTTGTACTGCTGGTCGGCGCCGCATTCGACATAGACCGGCGTGCCGCCGGCGAACTGCACGACATCGGGGTAGCTCACCCAGTAAGGCGCCGGCACGATCACCTCGTCCCCGGCGTCGATCGTCGCGACCATCGCGTTGAACAACGTGTGCTTGCCGCCGACGTTCACGCTGATCTGCTTCGGCGTGTAGTCGAGGCCATTGTCGCGCTTGAACGTGGCGGCGATCGCGTCCTTCAGCTCGGGTGTGCCGTCGACATTGGTGTATTTGGTCTTGCCCGCGCGGATCGCCTCGATCGCGGCCTCCTTGACGAAGTCGGGCGTGTCGAAATCGGGTTCGCCGGCACCCAGGCCGATAACGTCCACGCCGGCGCGTTTCAGCTCCATCACCTTGCTGGTGATGGCGAGAGTCGGCGAGGGCTGGATACGGCCGAGCGCGGCGGAAGTCTGCATGGTCTGGCGCCTGTCCTGAGAGGGGGAGCGCCGCGCGCTATAAACCGCTCTTGTTCGCAACCGCAACAGCCGGAATGAGGCCGCGCAACGCATTGCCGACGAAAAAGCCGCGGGAAAGGTCGGCGGGCGTCACCTCGCCCTCGATAGCGCGGCCGCTGTCGATCAGGTCGGCGCGCAGCACGCCGGGCAGCAGGCCGCGGCTGAGCGGCGGCGTGACGAGGCGGCCGTCGCGCTCGACAAAGATGTTGGTGAAGCTGCCCTCGGTCACGAAGCCGTCGCGGTCGACGAACGCGACCTCGAAGGTGCCGGCAGCGCGGCGCGGCGCATCGTAGAAGGCGCGGTCGCTGGTCTTGTGCGCCAGGCGGAAGTCGCCGCGGGCGGCGGCGTGGGGCACGATCGCAACGTCGACCGGCGCCTCAGGCGCCGGCGGCAGCGGGGTCACGTGGATGACGATGGCGCCGCTCTGCGCCAGGACCAGGCGTATCCGGCGGCCAGCACGCAGGCGGAAGGTCGCGGCCTGCAGCTCGTTCCTGGTGGCGTGGCGATCGAAGGCGATGCCGAATGCCGCCGCACTGGCCTTCATCCGCGCGAGGTGGCGCTCGATCAGCAGGATGCCATCCTCGGGATCGAAGCGCATCGTCTCGATCAGGTCGAGGCGGCGCTGCCCGGCGGTGACGAACGCGCCCTTGGCGAGGCATTCGTCCCATTCCGCGGCGGCGTGCGACTCGGCGACGACGCCCGAGCCGAGGCCGATCGTGGCGTTGCGATCGTCGTCAGCGGCGATCGTCAGCGTGCGGATGGCGACGTTTAACACCGCGTCGCCATCGGGCGCGATGGCCCCGATCGCACCGGTGTAGACGCCGCGCGGCGCCTGCTCGGTCGCGGCGATCACCTCGCTCGCCCGGATCTTCGGTGCGCCGGTGATGGAGCCGCACGGGAACAGCGCCTCGATCACGTCGATCGCGTCGCGACCCTCGGCAAGCTGCGCGGTGACGTCCGACACCATCTGATGGACTGTCGGATAGGTCTCGACCGCGAACAGCCGGGGCGCGGCGACACTCCCCGGGGCGGCGACGCGCGATACGTCGTTGCGCAGCAGGTCGACGATCATCAGATTCTCGGCACGCTGCTTGGCATCGGCGGCAAGTGCGGCGGCGGCGGCGCGGTCGGCATCGGGGCTCGTGCCGCGCGTCGCGGTGCCCTTCATCGGGCGCGCCAGCAGCCGGTCGCCGTCGCAGCGGAAGAACAGCTCGGGCGACAGCGACAGGATGGTCTCGCGGCCGGTGGCGATCACCGCGCTATAGGGCGCCTGCGCCTGCTGCCGCAGTCGGGCGTAGAGCGCCAGCGGATCGCCATGGATGCGGACCGCCGCCTGGAAAGTGAGGTTTGCCTGATAGATGTCGCCGGCGGCGATCAGCGCCAGCACGCGGGCCAGCCGGCCATCATAGTCGGCGCGGTCGATCGCCGGGGCGGGCGCTGACGCCCAGGCGCCGGCGGGATCGGGCAGCAGTGCCGGCACCGCCTCGGGCGCGATCGTCTCGACATGGTCGAACAGGCCCATCCAGACGAGCGGCGCGCCCGGCCGATCGTGCGTCGCCAGCCGCGGCTCGATCCCCGCGCCAGCCTCATAGGACAGGAATCCCGCCACATGGCGGCCGGCGGCGACGCCGGCGCGCATCGCGGCGAGCGCCGGACGCACCTCCTCCGCGCGATGCGCCGCGATGATCTCGCGCGGGGCCCGGTACAGTCGCGCGCCCGCGTCGCCGGGGGAGGCGTCGTCGAGCAGCACGAAGGGCGCAGGGGTGTCGGCCAGCATGATGTGCGGGAGATGCACCGCGGGAGCAGGCTTGAGCAAGCCCGCGCTTGCCCGGAGCCGTCGCCGCGCCTATCCCGGCGGCATGTCGACCCCGCCGCTCAGGGCCGCGATCGTGCCCGTCACGCCGCTGCAGCAGAATTGCTCGCTGATCTGGTGCACCGAGACGATGCGCGGCGCCTTCGTCGATCCCGGCGGCGACCTGCCGAAGCTGCGCCAGGCGATGGCGCATCATGGCGTCGCAATCGAGAAAATCATTCTGACGCATGGGCATATCGACCATTGCGGCGAAGCGGGAACGCTGGCGAAGGAGCTTGGCGTGCCGATCGAGGGGCCGCATGAGGCGGACCGCTTCTGGATTGCCCGGCTGGACGAGGATGGGCGCCAGTTCGGCATCGCCGGGCAGGTGTTCGAGCCCGATCGCTGGCTCGATCAGGGCGATCAGGTGAGCGTCGGAAATCTTGTGCTCGACGTCTATCATACGCCGGGCCACACGCCCGGCCACGTTATTTTCCATCATCGCGAATCGCAGCTGGCGCTGGTCGGCGACGTGCTGTTCGCCGGGTCGATCGGGCGTACCGATTTCCCGATGAGCGACCATCAGGCGCTGATCGACTCGATCGTCACCAAGCTATGGCCGCTCGGCGACGAGACGGCGTTCGTCCCCGGCCACGGCCCGATGAGCAATTTCGCGCGCGAGCGGCAGCACAATCCGTTCGTTGGCGACGAGGTGCTGGCACGCTGATTCCGGCGATCAGCCCTGCGGCGAGGCAACCTCCATGCTGGAGCGATTGTGCTGTCCCGCGCCGAACGGCAGCGTGATCGCGTAGAGGCCGAGCGCGGCGAGCAGCGCCAGCGTCGCCGCGGTCCCGATCGGCCGGCAATAGCGTACGCCGTCCATCCCGAACGGGTGCAGCACGCGCGCCAGCAGGAAGGCGACGCTGGCCAGCCACAGCCACATCGACGGGCCCTGGGTCAGTTCGATCAGGCCGATCAGGATCAGGACGAACGGCGCGTATTCGACGAAGTTTGCCTGGGCGCGCATCCGGGCGAGCAGCCGTGGGCTGCCCTCGTCGCCCAGCGCGATCCGCTGGGCGCGGCGCACCGCGACGACGCGCAGGGCGAGCCAGACGTTGATGATCGCCGCACCACCGGCGGTGACCAGGGTGATCGGCAGGCTGATCAGTTCCATCGTGTTCCTCATGCCATCGGCAAGCTGCTTTTGGTGGCACGGCGGCGGATCGCTTGCAACGGCGGGGAAAATCGCTATAGCGCCACGCTTCGCGAAGCGTCCGGCCGCCTGTGAGCCTTCCGCGGCCTCAAGGGCTGCCGGTTGCCACCGTCACAAACCGGGCCTATCGCGGTCCCGACCCTGATTAGAACGTTAGACAAGGTGCCGACATGGCCGTCCCCAAGAGAAAAACTTCGCCCTCCAAGCGCGGCATGCGCCGGGCCCACGATTCGCTGAAGGTCGAGGCATTCCAGGAATGCCCGAACTGCGGTGAGCTGAAGCGTCCGCACAATCTGTGCACCGCGTGCGGCCACTATAACGGTCGCGAGATCGTCGCGGTCGAGGGCTGAGCCCACACCCCATCGGCACAGGGAGTCCAGCGCGCGTGACCGACAGTTCCCGGATCGCCGTCGATGCCATGGGCGGTGACGAGGGGTTGGCGGTGATGCTCGCTGGCGTTGCGCGTGCGCGCCGTCGGTTCGAGGGGATGGAGTTCATCCTGGTCGGCGACGAGGTGGCGATTCGCGAGGGGTTGAAGACTCACCCCAACCTGACCGCGCATTCCGAGATCGTCCACGCGCCGGAAACCGTGGGCTCGAGCGAAAAGCCGAGCCAGGCGATCCGCCGCGCCAAGACGACCTCGATGGGCATCGCCATCGATCTGGTGAAGCAGGGCCGGGCCGGCGCCGCGGTGTCGTCGGGCAATACCGGCGCGCTGATGGCGATGGCCAAGCTGTCGCTGCGTACCATGCCGGGAATCGACCGGCCGGCGCTGGCGGCGATGCTGCCGACGCTGGGCGACAATGACGTCGTGGTGCTCGACCTCGGTGCCAATACCGAGTGCGATGCCCGCAATCTGGTACAGTTTGCGGTGATGGGCGCGGCCTATGCGCGCACCAACATGGATCTCGCTTCCCCGCGCGTCGCGCTGCTCAACATCGGGACCGAGGACCAGAAGGGCACCGACATCATCCGCGATGCCGCGACCGCGCTGCGCGAGGCAAACCACCTGCCGCTCGATTTCACCGGCTTCATCGAGGGCGATCGCCTGTCGCGCGGTGAGGTCGACGTGATCGTGTGCGACGGCTTCTCCGGTAATATCGCGCTCAAGACGGCGGAGGGCACGGCGCGCTTCGTCGCCGACCTGCTGCGCCGCGCGTTCCGCAGCTCGGCGCGCTCGAAGATCGGCTTCCTGATCTCGCGGCCGGCGACCGATCTGCTGCGTCACCACCTCGATCCCAACAACCATAACGGCGCGGTCTTCCTCGGCCTCAACGGCCTAGTGGTGAAGAGCCATGGCGGCGCCAACGAACTGGGCGTGGCGACCGCGATCGGCGCCGCGGCGAAGATGGTGCGCGACCGGCTGACCGAGCGGATCGCGGCCGACCTGGGCAACATCAAGCAGGCGGCGGCATGATCCGCGCGGTGATCACCGGCACCGGTTCGGCGCTGCCCGCGCGCCGCGTGTCGAACCAGGAACTGACCGAGACGGTCGATACGTCCGACGAGTGGATCGTCGAGCGGACCGGCATCCGTTTCCGCCACATCGCCGGGCCGGAGGAGACGACCGCGACGCTGGGCGCCGATGCCGCCAAGGCCGCGCTGGCGGCGGCCGGTGTGGCGGCGCAGGACATCGACCTGATCGTGCTCGCCACCGCGACGCCGGATCAGACCTTCCCCTCGTCGGCGACCAAGATCCAGACGCTGCTCGGCATCGACGATTGCGTCGCGTTCGACGTGGCAGCGGTCTGCTCCGGCTTTCTCTATGCGCTGCAGGTGGCCGACAGCATGATCCGCGCCGGCAGCGCGCGGCGTGCGCTGGTGATCGGCGCCGAGACGTTCAGCCGCATCCTCGACTGGGAGGATCGCGCCACCTGCGTGCTGTTCGGCGACGGCGCCGGCGCGATCGTGCTGGAAGCGCAGGACAGCGACGAGGCGAGCGGCCGTGGCGTACTCGCCGCGCGCCTGCATGCCGATGGCAGGCATAACGGATTGCTCTATGTCGATGGCGGACCGTCCACCACCGGCACGGTCGGCAAGCTGAGGATGAAGGGGCGGGAGGTGTTCCGCCACGCCGTCGTCAACCTCGCGGCGGTGCTGGCAGAGGCGCTGGGCGCCGCCGGGCTCGATGTCTCCGCGGTCGACTGGGTGGTGCCGCACCAGGCGAACGCCCGCATCCTCGACGCCACCGCACGCAAGCTGGGGCTGCCGGCGGAACGCGTCGTGGTGACGGTCGACCAGCATGCCAACACGTCGGCCGCGTCGGTGCCGCTGGCGCTCGACCAGGCGGTGCGCGACGGCCGGATCAACCGGAACGACATCGTCGTGCTGGAGGCGATGGGCGGCGGCTTCACCTGGGGAGCAGCGGTCGTTCGTTTCTAAATCGGGACGATAACGAAACGAAAGCGTGACAATTAGCTTTCACCTCGGCCGGCCAACGTGTTAGATATCGTAATTGCGAAGTAAGGAGGGGTTGTTAGCCATGTCGACCGCCGGAACATTGACGCGAGCCGACCTGGCCGAGGCACTGCACCGCAAGGTGGGGCTGTCGCGGGCCGACTCCGCCAACATGGTGGAGCAGATCCTGGAGCACATGACCGAAGCGCTGGCGCGCGGCGAGAATGTGAAGGTTTCCGGGTTCGGGACGTTCGTGCTGCGCGACAAGGGCCAGCGGATCGGCCGCAATCCGAAGACCGGGGTCGAGGTGCCGATCGCGCCGCGCCGTGTCCTGACCTTCCGCGCCAGCCAGATGATGCGCGACCGCATCGTCCGCGCTGGCTAACCCGCGGCGTGGCCGCCGCAACCGACAAGGAAGCGGGCGCGTTCCGCACGATCGGCGAAGTGGCCGAGGATACGGGCCTGCAGCAGCATGTGCTGCGCTATTGGGAAACGCGCTTTCCGCAGCTTCGCCCCCTGCAGCGCGCCGGCAACCGCCGCTATTACCGGCCTGAAGACGTCGCGCTGGTGCGCCGCATCGATCGGTTGATCAATGCCGAGGGCTATACGATCCGCGGCGTGCAGCAATTGCTGGCCGCCGAGGGGCGCAATCCCGCGAGCCGGCGGACGCGTCTGACCGAAGTACGCGAACTGATCGCCCGGGCCTTGGCCGAGGATCGCGGCTGACGCGTTGTCGCGGGGGGCTGGTGACGTTCAAGGCCCCCGGGTCGGGAAGGAAGAAGCGATGCTGGAGCATGTGCCGCGTTGGCTGGGCGCGACGTTGAAGGGGATGCGGGCCGGCGCCGACAAGCTGGCGATCGTCCAGCCGGGGCTGGGTGGCCGGTTCGACGCGATCGACTTGATGAGCCCCGCCTTCGCCCATGAAGGGCGCCTGCCGCCGCGCTTCACCGCCGATGGCGACGGCGTGTCGCCGCCGCTGGTATGGGGCAACGTGCCGGAGGGAACGGCGCGGCTGGCGCTGCTGGTCGAGGATCCCGACGCGCCGGCACCGGCACCGCTGGTCCATGCCGTGGTGTGGGGCCTGCCGGCCGACGAGCGGCGGCTGGCTGAGGGCGCGATCGTCGCCGATGGCAGCGGCGGCGCCGACGGGCGCGATGTCGGGCGCAATTCCTTGTTCGGTGAGGGCTGGCTGCCGCCCGATCCCCCGACCGGTCATGGCGACCATCATTATGCGTTCCAGCTGTTCGCGCTCGATGCCGATGCTGTCGATCCCGGCACGACGCCGCGCCGATCGGCGTTGATCAAGGCGATGAGCGGCCATGTGCTGGCGGCCGGCTTGCTGATCGGGACCTATTCGCGTGGCGATCCTGCGGTACCGCGCGGCGGTGGGCGGGCGGTGCTTGCCGCCTGAACTCAGCCGAACGGGTTGATCCCGAACGCGGCGCTCTCGCCGGCGAGGATCAGCGCGGTGCTGATGAAGGCGGCAACGCCGATAAGGATGGTACGGGCCATGACGACGCTCCTTCGATCGGAAGGATGATCCCGGTCAGGCGACCGGGATCACGGGAACGGCGGCGACCAGCAGCGTGGCGGCGACGACCGCGGTGGCGACGAGCGAGACGGCGACGCGCTGGGCGGAAACGGCATGGGCAAACATCGGACTTCTCCCTGGTGTTGATCGGTGCCGGACCATCCGGCGCCGATGCATCCAAGGATTGCAGGGAGCGTGCCAACTCGATTTTGCCCGGAAAACCGCGGGATGGCGAGAGGGGCTCAGACCATGTTGGCGTCGTTCACCAAGGGTTCATGGCGAACGACGCCGATTGTTGGTGTCTCTGGGGGTCAGCCGTGTTTCGCCGCCAGCGCACGGACGGCCGCGAGCGTGCCGCTGATATGGCCGGCGGGATCGGGATCGCTGTGGACGTAGACGATCTTGCCATCGGGGGCGATCACATAGCTGGTGCGCGTGGTGATCCGCCGCGGTGCGGAGCCGTTGATCGGCACCAGCTTGTCGAACGCGACGTCATATTCGGCCGACACCTTCGGTCCCGCGCTGGCCACGGCGAATTTGCCGGCGCATTTCTGCGTCGAGAATTTCGCGAGCACCGGCACGGTATCGGCCGACATGCCGATCACCGTCGCACCCGCTTTTTTGAAGGCGTCGATATTTTCGGCAAAGGCGTGCGCCTCGGCATTGCAGCCCGAGGTGAAGGCGGCGGGGAAGAAGTAGAGCACCACGGGCCCCTTCTTCAGCTCCTGCGCCAGGTTCACGGTGATCACCTTGCCGGCGACGGCGCCGCGGGTGGTGAAATCGGGCGCGGTCGCGCCGGTGTTGAGCGTCGCCGCGGCCGGCGCGGCGATCAGCAGGGCGAGGGTGGCGAACAGGGCAGGGGTGCGCATCGCGGGAGGTCTCCGGTGGTTTCGCTACCGAAAGATACCTGATCGACCGCCGCTGCGCCAGCGGCGGGAGCCGCGGGGCTGGCGTCGCGCCGCGCCACAAGCTACGCGCTCAGCCATGCGCATCGCCCAAGCCGATATCGACTTCGCCAACCGCCTCGCCGATGCCGCCGGCGCGGCGATCCGCCCCTATTTCCGCGCCGAATTCGGACTGGAGACCAAGGACGATCGGTCGCCCGTGACGCTGGCCGACCGCGCCGGCGAGCGCGCGATGCGCGACCTGATCCGCGCGCACTATCCCGACGATGCCATTGTCGGCGAGGAATTCGGCGTGGACGAAGGAACCAGCGGGCGCAGCTGGGTGCTGGACCCGATCGACGGCACGCGCGCGTTCATCGCCGGACGGCCGATCTTCGGCACGCTGATCGCGCTGCTGATCGAGGGTTGGCCGATGCTGGGCGTGATCGACCAGCCGGTGCTCGGCGAGCGCTGGGTCGGCGTGATCGGCCAGGAGACATTGTTCAACGGCAAGCCGGCGACGACGCGGCGCTGCCGCGCGCTCGACGAGGCGCTGCTGGCGACGACATCGCCGGCGCTGTTCGACGACGCCGAGCTCCACGCATTCGAGCATCTCGACGCGATGGTGCGTTCGACCGTGCTCGGCGGCGATTGCTACAATTACGGCTGCCTCGCCTCCGGCCATCTCGACATCGTCGTCGAGGGGCAGTTGAAGCTGCACGACTTCGCCGCTTTGGTGCCGGTGGTCGAGGGCGCCGGCGGCCGGATGTGCGACTGGCAGGGAGAGCCGCTGACCGCCGACAGCATCGGCGAAGTGATCGCCGCCGGCGATCCGGCGCGCGTCGAGGAGATCATCGAGGCGCTGTCGTGCCGCGGGCACGGTCACGGCTGACGCGGCAGCGCGCGCTCAGGCCTTTTTCGGGCCGCCGATCGACCAGACATGGCCGAACGGATCGGTCAGTTGGCCGTAGCGATCGCCCCAGAATTGGTTGGCGAGCGCGAAGCGCACCGTGGCGCCAGCCTCCAGCGCGCGCTCCCAGGCCGCATCGGCATCGGCAACCTGCAGGTGGAGCGTGACGCCGCTCGGCGGCCCGGCGTGATGGCCGCCGGTCATTTCCGGGAAATCGTCGTGCAGCATCAATGAGCCGCCGTTGACGAGCAGGTGCGCGTGGAGCAGCCGCTCGCCGTCGTCGGCCGGTGACCGGGCGACTTCCTCCGCCCCGAAGGCGCTGCGATAGAAGGCGATCGCTTCCTTGCCGCGCTTGTCGCGGATCATCAGGTGCGGCGTGACGCCGGTCAGCATCGTGTTAGCGGCGGTAGTGGCCATGATCTCGGCTCCCGAGTCGTGGAACAGCCAGTGTATGCCCGTCGAGCCCGTCGCGGAAGCGCGAGCCTGCGATCCTGATTGCGGCATGCGCCGTGGTGCCATAGGCTGCAGCACTCA
Source organism: Sphingomonas sp. (assembly GCA_051955175.1). Lineage (GTDB taxonomy): Bacteria > Pseudomonadota > Alphaproteobacteria > Sphingomonadales > Sphingomonadaceae > Sphingomonas. Next base: position 15,301 of record JBQCHA010000116.1, read on the forward strand.
CCCCCGCCGGAGTCTGGGGCATGCGCATTCCATCGGTCGTCGCCTTGTCCGTCATGCTGGCGTGCGCCCCGGCGGCGGCTCGGCAAGCCGCAAGCGACGTCCCGAGCGGCGGGACGATCAGCGTCGAACTGGCGGGGAACCCATCGCCGGCCGACCGGCCCTTTGCCGACGCGGTGCAGCAGGCGCTGCCCGACGCCGGCTTCCTGGCACTGCCGGCGCCGAGCCACAGCCGCTACATCGCCGAAGTGACCGTCACGCGGCACCAGCGCGGCAAGGTCGCAGCCGGCGTCGAGGTGCCACCAGCCACGGCCGGCGGGGGCGCGATCGGCGTCACCCTGCCGTCGGCCAACACCCGGTTGCACGGCCTGGTCGAGACCACGCTGACCGTCCGCATCAAGCAGCGCGACGACGGCCATGTCGTGTGGAGCGGCAGCGCGCTGACCGTCCGGCCGGAGGATACGCGGGCCGGTGACGCGGCGGCGATCGCGCCGAGGCTGGCCGCGGCGGTGCTGCAACGCTATCCGGCACCATCGCAGGGAGCGATCACCGTCCCCTGACGCGTTCGCGGCTCAGAAGATGCCGAGGAACTTCTTGTGCTGCTTCTTGGCGGCTTCGGGCGATTGCTTGCCGCTTTCCGACTTGGCCGGCGTGCCGTTGCCGACATCGTCGCGCGGCTTGCCCTTGGTGGTCCGCTGCGCCTTGGCGGTGGCACCAGCGAGCACCGGGCCGCACGCTGCCGACTTGGCATCGCCGGGATCGACGAACGCCAGGATCGAGGCGATCGGGCTTGCCACCACGCCCAGGCCGATGGCGGCACCCGCGCGTCCGATCAGTTCGGGGCTGATCACGTCGATCTTCGGCTTGGCGAAATAGCCCCCGATCCCGACTGGCGACTGCGCGGAGAACAGGCTGAAGGTCTTGCCGTCGGCGCGGAAGGCAAGGTCGAGCGCCTCGTCCTTGAAGCTGAACCCGCCGCGGCCGAGCATCACGTTCTTCTTGGTGTCGATCAGGATCGGATCGGCCGCGGCGATGCCGTTGCGCACGGTGAAGGCGATCAGGCCGCAATTGATCTCGACCGGCTTCTTCAGCTCATGCTGGAACATCTTCTGGATGAAGGTGCCGATGTCGAGCTCCGACAGCTGGATGTTGCGCACCCACATCGTGCCGGCCGGCAGGATGATGGCGATGCGGCCGTTGGCGTTGGCCAGCGACTGGTGGACGGTGTCGCCGACGCCCCTCATCTTGACCCGCGCCTTGATCGTGCCGGTGGTGCCCGATTCGGACACGCCGAAACCCTTGAGCAGCCGACCCATCGGCGTCGGCGCCAGGCGGACGTCGTAATCGGTGAAGACCGGATCGCGCCGCGCATTGATCGTGATGTCGGACGCCAAGTGCCCGCCGGCGACGTCGAAGGTCAGCGGCGACAGCTTGAGCAGAGCGTTGTCGAGATTGAGCGTCAAGCCGATGTCGGAGACGGGGACATTCTTCCCCGTGATCACATCCACCGTATAATGCACGTCGGCATCGAAATTCCTGAGCGCGTTCACCCGCAGCGGTGCATCGGGCAGGATCATCGGGTGCCCGCCCTGCTGGCGCACGATGCCGGCCTTGCCCTTGGCCGCGGCATCGGGATTGTAGCCGATGAACGG
>JBQCHA010000117.1:0-3032 GCA_051955175.1 Sphingomonas sp.
GCCGGCCTTCACCGCCAGCGCAGCCCCCTCCGCCATGGTCCTGGCATTGTGGTGGCCGTTGACGATGTCGTCGATCGCGCCGCAATCGGAGGTGATAAAGCCGTCGAAGCCCCAATCCTGGCGCAGGATGTCGTGCATCAGCATGGTGTTGGCGCAGGCCGCCGTGCCGTCGACTGCATTGTAGGCGCACATCAGCGACTGTGCGTGCCCCTGGGTGATCGTGCGGCGAAACGCCGGCAGATAGGTTTCGTAGAGGTCGCGCGGCGAGGGATCGACGTTGAACTTGTGGCGCAGCGGCTCGGGACCGCTGTGCACCGCATAATGTTTGGGCGTCGCGACCGCCTCCAGATAATGCGGATCGTCGCCCTGCACGCCGGTGATGAACTGCGTGCCCAATGTGCCGGTGAGATAGGGGTCCTCGCCCAGCGTCTCCTGCCCCCGGCCCCAGCGCGGATCGCGGAAGATGTTGATGTTGGGCGACCAGAAGGTGAGCCCGTGATAGCGGCTGAAGTCGTTCTCGCGCTGCGCCTCGTTATATTTGGCGCGGCCTTCGGTGGCGACGGTGCGGCCTTCCTGGTGGAGCAGGTTCTGGTCGAACGTCGCGGCCATCCCGATCGCCTGGGGAAAAATCGTCGCCTCGCCGGCACGCGCGACGCCGTGCAGCGCCTCGTTCCAATAATCATACTCGGGGACGTGCAGGCGCGGGATGGCGGGCGCGGCATTCTGCATCTGCGCCGCCTTCTCGTCGAGCGTCATGCGATGGACGAGATCGGCGGCGCGCTGTTCGACCGGCAGCTTGGGATCGAGATAGGCCTGCGCCAGCGCCATCGACGGCGTCGCCATCGCGCCCGCCAGCAGGGCGCCCAAAATTGCCTTCCGCATACTCTCCCCTTTTCGCTTCGTCGGACTCTCTCACGGTCCCGCCGAGCTGTTCTACCCTGATGGTAGCGCAATCACCAAGCCCCGAGGTTCAAGAATGTGTCCGGCCCGAACCTGCCGACCCAGTTCGGACCGGTTCAGCGGCGGGCGGCGCCGGCGAGGATCAGCGGCGGCTCCACCACCGCCGCCGGTTCCGGCTGCGGCGACCGCTCCTCCATCTCGGCCAGCATCGCCAGCACTGCCGCCGCGGTCTCGTCGACGTGCGGGCGCCGCATCAATCCGTTGTGCGTCGCCTGGACGGTGCGAATGGCAACCTCGCCGCGCAGCCAAGGGCGCCAGCCCTGGTGCCGGTCATGATCGAGCAACCGCTCGAACGCGTTGCGCTCGCCTGCGGCGACCATGATCGTGCGACCGTGGAACGGCTGCGGCTCGTAGCGGCCGGTCGCCGCCGACAGGGCCTCCGCAAGCGCGCGGCGGCGCGGCGCTATCCAGGACGGCACTTCGCGATCGGCACGGCCCCACGGCAACCAGCGCGACGTCGCCAGCCGGTGCAGCATCGCCGCCCTTCCCTCCTCGCGCACATAGCGAAGACCGTCGCGCAGCAACCACGGCACCAGGATCGCCGGTGCGGTGAGGTCGCGCGACAGGAAGCCGTCGATCAGCACCAATGTCACCGATTTGCCCGTGCGCTCCAGCGCAACCGCAAGATCGAACGCCTCGATCCCGCCGAACGAATAGCCGAGCACAATGCACGGCCCCTCGGGCTGCACCCGCAGCACCTCTGCCGCATAGGCCGTCGTCAGCTGCGCCATGTCACCATCGGCGACGAACGCCGCCGCCAGCGGACCCGGCGACAGGCCGTAGCAGCGGCGGCCGAGCCGTTCGGCAAGCGCCATGCAGCTGAACGGCTCTCCGGATACGTCGGGCAGGCAGAACACCGGCTGCTCGCCCGCGCCGTCCGCCAGCAGGCAGAGATGGTCCTCGTCGCACAAGGCGGTGACGTCGAGCAGCGCGGCAAGCGTGCGGGCGGTGCTCGCCTGAGCAACGATCGTCGGCGAGATCGGGCGGCCAAAACGCTGTTCCAGCTCCATCGCCAGCTGGAACGCGGCAAGCGAGTCGCCGCCGAGATCGAAGAAATCGTCGTCGACGCCCACGGCGGGAATGCCGAGCAGCGTGGCGAAGGTCTCCGCAACGATACGCTCGAGGGCGGAATCGCTGCTTTCCGCGTCGTTCGCCGGATCGATGGGGATCGCCGGCACCAGCGCCGCCAGCGCCGCATGATCGACCTTGCCGGTCGCGCTGCGCGGCAGGTCGTCGACGACCACCAGCCGCGAGGGCAGCATGTAGCGCGGCAGCCAGCGCGCCAGCTCGCCGCGCGCCGCCACGCCGTCGAACGCAGGGGCAGCGCGGACGAAGGCGATCAGCCGGTCGCGGCGCGCGCTGTCGGCGGCGAGCGTCACCACCGCCTCGTCCACCTGCGCACGCGCGCGAACCGCCTGTTCGACCTCGCCGAGCTCGACGCGGCAGCCGCGGATCTTCACCTGCCGCTCGCGGCGGCCGACGAACATCAGCTCGCCCGCCGTCGTCATCCGGGCGAGGTCGCCGGTGCGGTACATACGGCTACCGGCCGGCCCGTCGAGTTCAGGCACAAAGCAGGCGCCCGTCAGATCGGGGCGCTGCCAATAACCCCGCGCCAGCCCGTCGCCGGCAATGTGCAGTTCGCCCGTCTGCCCGGTCGCAACGGGACGCCCCGTCTCATCGAGCAGGTGGAGCCGCGCGCCGCCTACCGCCGTGCCGATCGACGGATCGCCGACGGATTCGCGATCGACCAGCTGAACGGTGGCGGCGACGGTGGCTTCGGTGGGCCCGTAGTGGTTGTACAGCCGCGCGGCGCGCGAGCCGCGGTAAATCCGCCGCGCAACGGCGGCGGACAGTGCCTCCCCGCCGCTGTGGATCACGCGCACGCTGTCCGGAATCGCGCCGTTGCGGGCAAGCTCGTCGAGCACCGACGGCACCCCCTGGATCAGCGTCGGGCACTCGTCGGGCGCGAACGGCTCGAGCAGGTTCTGCTTCAGGATGAGGCAGCCGCCGAGCGAGAGCGGCGCGAAGATCTCGATCATCGACGGGTCGAAGCAAACCGACGAGGTCGCCGC
>JBQCHA010000118.1:0-22397 GCA_051955175.1 Sphingomonas sp.
GATGCGGTGATCGGTGCAGCGGCCCTGCGGGAAGTTGTAGGTGCGGATGCGCTCCGACCGGTCGCCGGAACCGACTTGGCTCTTGCGGTGCGCGGCGCGTTCGGCATCGCGCTTGGCACGCTCCATGTCATAGAGGCGCGCGCGCAGCACCTTCAGCGCCTTCGCCTTGTTCTTGTGTTGCGACTTCTCGTCCTGCTGGATTACGACGAGGCCGGTCGGAAGGTGGGTAATCCTGACCGCGCTGTCAGTCGTGTTGACGGACTGGCCGCCCGGACCCGACGAGCGATAGACATCGATGCGCAGATCCTTATCGTCGATTTGGACGTCGACATCCTCGGCCTCGGGAAGCACCGCCACGGTTGCCGCCGAAGTATGGATGCGGCCGCCGCTCTCGGTCACGGGCACGCGCTGGACCCGGTGTACGCCGCTTTCGAACTTGAGCTTCGCGAACACGCCGGCGCCGTTGATGGATGCGATCGCTTCCTTGTAACCGCCAAGCTCGGACGCGCTCGCGGAGATGAGTTCGAACCGCCATCCCTGGGTCTCGGCGAAGCGGTGATACATGCGCAGCAGGTCGCCCGCGAACAGCGCAGCTTCATCGCCGCCGGTGCCGGCACGAACCTCGAGCATCGCCGCGCGTGAGTCCGCCGCATCACGCGGCAATAGCTGGATCGCGAGTGCCCGCTCTGCGTGCGGCAACTTGTGGCGGATTTCCTCAGCTTCGGTCGCCGCCATTTCCTTGAGCTCGGGCTCGGCGGTGGGGTCGGCGACCATGCCGTTCAACACCTCAAGTTCGGCGCGAAGCCGGCGCACCTCGCGCGCAGCGGCCGCGACCGGCTCGATCGCGGCATAGTCCTTCGAAAGACGCACGAACTCTTCAGGTGCCAAGTCTGCGCGCGCCATCGCCTCGGCAAGCTCGTGCCGCCGCGCCTCGATCGACGCGATCCGTTCCGACGAAATCTGAGTCACCGGGCGATCGCCTGCGCAAGCAACTTGAGAGAGACGGAACGCTGTTCGCCGCTCACCAAATTCTTGAGCTGCGCCTCCCCGCGATCGAGTTCGTCGTCACCGATAATCAAGGCGTACGCGGCCCCTGCATCATTCGCCTTGCCCAGCCGCCTTTTCATGTTGCCGCGATAGGCCATGTCAGCGGCAATCCCCTCACGACGGAGGCCGGCAAGGATTCCGGTTGCTTGCGATTCTGCCCGCTCGCCTAACGGCACGATCACGACGCTGGGCCGGTGCGGCTCCGGCGCATCGATCATCATCGCCAGCCGCTCGATGCCCGCGGCCCAGCCGACTGCCGGCGTGTGCGGTCCGCCGAGCGCTTCCATCAAACCATCGTAGCGGCCGCCGGCGATGACCGTTCCTTGCGAGCCCAACCTGTCCGTCACGAACTCGAACGCGGTGTGGCGATAATAATCGAGTCCGCGCACCAGCCGGCTGTTGCGCGTCCAGGCGACGCCGGCGGCATCGAGGCCATTGGTCACGCTCTCGAAGAACGCGCCGGCCTCGCTCGTCAGGTACGCGTCGATGTCCGGCGCGCTGTCGGCGATCGGGCGGTCGCGCGGGTCCTTCGAATCGAGGATGCGCAGCGGGTTCTTGTCGAGCCGCACCTGGCTGTCTTCGGACAGCGCGTCACGATGCCGCTCGAAATGCGCGACCAGCGCCGTGCGCCATGCTTCGCGCGTCTCGGCGTCGCCCAGTGTGTTGAGCTGCAGCGTCACGCCGTCGGCGATGCCGAGTTCGTGCAGAAGCTGATCGGCGAGCGTCAGCAGCTCGATGTCCGCGGCGGGCTCGGCGGCGCCGATCACCTCGGCATCGATCTGGTGGAACTGGCGGAAACGCCCCTTCTGCGGCCGTTCGTAGCGGAACACCGGGCCGGAGGTGGCGAGCTTCAGCGGCGCGTGCTGCTGCCACCCTTCGGTCAGATAGGCGCGCGCGATGCCGGCGGTGAACTCGGGACGCAGCGTGATCGAATCGCCGCCGCGATCCTCGAACGTGTACATCTCCTTCGACACGACATCGGTGGTCTCGCCGAGCGAGCGGGCGAACACCGCAGTCGCCTCGAACACCGGAATTTCCAGCCGCTGGAAGCAATAGAGCCGCCGCACGCGCTCGAATGCCTCGATCACGCGCGCGAAGCGGCGCTCATCCTCGCCGAAAATGTCCTGGGTGCCGCGGATGCGGTTGGGGGTATCGATACGGGCCATAGAAGCGGCGGTATCTAGGGGCTAGCGCGCCGCCCGGCAACGGTCTGGTGGTCGCCACGCTTGACGCCATCGGCGCGCCGCCGCAAAGCCTTGCCTCATGGCCCGATCCGACACCGCCCCGTTGCGCGGAAAACGCGTGAAGCAACGCTCCGAGCTTGCCGACACGCTGATCTTCCTGGTCAAGCTGGTGATCTTCGTCGTTCTGTTCAGAAGCTTCCTGTTCGCGCCTTATTCGATCCCGTCGGAATCGATGCTGCCGCGGCTGGAGGTCGGCGACTACCTGTTCGTGTCGAAATGGAACTACGGCTATTCGAAATATTCGCTGCCGTTCGAGCTGCCGTTCTGGCACGGCCGCGCCTTCGGCCGCTTGCCGACGCGCGGCGACGTCATCGTGTTCAAGGCGCCGCCGGGCGACCATGAGGATTATATCAAGCGCGTGATCGGCCTGCCCGGCGACACCATCCAGATGCGCCACGGCCAGCTGGTCCTGAACGGCAAGCCGGTGCCGAAGGTGCGCGTCGGCGACTTCGTCGTGCCGGTTTCGCCCAACTACCATTGCGCGCCGGGCTTCGCCGAAAGCGACGGGTCGGGCCGGGCCGTATGCCGCTACCCGCAGTTCCGCGAGACGCTGCCGGGCGGCAAGAGCTACGACGTGCTCGATTGGGGCGATTATCCGCCGGCCGACGATACCGGCGTCTACACCGTTCCCGCCGGTCACGTGTTCATGATGGGCGACAATCGCGACGACAGCGAGGACAGCCGCTTCCCGCAGGTCGAGGGCGAAGGCATCGGCATGGTGCCGATCGAGAATCTGGAGGGCAAGGCACTGGTCACCTTCTGGTCGACCGACGGTTCTGTCGTCTGGCTGAAGCCGTGGACCTGGTTCACCGCGGCGCGCTGGAACCGGATCGGGCACGGCTTTTGACCCCGACGCTGAAGGACTGGCTGACGCGCACGTTCGCGAGCGTGCCTGTCGATCTCGACCGGTTCGAGCGCGCGCTGACGCATGGCAGCCAAGGCCAGGACAATTACGAGCGGCTGGAATTCCTCGGCGATCGCGTGCTCGGCCTGTCGATGGCCGAATGGCTGTTCGAGCTGTTCCCGAACGAGCCCGAGGGCGCACTGTCGAAGCGGCTGAACGCGCTGGTCGCTGGCACCGTCTGCGCCGAAGTGGCGCGCGAACAGGGCGTGCGCCCCCACCTGCGCCTCGGCAAGCAGGCGCGCGACGACGGAGCGGCCGACAGCGACAACGTGCTGGGCGACGTGATGGAGGCGCTGATCGGCGCGCTCTATCTCGATGCCGGGCTGGAGCCGGCGCGCGCCTTCATCCGCAGCGCCTGGGCTGACCGCGTGCGCACCCATTCGAAGGCGCCGCAGCATCCCAAGTCGGCGCTGCAGGAATGGGCCGCGGCGCACAACCGCAAGACGCCGGTCTATGAAGTGGTCGAGCGCGCCGGCCCCCATCATGCGCCGCGCTTCACCATCCGCGTGTCGGTCGGCCGCCATGCCGAGGCGACCGCCACCGGCACCAGCAAGCAGGAAGCGGAGACCGAGGCCGCGCGCGCCCTGCTGGAGCAACTGCAATGACCCAGTCCTGCGGCCTGGTCGCCGTGGTCGGCGCGCCCAACGCCGGCAAGTCGACGCTCGTCAACATGCTGGTCGGCCAGAAGGTGGCGATCGTCAGCCCCAAGGCGCAGACCACGCGCACCCGGCTGATGGGCGTCGCGCTGGAGGGCGAGGCGCAGATCCTGCTGGTCGATACGCCCGGCATCTTCGCGCCCAAGCGCCGGCTCGACCGCGCGATGGTCGCCGCCGCCTGGGGCGGTGCCGAGGGCGCCGACCTGATCGCGCTGGTGGTCGACGGCAAGGGCGGGCTGGGCGAGAAAGTGACCAGCATCGTCGAGGCGCTCAGCCATCGTCGCGAGCCCAAATACCTCATCCTCAACAAGGTCGACATCGCCGACAAGCCGAAGCTGCTGACCCACGCGCAGCGATTGAACGAGATGCTGCCGTTCGCCGAAACCTTCTTCGTGTCCGCCACCACCGGCGACGGCGTGCCCGAGCTCAAGAACGCGCTTGCCGCGGCGATGCCCAAGGGACCATGGCATTTCCCCGAGGACCAGGTGTCCGACGCCAGCGAGCGGATGCTCGCCGCCGAGGTGACGCGCGAGCAGCTCTACCTGCAGCTCCACGCCGAGCTGCCTTACGCCAGCGCCGTCGAAACCGAGGCGTTCAAGGAGCGCGAGGACGGCTCGGCCGAGATCCACCAGCAGATCCTGGTCGCGCGGCCGACGCAGCGCGCGATCGTGCTGGGCAAGGGTGGCAGCCGCATCCGCGAGATCGGCGCCAAGGCGCGCGCCGAGCTCGCCCAGCTGCTCGACCGCCCGGTCCATCTCTACCTTCACGTCAAGGTGAAGGAGACTTGGGACGAGGACCGCAGCGTCTATCGCGACATCGGGCTCGACTGGGTCGACTGACGGCGGCGTACGGACACCAGCGTCGCGCCGGGCGTTCCCTCCCCCACGCATGACAGCCTTCATCCTCCATCTGATCGAAAGCGCCGGCTATTGGGGCGTCGCGCTGCTGATGGCGCTGGAAAACGTGTTCCCGCCGGTCCCGTCGGAGGTGATCATGGGCTTCGGCGGCATTGCCGTGGCGCATGGCCGGATGGATTTCGCGCTGCTGCTCGCCGCCGGGACGGCGGGATCGGTGGCCGGCAACTGGGCCTGGTATTGGGTCGGGCGCTGGCTGGGGCTGGAGCGGTTGCGGCCGATCGTCGACCGCTGGGGCCGGTGGCTGACCGTCACCTGGGACGATGTCGAACGGCTCAACCGCTTCTTCGATTCGCATGGCGGCAAGACGGTGCTGATCTTCCGCGTGCTGCCCACGTTTCGCACCATGATCTCGCTGCCCGCCGGGCTCACCGGCATGGGCCAGGGCAAGTTCCTGCTGATGACCGCGCTCGGCACCGCCTGCTGGAATGCGATCTGCACCGCCGCCGGCTATTGGCTCGGCCGCCACTTCACCGTGCTGGAGAAGTTCACCGGCCCCGCCGCGATCGCGACCTTCGCCGGCGTGGCGGTTTGGTATCTGTGGCGGGTGATCACCTGGAAGCGGGGGTGAGCGTCGGGACGGTCACCCTCTCCCTTCCCAATGGGAGAGGGAGGGAGTCGCGAATCGCCGGATGGGTGAGGGTGACCCGCCCCTCCCCTCCTCAAGCCCGCGGATGCGCGTTGCGATAGACGTCGAGCAGATGCGCGGCATCGACCGCAGTGTAGACCTGCGTCGAACTCAGACTGGCATGGCCGAGCAATTCCTGCAGCGCGCGCAAATCGGCGCCGCGGCCGAGCAGGTGCGTGGCGAAACTGTGCCGCAGCGCGTGCGGCGTGGTCCGTTCCGACAGGCCGAGCCGGCCGCGCGCGCCCTGCACCGCACGGCGCACGATCGCCGGCGACAGCGGCCCGCCCTTGGCACCGCGAAACAGCGGCGTGTCACGCGCGATCGGCCATGGGCATTGCGCGACATAGGCCTCGATCGCCGCGCGCACCTGCGGCAGCAGCGGCACGATCCGCGTCTTGGCGCGCTTGCCGGTCACCGCAAGCGTCTCGCCGAGCGGCAGCACCGCAGCGGTCAGCCCGACCGCCTCGCCGATGCGCAGGCCGGCGCCATAGAGCAGCATCAGCACCGCCCAGTCGCGCGCGCCGATCCATGCCTCGCTCGCCGTCTCCGCGACATCCTCGGCCAGCGCCACCGCCTCGTCGGGCGAAATCGGCCGCGGCACGCCCTTCTTGACGCGGGGCCCGCGGGTGCGCGGCACCGCCTCGGCGCCGCCGACGAAGGTCAGGAACCCGCGCACCGCCGACAGTTCGCGCGCGGCCGAGGCGTTGCCGAGCCCCTCGCCGCGCCGCCGCGCCAGGAACGCGCGCAGGTCCGCCGTACCCAGCGCCGACAGCGCCGCGCGATCGGGCACCGCGCCATGGTGGTCGGTCAGGAAGGCGATCAGGCGATCGGCGGCGGCGCCATAGGCGCGCACCGTATGTTCGGAGCGGCGGCGATCGTTGAGCAGGTGCCGCCGCCAGGCGACGACCAGCGGATGGATCAGCGGCGGCGCGTCCACCGACATCACACCCGCGTGATCAGCACCCGCACGCTTGGCGCGTTCATGCCCGACAGGTGCAGCGCATAACGGCCGCGGGGCAGGCGGAAGTCGACGATCTTGTGGATGCCCGAGCAGGCCGGGCCATGGCGATGCGCGACCGATGGCAGCACGGCCTCGCCGCTCACCACGTCGACCCACGCGCCTTCGCTGAGCGCGACGCGATAGGTCGCCGCCGCATCGACCTCGAACGGCACCAGCGCCGCGGTGCCGCCATGCGCCACGTCGCCGGGCAGCAGGCCGCGCACCGTGGTGGGATCGGCGCCCTGCACCTCGAACGCCCTGCCGATGTTGGGCGCGGTGGCAGCATCGCGCCAGCCCCTCAGCGCCGACGGCAGCGCAGCCGCCGAGCCCGCCGCCGGACAGGACTGGGGCGCGGCCATGGCCAGGAACAGCGCAATCGGCAACACCATCGACAAACCTCCATCGTTGCGCGGATGGTACCGCATTCCCCATCGAACCGATAGGTTGCATCGCGCGCTCGTCACGATGACGGCACGGCAAGGGCGGCACCGCATGGGCTCGCGCAACGCCGCGATCGCGCCTAGGTGAAGGGCGATGCCCTCGTCCCGCGCCCGCGTCCTGGTGATGAACGCCGCCCTCGGCCCGCTCGATTACCGGGTGCCGCACGGCATGACGGTCGAGCCCGGCTCGATCGTCGTCGCGCCGCTCGGCCCGCGCCAGCTGGTCGGCATCGTGTGGGAGCCGGAGCGGCTGCCCTCCGATGCCGAGGTCGGCGACAACCGGCTGCGCAACCTCGTCGGCGTGCTGCCGGCGCCGCCGCTGAAGCCGCCGCTCCGCCGGCTGATCGAATGGACCGCGGACTATTATCTGGCGCCCCCCGCCGCGGTGGCGCGGATGGCGCTCGCGTCCACCTCGGCGCTGGAGGGCGGGCGGACCGTCACCGAATATCGCGCGACCGGCGACATGCCCGATCGCATGACGACGCAGCGCCAACAGGCGCTCGAACGGATCGGCGACCGCCAGGGGCTGATCCGCGAGCTGGCGCTGGCCGCCGACGTGTCCGACGCGGTGATCCGCGGGCTGGTCAAGACCGGCGCCCTGGAGCCGGTCGAGGTCGACATCGACAGCCCCTTCCCCCTGCCCGACCCCGCTTATGCCGCGCCCGAACTGTCGCCTGACCAGCGGGCCGCCGCCGACGCGATGGTCGCGGCGACGCAGGGCGGCGTGTTCCAGCCGTACCTGCTCGACGGCGTCACCGGGTCGGGCAAGACCGAAGTCTATTTCGAGGCCATCGCGGCGGCGATCGCGGCGGGCAAGCAGAGCCTCGTCCTGCTGCCCGAAATCGCCCTGACCGAACCGTTCCTCAAGCGGTTCACCGCGCGGTTCGGCTGCGAGCCGGTCGCCTGGCATTCCGGCCTGCGCCAATCGCAGCGCCGGCGGGCCTGGCGGCAGATCGCCGACGGCCAGGCGCTGGTCACCGTCGGCGCGCGCTCGGCCCTGTTCCTGCCCTATGCCGACCTCGGCCTGATCGTCGTCGACGAGGCGCACGAGACCAGCTTCAAACAGGAGGACGGCGTCCATTACCACGCCCGCGACGTCGCGGTGATGCGCGGCCTGTTCGAGAAATGCCCGGTGGTGCTCGCCTCGGCCACGCCGGCGATCGAGACGCGCCAGCAGGTCGAGATCGGCCGCTATCAGGAGCTGAAGCTCCCCGGCCGCTACGGCCTTGCCGAGATGCCGACGATCGAGGCGATCGACCTGATCGCCGACCCGCCCGAGCGCGGCCGCTGGATCGCGCCCAAGCTGGTCAAGGCGATCGACGAGACACTGGCGCGTCAGGAGCAGGTGCTGCTGTTCCTCAACCGCCGCGGCTACGCGCCGTTGACGCTGTGCCGAACCTGCGGCCATCGCTTCCAATGCCCCAATTGCACCGCCTGGATGGTCGAGCACCGGCTGGTCCGCCGCCTCGCCTGCCATCATTGCGGCCATGTCGAGCCGGTGCCGCGGCTGTGCCCCGAATGCCAGAACGAGGATACGCTGGTCGCCTGCGGCCCGGGCGTCGAGCGCATTGCCGACGAGGCCAAAGCGCTGTGGCCCGAGGCGAAGACCGCGATCGTCACCTCGGACACGATCTGGTCGCCGGCCAAGGCCGCCGAGTTCGTCCACCGCATGGAGGCGGGCGATATCGACATCGTGATCGGCACGCAGCTCGTCACCAAGGGCTATCACTTCCCCAACCTGACGCTGGTCGGGGTGATCGACGCCGACCTGGGCCTCGAGGGCGGTGACCTGCGCGCCGCCGAACGCACCTTCCACCAGATCATGCAGGTGTCGGGGCGGGCGGGGCGCGGCGAGAAGCCGGGCACCGTCTATATCCAGACGCACAGCCCTTCCGCCGCGGTGATGCAGGCGCTGGTCACCGGCGATGCCGAAGCCTTCTATGCCGCCGAGACCGAGGCGCGGCGCGAGGCCAACGCGCCGCCGTTCGGCCGCTATGCCGCGATCGTCATCTCGTCGGAGGACAAGGAGGCGGCGCACGAGGCAGCGCTGCTGATCGGCCGCACCGCACCGCGCGTCGAGGGCATGCACGTCTATGGCCCCGCCCCGGCGCCGCTCGCGATGCTGCGCGGCCGCCACCGTTTCCGCCTGCTGGTCCATGCCCGCCGCGCATTGGACGTGCAGGACGTGATCCGCGACTGGCTGGGTGGGCTGACGTGGCCGGCCAAGGTGCGCGTCGCGGTTGACGTCGATCCGTACAGCTTCTTGTGATTTGTCAGCTTTATTGGCTATCGTCCCGCTGCGTCGTGCGCGCTCGCCGCACCCGTCCACAGCAAGGGAATTCCAGCCGATGATCAATCCGTCGCGCCGCAGCCTGATCGGCGGCGGCATCGCCCTGATGGCCGCCAGTGCCGCCACGCGCCTGCCGGCCGCCTTGCCCAAGGGCGCTGACGAGGTTCTCCCGCTGTGGCCCGGCACGCCGCCCGGCGGCGAGGGCGTGACGCTGACCGAGAAGGTCACCGACAATTCTCACGACCCCGCGCATCCCGATCGCTGGCTGACGCACATCGGCACGCCGGTGCTGGTGGTGAAGCGCGCAGCGAAGCCCAACGGCAGCGCGGTGATGTCGATCCCGGGCGGCGGCTACGGCTTCCTCTCGTACGACAATGAAGGCACCGAGCAGGCGGCGTGGCTCAACGCGCACGGCGTCACCACCTTCATCCTGCTCTATCGCCTGCCCGGCGAAGGCTGGACGCAGCGCGCCGACGTGCCGCTGCAGGATGCGCAGCGCGCCATCCGCCTGATCCGCGCCAATGCCGATCGCTACGGCATCCACCGCGATCGGGTCGCCATCCTGGGCTTTTCGGCGGGCGGTCACCTCGCCGGCTCGCTGGCGACGCGGTTCGACGACAAGGTCTATGATCCGGTCGACGCGAGTGACCAGCTGTCGGCGCGGCCCGATCTTGCCGGGCTGATCTATCCCGTCATCACCATGGGGCCGGCGGCGCATGTCGGCTCGCGCGACAATCTGCTCGGCAATGCCTCCACCCCGGCGCAGCGCGACGCCTATTCGGTCGAGAAGACCGTGTCCGAAGGCACGCCGCCGCTGTTCATCTACTGCGCCGGCGACGACGGGCTGGTGCCGCCGATGAACAGCCTGCTGATCTATGAGGCGATGCTGAAGGTCGGTCAGCCGGCGGAGCTGCACGCCTTCGAAAAGGGCGGCCACGGCTTCGGCGTGCGCTTGCCGAAGACGCTGCCGGCGTCGCACTGGCCCGACCTGTTCATGCGCTTCGCCCAGTTCGAGAACGTGCTCGCCTGAACATCATGCACCGGTAACCGGCCGCGATCGGCCGGTTACCGATAGCGGCCCATCGTCACCTTCAGCAGATACGGCGTATCGGTGAAGTTGAGGCCGTAATCGGTCTCGTCGCCGTTCCATACGCGGTCCATCACCCACGCGCCGTGATCGAAATGGCCCTGCTCGACGCGGAGCACCATGCCGTGCGGCGGCGCGCCCTTGGCGCCGTCGAAATTGACCCGCACATGCTGGCCGGCGACAAGGAACTGGTCGGCCGAGAGCTGCGCCACCACGCAGCCGCCGACCGGCTGGTCCGCCCATGGCGGCGCCGGCGCCTTCAGCCAGGGATCGTCCTTCGATCCGAACTGCCACTGGCCGTAGCTGGTGGTGATCGTCCAGCCGCCCATCGTCACCGATTGCGACGCGCCGTCATCGGGCTTGGCCGCGCCCCAGGTCGGATGGTCGAGCGCGATCCGCGCCCAGTCGCGGCCGATTTCGGAAAACAGCGCATATTTGCTGGCGAACGGCTCGATCACGCTCTCGTCGAGCGGGCCGCCGCCCAGCGGGTAATTGTAATAGCCGGTCGCATCCATCCCGAACGGGGAGAAGCCGATCGCACCGTGCCCCAGCGCCGCCCAGAAATAGCGCGCGAATTTCGGCGCGTTGCCGATTTCCGGCACCATCAGCGCATTGTCCGGCCGCTCGTAACGGCGCAGATATTCGGCGACGTCGGCGCTCTTGGCATCGTAGATATCGGGCGCCTCGAAATCGATCGCGGGGGCGGCCGCCTTCCAGATGTCGAGCACATCCTGCTGCGGGCCGCCGCTTGCCACGCCATCGGGTTTGGGCGTGCCGAATGCGCCCGCAAGCGCGGCGTTGACGTACATCGGGATCGGCTTCACCGCCTTGCCGGCCGCCGCGATGTCATCGACGTAGCGCGCCAGATACCAGGTCTGGAACGCGCGATCGGCCTGGTCGCCGAACAGCTGCGCCCAAGTGCCGGCGCGCTTGCCGAGCGCCTTCACCAGCGCGGCCGGAACCGCTCCCTCGAACAGCTTCTGCGCCTTGGCGCCATAATCGCGCGGATTGTTGTAGCTGCCGGTCTCGTTCTCGACCTGCACCAGGATGACCGTGTTCTGCGGATCATGCGCCTCGAGGTAAGCGATCAACTGCACGAAGGCGCGCTTGTCCGCCGCCAGCGTCGCGTCCGACATCGGCGACAGCGATCCCGAATCGCTGCCGTCGGCCTTCTTCATCCGTGGAAAGCGGCGGTTGTCGGTCTTGACCCAGTCGGGCGTATAGCCGGGGCCGGTGTTCTTCCAGGTGCCGAACCACAGCAGCACCAGCCTTTTGTCGTGCGCCCGCGCCTGATCGAGCAGCGTCTGCACCCAGGAGAAATCGAACTGCCCCTCGACCGGCTCGACCTGTTGCCAGGCGACCGGCATCTCCAGCGTGTTGGCATGGAGCTTGTCGAGCACCGGCCACACCATCGGCAGCGCCCAGGGATAGTTGCTCGAATTGTTCGCCTGCGCGCCCAGCATCAGGAACGGCGCGCCGTCGACCAGCAAGGCGTGGCGATCGCCCTTGGCGACGATCTGCGGCACCGGCGTGGCCTCAGCCCGCGCCAAGGCTGGTAGCGCTATCATTCCGAGCGCCGCGGCGGCGACGCGCATGGTGGTGCGGACCATTATTCCTCTCCCGAGATGGCGGCGGGCCCGGCCGTGAGCCCGATCAGACGATCGCCGGCACCTTAGCCCGCGCCACCTCGATGGCAAGATAAGTCCGATAATTACGGTTCGACGCGCAGCATCACCACCGCATGCGGCGCCACCGTCCGCTCGACGCCGGTCGTCTGCCGGGGCGACACCTGCTTGCTCCACAGATCGGTGACGGTCGCCTGCAACCGCGCCGGATAGCCGAGCGCGCCCCAGCTGACGCGCGCCGTCCCCGGCGCCTCGCCGCGGTTGAGGAACAGCACCGCGCGCGCGCCGCCCGCCAGCGGCTTCATCCACACCTCCATGTCGCCTTGGCGATCGATCCGCCGGCCCTGCTCGCCGAGCTTGTCCTGGTCGACCGCGATCACGTCCTTGTTGAGCAGGATCGAGCGAATCTCCGGCGTCATGTTGGCGAGGTCGTTGCCGGCCATCAGCGGCGATGCCATCATCGCCCACAACGAGAAATGCGCGCGATATTCGTCCTCGCTCATCCCGCCGTTGCCGACCTCCAGCATGTCGGCATCGTTCCAATGGCCGGGGCCGGCGAACGGCCATAGCGGCGCGTTCAGATCGACGATGTCCATCACGCCGAGTGCCCAGCCCTGGGGGTTCTTGCCCTTCCAGCCGTCCCAGATATCGCCGGTGGTGCGCCACAGATTGCCGGTGGTGGTCGCCCACAGCCACGGCTTCGACGTGCCCCATTCGCAGATCGAGAAGACGATCGGCCGACCCGTCGCGCGCAGCGCCAGCGCCATCGTCCGATACGCCTCCTCGGCATTGCGCGTGCCCGTCGAGCACCAGTCGTATTTGAGGTAATCGACGCCCCAGCGCGCATATTGCAGCGCGTCCTGATATTCGTGCCCCTGGCTTCCCGGGCGATGCGCGCAGGTTTCCAGCCCCGCATCCGAATAGATGCCGAACTTCAGCCCGCGGGCGTGGATATAGTCGCCCAACGCCTTCATGCCCGACGGGAACTTGACGGGATCGGCCTGGATGAAGCCGTCGGCATTGCGCTTGCCGTGCCAGCAATCGTCGATCACCAGATATTCGTAGCCGGCATCGCGCATGCCGTTCGTCGCCATCGCATCGGCGGCGGCGCGCACCGTCTTCTCGTCGACGTCGCAGCCGAACTTGTTCCAGCTGTTCCAGCCCATCGGCGGCGTCAGTGCCAGGCCGTTAGCTTCGAGCGGGGTCGGCGGCTCGTCGGCGAAGGCGGGTACGCCCAGCACCATCATCAGCATCGCCACCAGGAATGCGCGCATCAACCCCTCCCCCATTTGTCCGATATATACTGGGCTATCGAGGCGCGGCGGAAAAGGCAACCGCCGGGCGCGCCGGACTTGCGGCGCTGCGGCGCACAAAAATACGTGACTTTACCTAGTTGGGGCTGGACAAGCTTCTTGCCCCGCGCCTAATGCGGCGCTCGAGTTAGTTCGATCGAACAAGAATCGACGAACGGGCTGAGGTTCCGTCGGCGGGGGGCGCCGGATACGGCGCGGACGGCATCGAGCCAGAGTCACAACGCGGAACCTGGGACCGGCGCAGGACGCCGGATTCCAGTTCCCCTCGAAGTCAGGAACCGGATCATTCAGTCTTCGGCTTTTCGGACATTCCGCCTGCTGCCGACGGCCTCGGCCGGTCTGCGCGCGGGCGTGACGGGCGCGGCGCTGCTGGGGTTGGCGGCGTGCGGTGGCGGCGACAAGCAGCAGCAACCTCCCCACCGGACGCCGCAGGTCGGCTATATCGTCGTGCAGGAAACCAGCGTGCCGGTGACCACCGAACTGCCGGGCCGCACCTCACCCTATGAGGTGTCGGACGTGCGGCCGCAGGTCGCGGGGCTGATCCGCAAGCGCTTCTTCACCGAAGGCGCCTTGGTCCACAAGGGCCAGCCGCTCTACCAGATCGACCCCAGCCTGTATCGCGCGTCGCTGGCGCAGGCGCAGGCCAATCTCGCCAACGCCCGGGCGACCGCCGAGGCGGCGCAGACCAAGGCGCAGCGCTACAAGCCGCTCGCCAACATGCAGGCCGTCAGCCAGCAGGACTATACCGACGCGGCGGCCGCCGCGCGGGAGGCCGCCGCCGCCGTCCAGCAGCAGAAGGCGGCGCTGCAGACGGCGCAGATCAATCTCCACTACACCACGGTGCCCGCGCCGATCACCGGCCGCATCGGCCGCTCGCTCTACACGGTGGGCGCGCTCGTCACCGCCGACCAGACCGATCCGCTGGCAACGATCACCCGGATCGACCCGATCTACGTCGATATCCAGCAATCGGCAGGCCAGATGCTGAAGCTGCGCCAGTCGCTCGCGTCGGATGGCGTCGTGCCGACCACCGCGCAGGTGCACCTGAAGCTCGATGACGGCAGCGATTACGGCTATACCGGCAGCGTCCAGTTCGCCGAGGAAACCGTCGACCAGCAGACCGGCACGGTGACGCTGCGCGCGCGCTTCCCCAATCCGCAGGGGCTGCTGCTGCCCGGCATGTTCGTTCGCGCCGAGTTCGCCCAGGCAATCGATCCGCACGCCATTCTGGTGCCGCAGGCCGGCGTCACCCACGATGCCAAGGGCAATGCCACCGTGCTGGTGGTCGGACCTGACAACAAGGTGATGCAGAAGACGGTCACCGCCGATCGTACCCAGGGCGCGTTCTGGGTGGTGACGGCCGGGCTCAAACCCGGCGACAAGGTGATCACGCAAGGCAGCCTCAACGCCACACCGGGCACATTGGTGCAGCCGGTGCCGGCCAGCACGCCGCAGAAGATCGGCGGCCCGCAGGGCGGCAAGGGTCGGGGAGGCCAGGGCAAGCAGAAGGGCCAGGCCGGCGGACAAGCCGGGGGCTGACGGCCAATGCTTTCCCGCATCTTCATCGAGCGGCCCATCTTCGCCTGGGTCATCGCGATCATCATCATGCTCGCGGGCGTGGGGTCGATCCTGTCGTTGCCGGTCGAACAATATCCCGACATCGCGCCGCCGCAGGTCAACATCCGCGCGACCTATCCCGGCGCCTCGGCCGCGACGCTGGAAAGCAGCGTCACGCAGATCATCGAGCAGGAGCTGACCGGCATCGACGGCATGCTCTATTTCAGCTCGACGTCGAGCTCGCGCGGCCAGGTGACGATCACCGCCACCTTCGCCAAGGGGACCGACCCCGACATCGCCCAGGTGCAGGTGCAGAACAAGGTGCAGCAGGCGATCCCCCGCCTGCCGCAGGAGGTGCAGCAGCAGGGCCTGCAGGTCACCAAGGCCAATTCGGACTTCCTGCTGGTCGCCGCGGTCTATGACACCACCGACCGCACGACCAATCAGGACGTCTCCGACTTCCTGGTGTCCAATTATCAGGATCCGGTCGCGCGACTGGCCGGCGTCGGCGACATCAACGTGTTCGGCTCGCAATATGCGATGCGCGTGTGGCTCGATCCGGCGCGGCTGCAGACCTACCACCTGATGCCCAGCGACGTCATCAACGCGATCAAGGCGCAGAATGCCGAGGTGGCGGCGGGCGAGGTCGGCGGCCAGCCGATGCCGCTGTCGCAGATGCTGAACGCGACGGTGACGGCGCAATCGAAGCTGACCACGCCGCAGGAATTCCGCAACATCATCGTCAAGACGCAGGCGAGCGGCGCCACCGTGCGCCTGTCCGACGTCTCGCGCGTCGAGCTCGGCGCCGAAAGCTACGGCATCATCAGCCGCATCGACGGGCATCCCGGCGCAGGCATCGCCGTATCGCTGGCGCCCGGCGCGGACGCGCTGTCGACCGCCGAGACGGTGAAGCAATATTTCGCCGCGCACGCCGACGAGTTGCCCGCGGGTTACAAATACACCTTCCCGTTCGACACCACGGCGTTCATCAAGCTGTCGGTCGACGAGGTGGTGCAGACGCTGTTCGAGGCGATCGTGCTGGTCGTCATCGTGATGTTCGTGTTCCTGCAGAGCTGGCGCGCGACCCTCATTCCGACGATTGCCGTGCCGGTCGTCATCCTGGGCACGTTCGGCATCTTCTCGCTGGCCGGATTCTCGATCAACACGATGACGCTGTTCGGCCTGGTGCTGTCGATCGGCCTGTTGGTCGACGACGCCATCGTGGTGGTCGAGAACGTCGAGCGCCTGATGGACGAGAACCCCGGCATGACGCCGCGCGAGGCGACCATCGAATCGATGGGCGAGATCCAGATGGCGCTGATCGCCATCGCGCTGGTGCTGTCGGCGGTGTTCCTGCCGATGGCGTTCTTCGGCGGGTCGACCGGCGTGATCTATCGCCAGTTCTCGATCACCATCGTCTCGGCGATGGGCCTCTCCGTGCTGGTCGCGCTGATCCTGTCGCCGGCGCTGTGCGCGACGCTCCTGAAGCGCAAGGAAGACGAGAAGCAGGGCTGGGTCGGCCACAAGCTGGAAGGCGCCAAGACCTGGTTCAACACCATGTTCGAGCGCAATATCGACCGCTATCAGGGTGCCGTCACCCGCGTGGTTGATCGCAAATGGCTGTTCCTGCTGATCTATGCCGCGGTGGTTGCGCTGCTGGTGCTGATGTTCACCCGCCTGCCGACCGGCTTCCTGCCGACCGAGGACCAGGGCGCGGCGATGATGCAGTTCAACCTGCCGCCGGGTGCCACGCAGGGCCGCACGCTCGAGGCGCAGAAGGCGATCGAGCAATATTTCTCGACGCACGACCAGAAGAACATCGCGCACATGTTCACCATTTCCGGCACCGGCGGTGGCGGCAGCGGCGGCCAGAACCAGGGCCGCGGCTTCCTGGCGTTGTCGGACTGGAGCGACCGCAAGGGGCAGGAGAACAGCGCGTCCGCCATCACCCGGCGTGCGACCATGGCGCTGTCGGGCCTGCGCGACGTGCAATTCTACGCGCTGGTGCCGCCGGCGGTGCGCGGCCTCGGCCAGTCGAGCGGCTTCGAGATGCAGTTCCTCAATTCGGGCGGGCTCAGCCGTGACCAGTTCTCCGCCGCGCGCGACAAGCTGCTCGCCGCGGCGCGCCAGGATCCGATGCTGGCGCAGGTCCGCCCGTCGGACCTCGGCGACCAGCCGACGCTGAAGATCGACATCGACGAGCAGAAGCTCGCCGTGCTCGGCCTTAGCCAGTCGGACGTCAACGCGACGCTCGCCACCGCCTGGGGCGGCACCTATGTCAACGACTTCATCGACCGCGGCCGCGTGAAGCGCGTCTATGTCGAGGGCGATGCGCCGTATCGCGCCTCCCCCACCGACCTGTCGGCCTGGTATGTCCGATCGTCCGACGGCCAGATGGCGCCCTTCTCCTCCTTTGCGACGATCTCCTGGTCGTCGGCGCCGCCGACGCTGAGCCGTTTCTCGGGCGTGCCGTCGTATGAGATCGACGGCCAGGCCGCGCCGGGCAAGAGCTCGGGCGACGCCATGGCGGAGATCGCCAAGCTTGCCGCCAAATTCCCCGGCACCTCGGTGGCGTGGAGCGGCGCATCCTATCAGGAGCGGTTGTCCTCGGGCCAGGCGCCGATCCTCTACGGCCTGTCGCTGCTGGTCGTGTTCCTGTGCCTTGCCGCGCTCTACGAAAGCTGGACGATCCCGATCGCGGTGCTGCTGATCATCCCGCTGGGCCTGGTCGGCGCGATCTTCGCGGTGACGCTGCGCGGGCTGGAAAACGACGTCTATCTGCAGATCGGCCTGCTCACCACCATGGGCCTGGCGGCCAAGAACGCGATCCTGATGATCGAGTTCGCCGAACAGGCGGAGAAGCAGGGCAAGCGCGTGATCGACGCCGCGCTGGAGGCCGCGCGCATCCGACTGCGGCCGATCCTGATGACCTCGTTCGCGTTCATCTTCGGCGTGCTGCCGCTGGCGATCGCGACGGGTCCCGGCGCCAACAGCCGCATCGCCATCGGCACCTCGGTGATCGGCGGCATGCTGACGGCGACGATCCTGGCGATCTTCTACATCCCGCTGTTCTTCGTGCTGGTTCGCCGCACCACGCGTGATGCGCTGGCGCATCTCCACCACGCAGCGCCACCCTCGCCCCCCGAGCCGGAGACCGAGGCATGATCGTGAAGCGCGCCCTGCTCCTCGCCGCGACCGCCAACCTCGCCGCCTGTTCGTTCGAGCCGCATTACGTCCGCCCCGCCGCCCCGGTGCCGGCGAGCTGGCCGCAGGGGGGCGCCTATCCGGCGGCGAGCGAGGCGGCACTGCCCAGCGTCGACTATCGCCAGATATTCACCGATCCGCGGCTGCAGCAGATCATCACCCAGGCGCTGCAGAACAATCGCGACCTGCGCGTGGCGGTGGCCAATATCGAACAGGCCCGCGCCCAATATCGCATCCAGCACGCCGACCTGTTCCCGCAGATCGACGCCAGCACGCGGGCCACCTACAGCGGCGGCGGCAGCGGGCGAACAGGAACGACGGGCGGATCGGGTACCGGCGGCGGCGCGACGACCTATTCGCCCTCCGGCCACAGCTATTCGGTCGACGTCGGCACCAGCGCGTTCGAGCTCGACCTGTTCGGCCGGGTGCGGTCGCTGAACCACGCCGCGCTCGACCGCTATTTCGCCAGTGAGGCCGGCGCGCGCGCCACCCGCCTCAGCCTGGTCGGCGAGGTCGCCAGCGCGTGGCTGACCTATGCCGCCGACCAGAGCCTGCTCAAGATCGCCGAGGATACCGCGGCGAGCGCGCGCAAGAGCGTCGAGCTGACGCAGGCCCGGCTCAACGGCGGCATCGCGCCGCGCACCGACCTGCGCCAGGCACAGACCGTATTGGAAACCGCGCTGTCCGACGTCGCGCAGCAGAAGACGGCACTGGCGCAGGACGTCAACGCGCTGCAGCTGCTGGTCGGCGCGCCGGTCGATCCGTCGCTGCTGCCCGGCCCGATCGACCAGGTGCTGCCGACCGTGAAGCCGGTGCCCGCCGGCCTGTCGTCGACCGTGCTGCTGCGCCGCCCCGACGTGGTCGAGGCGGAATATCAGCTGCGCGCCGCCAATGCCCAGATCGGCGCGGCGCGCGCGTCGCTGTTCCCGACGATCTCGCTGACCGGGCTCGCCGGTTTCGCCAGCACCGCGCTCGGCTCGCTGTTCACCGGCAATGCGTTCAACTGGTCGGTCAGCCCGACCGCGAGCTATTCGATCTTCAGCGCCGGCGCCGGTCGCGCAACGGTCGCCGAGAGCGAGGCCGAGCGCCGCGCAGCGGTCGCGACGTATGAGCGCAGCATCCAGGCCGCGTTCCGCGACGTCGCCGACGCGCTCGCCCGCCGCGGCACGATCGACGAGCAGCTGACCGCCGATCGCAACAACGTCGCGGCGTCGCTCGACAATTACCAGCTCGAGAATGCCCGGTACCGCGGCGGCATCGACACCTATCTGAACTCGCTCGACGCGCAGCGCACGCTGTACAGCGCCCAGCGCACGCTGGTCGGCACGCAGCTGACCGAGGGCACCAACCTGGTCGATCTCTACACCGCGCTGGGCGGCGATGCGACGCTGGAAGCCACCGCGCAAGGCCTGCGGCCGACCGCTCCCGAACCTGCCGGATCGCCGATTCCGAACCGGTGAGCAAGTCGCGCCTGCTGGCGCAACCTCACCCCTCCCTCTTCCATCGGGAGAGGGAGGCGCGTAGCGCCGGAAGGATTAGCGTGTCCGGCTGACCAGCGGGAATGGACTGACCATCCGCTCCGACACCGGCTCCAGTTGCCCAGCGCCGGCAGAACTGGTCTACGAAGCTCCCTCTGCCCCCAACAGCAACGGAGCCCGTTCCCGTGATCCTCTCCCCCGGCAAGGCCACTCTCGCCGACTGGCGCGCGATCTATCGCGGGGCGGCGGTCGAGCTCGATCCCGCCTGCCACGTCGACGTCGCCGCCAGTGCGCACGCGGTCGAGCGGATCATTGCGGGGGACGAGCCGGTCTATGGCATCAACACCGGCTTCGGGAAGCTGGCGACGGTGCGTATAGCGCGCGACGATCTCGCCCGGTTGCAGCACAACATCGTCGTCAGCCACGCCGCGGGAACCGGCGAGCCGATGCCGGCGCCGGTCACCCGCCTGATGCTGGCGCTCAAGCTGGCGAGCCTCGGCCGCGGCGCGTCGGGGGTACGGCTGGAGACGATCGAGCGGATCGAGACGATGCTGGCGCGCGACCTGCTGCCGGTGGTGCCCGCGCAGGGTTCGGTCGGCGCCTCGGGCGATCTCGCGCCGCTCGCGCACATGGCCGCGGCGATGATCGGCGCCGGGGAGATCTGGTGCGACGGCACGCGCATGCCCGCGGACCAGGCGCTCGCCGCCGCCGGGCTGGCGCCGCTGAAGCTGGGCCCCAAGGAAGGGCTGGCGCTGCTCAACGGCACGCAATTCTCCTGCGCCTATGCGCTTGCCGGCCTGTTCGAGGCCGAGCGGCTGTTTCACGCCGCCATCGCTACCGGCGCGCTGGCCACCGAAGCGGCCAAGGGCTCCGACACGCCGTTCGATCCGCGCATCCACGCGCTGCGCGGCCAGCCGGGGCAGATCGCCGTCGCCGAGTCGCTCCGCGCGCTGTTCGTCGGGTCGGCGATTCGCGCTTCCCACCGCGTCGACGATGAGCGCGTGCAGGATCCGTATTGCCTGCGCTGCCAGCCGCAGGTGATGGGGGCTGCGCTCGACGTGTTGCGCCAGGCGGCGACGACGCTGGCGATCGAGGCGAACGGCGTCACCGACAATCCGCTGATCTTCGCTGACGAGGACGTCGCGCTGTCCGGCGGCAATTTCCACGCCGAGCCAGTGGCGCTCGCCGCCGACATGATCGCGCTCGCGATCTGCGAGATCGGGTCGATCGCCGAGCGACGCATCGCCATGCTGGTCGATCCGGCGCTGTCGGGCCTGCCGGCATTCCTGACGCCGAAGCCGGGGCTCAACTCGGGCTTCATGATCCCGCAGGTGACCGCGGCGGCGCTCGTTTCCGAAAACAAGCAGCGTGCGCATCCGGCGAGCGTCGACTCGATCCCCACCTCGGCGAATCAGGAGGATCACGTGTCGATGGCGGCCCATGGCGCGCGGCGCCTGCCGGAGATGGCCGGCAACCTGGCCGGCGTGCTGGCGATCGAGTATCTGGCGGCGGCGCAGGGCTGCGACTTCCATGCGCCCTTGACCAGCAGCGAGGCGCTGGAGGCGGTGCGCGCGCGTCTGCGGCGCGAGGTGCCGGCGCTCGACGAGGATCGCTACATGCACGCCGACATGGCGGCGGCGCTGGCGATCGTGCGCTCGGGCGCGCTGGGCGACCTGCTGGCCGACGCGGGGATGCCGTTGCCGGCGATCACCGCATCGGCAGGATAAGCGAGCGGCCGCGCACGCCGGGGCGGGCGCGGCGTTCGCTGCGTCAGGCGGCGGTCGGCGCCTCTTCCGGACGGTCGGTGGCCAGCGTCTTGTTGGCCCACAACGCAACCAGCGTGCACGCCGCGCCGGAGAACAGGTAGATGCCCGCCGCGGTGATGCCGCCGGACGACGCCAGCCACAACGCGGCGAGCGGCGCGAAGCCGGCGCCCAGCAACCAGGCAAGATCCGACGTCAGCGCCGAACCGGTGTAGCGCGACAGGCTGGGGAAGTTCGAGGCGACCACGCCCGACGACTGGCCGAACGAGAAGCCCAGCAGCACGAAGCCGACGACCATGAACACGATCTCGCCGACCGCGCCAGCGGTCAGCAGCTGCGGCGCGAACCAGCTGAACACGGCAATGACCGCCGCGCACGTGCCGAGCAGCGAGCGCCGGCCGACTCGATCGCCAAGATACCCCGAGGCGACGATCGCCAGCAGGCCGAACAGCGCCGCCACCGCTTCGATGATCAGGAAGTGCGCCGGGCGCTCGGGCGTGAACAGCGCGACCCAAGACAGCGGAAACACCGTGACCATGTGGAAAAGCGCGAAGCTGGCGATCGGCGCGAAGGCACCGATGATGATGTTGCGGCCTTCGGTGTTGACCGTCTCCAGCACCGGCGACGGCTGCAGGTCCTTGGTCTGGAACAGGTGGATGAAATCGGGCGTGCTGACCAGGCGCAGACGGGCGAACAGCGCCACGACGTTGATCGTGAAGGCGCAGAAGAACGGATAGCGCCAGCCCCAGTCGAGGAAATCGGTCGGCGACAGCGTCAGCACGAAATAGGCGAACAGGCCGCTCGCCACCATCAGGCCGAGCGGTGCGCCAAGCTGCGGGATCATCGCGTACCAGCCGCGACGGTTGGCGGGCGCGTTCATCGCCAGCAGCGAGGCGAGGCCGTCCCACGCCCCGCCCAGCGCCAGGCCCTGGCAGATGCGGAACAGCCCGAGCAGGATCGCCGAGGTGCTGCCGACGCTGTCATAGCCCGGCAAGAAGGCGATCGCGACGGTCGACGCACCGAGCATGAACAAGGCGATGGTCAGCTTCACGCCGCGGCCATAGTTGCGGTCGACCGCCATGAAGATCAGCGAGCCGACCGGGCGCGCGATGAACGCCAGCGCGAACAGCGCGAAGGAATAGAGCGTGCCGGTCAGCCGATCGACATAAGGAAAGACATAGGCCGGAAACACCAGCACCGAGGCAATGGCATAGACGAAGAAGTCGAAGAATTCCGACGTGCGGCCG